>NZ_VJZZ01000001.1:0-325324 GCF_009659535.1 Aggregicoccus sp. 17bor-14
CCCGGTCGCGCTCGGCCGCATCCACGTCCGCGGAGTGGCCAATGCTTCGCAGCCGCTCCCGCTCTGCCCTGTCCACCCGCAGCGAGTCCATGCTGGGGGTGGACATTATCTATGTCCGGGGGCCTAGGCCTCGCCCCCGAGCGCCCGCCGCAGCGCCGCGCGGTGGCTCCGGCCGGCGGCCAGGCGCAGGCCGCTGCGCATCCGCACGAGGCACCCGCCGCCCTCGCACGCCTCCACGGCGTCCACCAGGTCCAGCCGGACGATGTGCGAGCGGTGCACGCGCAGGAAGAGGCGCGGGTCCAGCCGGGCCTCCAGGTTCGCCATCGTCTCGCGCAGCAGCAGGGTGCGCTTGCCGACGCACAGCTCCACGTAGTTGCCCTGGGCGCGCACGCACTCCAGCTCCGAGACCGGCACCACGCGCAGGTGCTGGCCGTCCGGCACCGCGAGCCGCTCCGGGTACGCGCCCGGGGTGGCCGAGAGCCCTGCGCGCCGGCGGCGCACCCGCTCCA
The DNA here is from genome assembly GCF_009659535.1 of Aggregicoccus sp. 17bor-14. NCBI lineage: Bacteria > Pseudomonadati > Myxococcota > Myxococcia > Myxococcales > Myxococcaceae > Aggregicoccus > Aggregicoccus sp. 17bor-14. The sequence goes on from NZ_VJZZ01000001.1 coordinate 510, forward strand.
CGGACTCGTGCAGGCGGTCCGGCCCCACGGGCTTGAGCAGGTAGTCGGCCGCCTGGGCGTCGAAGGCGCGCACCGCGTGCTGCGCATGGGCGGTGACGAAGACCACGAGCGGGCGCTCCGCCGGGGGCAGCGCCTGCAGCATCCCGAAGCCGTCCACCTCGGGCATCTGCACGTCGAGGAACACCACGTGCGCGCCGAGCCCCGGCAGGGCCTGGGCCGCGGATGCCCCGTCAGCGAACTCGCCCACCAGGTCCACGTCCGCCTCGGAGGCGAGCAGGCGCGTCAGCCGGGCGCGCGCCAGCGGCTCGTCGTCCACGATGACGGCGCGCAGCGCAGGCCTCACGCGGCACTCCGCGCGGCGTGCCGGAGCGGGAGGCGCAGCCGGGCCCGCGTGCCGCCGCCGGGCTCGGAGAGGAGCTCGAGCGTGGCCTCCTCGCCGTAGAGGCACTCCAGGCGCGAGCGCACGTTGGCGAGCCCCGTGCCGCGCCCGGGCTTCCCCGCGCCCGTCCCCGCGCCGTCGTCGCTCACCTCGAGCAGCAGCGCTCCGCCCTCGGCCCGCGCGTGGATGCCCAGCCGCCCGGGGCCGAGCCTCGGCGCGACCGCGTGGCGGATGGCGTTCTCCGCCAGGGGCTGCAGCAGCAGGGGAGGCACCCGCGCATCGTCCAGCCCGGGCGCCACGTCCCAGGTCAGCCGCAGCCGGTCGCCCAGGCGCGCCCCCTCGATCTCCAGGTAGTGCTGCACCAGCTGCAGCTCCGCGTGCAGAGGCACCAGCGCGTGCTGCCGGTGATCGAGGCTGCTGCGCAGCAGCTCGCCGAGCCCGACCAGCATCCGGTCCGCCGCGTCCACGTCCCGGTGCACCATCTCCGCCGCGGAGTTGAGTGCGTTGAAGAGGAAGTGCGGGTCGAGCTGGGCGTGGAGCGCCTCCAGCCGCGCCGCCGTCAGCCGCGCCTGCAGCTGCTCCGCCTGGCGCTCGCGCTGGTGCGCGCGCCGCGCATACAGGAGCCCGTGCCACACGCCGATGGTGAGCCAGCACATCAGCAGGTTGTTGAAGAGACTGGTGAGCAGGACCTCGCGGAAGGGCGGCAGGTCGCGGTACCAGCCGAGCACCGGGTTGAGGTGGAAGATGGTCACCGCTCGCAGCGCCACCACGAGCGCCGTCGCGGCGGCGTACACCGCCAGGGCCCGCGTGCGCCGGCCCGGGTCCAGGGGGTAGCGCTGCACGCAGGCCAGCAGCAGCATGGACAGCGGGACCCAGGTCCAGGCCGAGAGCAGGCCGCGCCGCAGGGCGCTCGCCACAGTCACCGGCTCATCGCCGAACTGCATCGTCATCAGCTGCCCGGCCGTGACCAGGCCCTCGAGCGTCCACCAGGCGCACACTGCCAGGAGGGGGCGCACGTCGATTCGCCGCATCCACACACCGTAGCGGCTGCACCGGCCCATGGTACACCCCTCGGGGATGTCGTTCGTCCCCGCCCGAGGGCACTTCGTCCCTTCGTCGCGCTGCGGGAACAGATGGGCGCCCCGCGCGGTTGAGAGGGGAGCCACCTCCCTTCACGGAGTCCCGACGTGCCCACGTCTCCACCCCTCAGCCCGTTCAGCACCCGCGCGAACAGGCGAGAGGTGCGCGCGCGTCGCTCCGTGATGCACCGGGCCGCTGCCTGGCTTGGCGTGCCGGCCGTCGCCTCTCGGTAACCCCGAGCCGCTGGCGGCCCCTTTCGCGAACCCGAAGGCGCAGGCACTGCGCGAGCGGCCCCTCCGCGCCCTGCCTGCGGCACCCGTCCAACCTCTGCCCTGGAGAGCCCCATGTCCCTGTTCGTTCGAGAGCTGATGCTCCGTGATGTCGCCGTGCTCGAGCCGCGCACGCCGCTGCGCGAGGCCGCTGCGGCCATGGCCCGATCACCCCGGGGTCTCCTGGTCATCGCAGATGAGGATCGCATCCACGGCCTGGTGACCCTGCGCCAGCTCGTCTTCGGCGCGGAGGCCGCCGCGCAGGGCCATCCGGTCCATGGCGTCGGTGACCTCGCCCACCCGCGCTTCCTCGTCACGTGGGAGCGCGAGCCGCTCGAGGAGCTCGCTGCGCGCCTGGTGCAGGCCGGGGTCCGCTGCGCCGTCGTCCTCGGAGAGGGCGGAGGCGTGGCGGGCCTCATCACCACGCTCGAACTCGCGAACGCGGCGAAGCGCCGCCGGCGGGGCCTGCGCGCCGTGGACGTCGCCTCCGAGGACTCGTTCCCCGCGAGCGACGCACCGTCCTGGACCGGTGCTCTGGCCGGCTGATCCCACCCCTTCACACAGCACAGGAGGAAGCATGAGCAACCACCCTCGAATCACCGTCAGCCGCCAGGACTTCGACCGGCTGCAGAGACTCATCGAGCAGCATGCGGAGGGGCGCGACGCGGTGCTCGTCGAGCGCCTCGAGCAGGAGCTGCTGCGCGCGGACGTCGTAGAGCAGGTGCCACCGGACGTGGTGGCGATGAACAGCACCGTCCTCTTCGAGGAGGAGGAGACGGGTGCGCGCCGCCAGGTGCGGCTGTGCTACCCGCTGGAGGCGCGCGGCGCGCCGGGCGCGCTCTCCGTGCTCGCACCGGTGGGGAGCGCGCTGCTGGGGCTCTCCGTCGGCCAGTCCATCGAGTGGCAGGTGCCCAGCGGGCGCCGGCGGATCCGCATCGTCGCGCTTCCGCAGGCGCTGCCCGAAGCGGCGCAGCCTGCCGCGTGAGGGACCGGGGGGCGGCGCCGCGCGCGCACGCCCCCGGTGCCTCCCGGGGCTCAGCCCTGCGCGGCGCGCCGGGCGCGGCCCACCACGTCCAGGGTGGGCTTGTCCTCGCCCTTCATCCAGCGCTTCATCTCCGGCACCACCTGCTTGCTCCAGGTGGCGCCGGTGCGCACGCGGATGAAGGTGTCCAGGAGCGTGTCGATCATCGCGGAGAGCTGGTCCGAGAGGTAGAGGCGCTCCGAGATGCGATCGTCCTCCTCCTCGCTCATCAGCTCGGGCAGCTTCGCCGCGCGGATGTCGAGGAACTCGGCGTCCAGGGTGGCTTCGAAGGTGCGCTCGCCCACGTTGAGGCGCACGCGCGCCATGTGGATGAGCAGCCCGCGGTCCAGCGCGAAGCGCACCTGCTCGGAGTAGGGCGCGAGCGTGCCCTTCGCAGAGAGCTCGGTCACGTCCCCGGTGATGCCCTTGAGCACCACGCGGCCCTGGAACAGCGGCACCAGGCCCGTGCCCTCGTGCTGGGCGATGGGGTCGCCGGACTCCGAGCGCCACAGCAGCCACGTGAGGAACTCGCGGCCGAGATAGGCCTTGCCGCGCAGCAGGGCCTCGCGGGCTTTGCCCTTCTCGAGCTCGGCCTCGTCCTGCTTCTCCTCCGTCGCCGCACCGTCCACGCCGGTGTCGCCGCGCATGAACGCCGCCTCGCTGCGCGCCTGCTCCCGCTTACCCATGGGACACCTCCGCCATCAGCTCGCCACCCACCAGCTCCGCCGTGGGCTTGAGGGACTCCTCGTCGATGCCCTGGCGAGCCGCCACGGCCGCGGGCACCATCGCGGTGAGCTTCACCCCGAAGGCGCTCTCCACGGCGGACTGCACCTCTTCCACCGCCTTGCGCGAGGCGGCCCAGATCTGCAGCTGCTGCGTCTTCAGGTTCCAGCTCAGGTCGTGGACCTTGGTGCCGGGCACGGCGCGGTTGCGCAGCATCTGGCGCAGGGAGTCGCGGTTGGAGGCCTTCTCGGCGCGGCTGGGCGGCCGGTCGTGCTCCTTCTCGAAGGCGGCGGCCCACTTGGCCAGCTCCGCCTTGAGCGCGGCCGCCGGGACCTTGATGCGGTCCACGCGGTAGCCGATCAGCGCGTACTCGCCATAGAGGAAGCTGCCGGGGGAGAACTCCGTGGAGTCGGAGTTCTCGAGCTCGACGAAGCCCGCGGACGTCTCGTCCTCGGACTTGCGATCGATGGGCTCGAAGGCGTGCGCCTTCAGGCCGCGGCTGAGCCACTTCTTGACGTCGGAGGGAGCGTCTTCCGCGGGTTCAGCACGGAAGCGCGAGAAGGTGACGGCACCACGCAGGACGGGCATGAGGCCGCGCAACATCGATGTAGCAGCGCGTCCCGTCAAGATTCCCGCACGGGGCCGCTCCATGCGCGAAAGGGGCCGGACTGCGAGTGCGCTCCGGCCCCCCTTGCAACGCTACTTCTTGCCCGTTCCACCCTCTTCGGAGGACTCGCTGCGCGGCGGCGCCGCGGGCTCCTGGCGCACGGCGTCGGAGCCCTCGAGGGTGGCGCGCCGCTCGCGGGGCTGCAGCTGGTTGCGCAGCAGCCCGCTGGCGTCAGGAACCGGCATGCGCGGCGGAGAGGCGCGGTCCAGCTCGAAGAACGGCGCCGTGCTCGCCCCCTGCGCAGGAGGCGGCGTGGCGGAGTCCGCGAGCTCCGGCTGCGGCTCGGGGCGGGTGCGGCGCAGCCAGGGCGGCAGCAGGAGGCTCAGCGCGGCGAGCGGGGTGAAGCTCTCGCGCAGCCAGCCTCCCTTCTGCCGCTCGTACAGCTTGCGCATCTCCAGCGCGGCGCGCTTGTGGGAAACGCGGCCCTCTACGAGGTCCTTCATCAGCATCTGCGCGAGCCGGCGTCGGTCCACGCTGTCCACGTAGTCGAGCACCTTCTCCAGGCTGGCGGTGAGCCGCTCCGAGCGTGTGTCCGCGCGGGTGTGCTGCAGCGCCGCGAGCTTCGCCTCGTGCGTGGCGCGGGCCCGGTCGGCGAGCTGCTGCAGCATCTCCGCCTCCTCGGCGCTCATCGCCTCGCTCGCGAGCGCGGGCAGCACCCGGCGCGCGAGCCCCGAGTCGATGAGGCCCGGGTCCTCGAAGCCCTCCAGGGCCTCCAGGGCGCGGCGGCGCACGTCCGGCGCGCCGAGGCGGAAGGACTCCAGCGCGCTCTTCACGCGGTCCAGGGCGATCCAGCGGTACACCCAGTCCAGGCCGGTGCCCTTGATGTTCTGGGCTCCCATGATGCTCACCTGCAGGCCCGGCGCGACCGCGCGGGCGCAGGCGTCGATCACCTGGTCGCCGGTGGCGTGCGAGTCCGGCACGGGCACCAGCTGCTCCATGAAGAGCGCCTTGTAGGCCGCGCGGAACTGGCTGCGGAACTGCTTCACCTCGCCCGCGGGATCGCTCGCACCGGGGCGGGGCAGGGCGGCGCGAAGCCGCGCGTGCACCACCAGGCGCGCGAGCAGGTAGAGCGCGTGCGTGCGCACCTCCTCCCCGGTGGCCTGCGCGAGCACCTCGGGCAGCTTCGGATCCTCGGGCTGCGGCTCCGCCTCGAGGCAGCGCTCGAGGAGCGGGCCCACGCTCGAGGCGAGCGCCTCGCGCACCGCGCCCACCGCCACGGTGTCGCCCGCGTCCACGAGGGCGGAGGTGACCGCGGCCTGCAGCTCGGCGCTGGGCGTGAGGCGCAGCCCCGCGCCGCGGGCGTAGAGCGCCACGCGCTCGAGGAAGAGGTCCACGGAGGGGCGCGGGATCTTCAGCCGCGCCATCGCCTGCGCGAGGCGCTGCTCGGGGTGCGGCGCACCCTCGGCGGGCGCGCCCCTCAGGTCATCCGTGCTCACCACCTCGACGCGGTCGAGGTATCCCCCGAGCGCGTCGCGGACGAACTTCTGCAGACCCTCGAGGTTCGTGCCGATGAGCACGTGCCGGTCTGCCGGCGCATCCTCGACCATGATGCGGGCGAAGACCTCGGAGCGGGAGACGCGGTCCCAGCGGTTGTTGATGACGGTGAGCACCGCGCGCTCGGGATGGCGCTCCGGGTCCACCGCGTCCAGGCCGGTGCGGATCCAGTTGTTGAGGAAGCCGGTGCGCTCGTTGGCCGAGTGGCCGTTGATGAAGGTGAGCGTGCGGCCGCGCACGCGCGCGGAGGGGAACACCTTGAGCACGCCGATCTCCGGCTGCACGTGCTCGGCCATCAGCGCGAGGGCGCGCGTGCGCGGCACCCCGAGCTGCTCGGCCACCGTGGCCACCAGCGCCATGTTGCGCGGGTGCTCGCGGTAGGGGAACAGGGCGAGCAGCTCCTCGGGGATGAGCTCGGCCTCGTACGCCTTGCTGTGCACGAGGGTGGTGTCCTTCGCGCGCGCGGTCTCCTCGAAGAGCGGCAGGAAGTGATCCTCGCTCGTCACCACCTTGCCGCCCTCGGGCATGAACTGGCTGATGACGGAGGCCACGTTGATGCCGGCGGGGCCCTGGATGTCCTCGTGGTCCGGGTACGCGTTGGTCAGCGTGGCCAGGTCGTCCTTCATCCAGTCGTTCTGCAGCAGGTCCACGAAGTTGGGCTGCAGCGCCATGCACTCCCAGAGGAAGACCTCGGTGCCGAGCTTCGCGCCCAGCTCGAGCATGTCGCGCTGCTCCCAGATGGTCGCCTTGTCGTAGGGGCGGAAGATGAAGAACTCGGAGGGCGCGGCGCCCGGTGCCGAGTGCACGAACATGGCCTCGGAGCCGGTGGTCTTGGCGAACACGTCGAAGCCCAGGCCGCTGAAGAGCGCTGCCTTGAGGCGCTCGGTGCCGGACTTGCCGCGGGTGCCCCAGCCGCCGATGCACAGCGGGATGCTCTCGCGGGTGCGGCGCACGCCCTGGCGCTGCACGAAGGCGTGCACCAGGAACACCGTGAAGATCGCCGCGGTGAACAGCGCGAGCGCGAGCAGGCCGTTGCCGCTGGTGCCGCGAAAGTAGCTGTCGTTCTCGAGCAGCCGGTTGCCCAGCTCGGCGATCCAGCCCGTGTCCACGAGCGCGAGGCCCGAGAGCAGCGCACCGGTGGCTGCGGCTCCGCCGGAGGCGCCTGCGCCCGGGTCGGTGCCGAACAGGGTCTCGAGCGGACGCGGCGTGGGAATCTCGTTGCGGTACGGCGTGAAGCTCACCCGCAGGCCGAGCTCGCGCTCCAGCGTCTCCACGTAGCGGCGGCGGTCGCGCGGCTCGCTGCCGTTGAGCGAGGCGAGGCGCAGCTGCGCGAACTGCTCGTACTCGCGCGTGATGCGCAGGCGGTTGCGCAGCCGCTGGCCCAGCGAGGCGGGCGGGGCGACGGTGGTGGTGCCGTGGCTGCTGAACAGCCGCACCTCCTGGGCGGAGCCCAGGGGCAGGTCCAGCAGATCGTCCACGGTGGGCAAGTGGCGGCCCCAGCTGCCCTCGGTGGCCACGTGCACGCGCTCGCCGGGGACCAGGGTCTGGGTGATCTCGTCCAGGTGGCCGGGGTGTGCGCGCAGCGGGCCCGGGATGACGCGGCCCACGGTGTGCTGGAAGGCCTGGCGCTTGTTGGGCGCGGGCCGGCGCAGCTCGTGCCACACGCGCCAGGCGCGGCGGGCGAAGCGGTCCCCGCGCCACAGGCGAAGCAGGTGTCCCTCGCGCTGCGCGTAGAGGCCCTGGCCCGCGTAGGACAGGTCCGCGAGGATGGCGCCCAGCCAGGCGTCCTGCTCGGGCAGCGGAGGCAGCCCCTCGGGGGCCGGGTCGATCTCGATGCGCGTGGTGCCGCCCACCGGCAGCTCCGCGGCCACGCGCGCGAGGTAGCGCGTCCACGCCCGGCGCGCCCCGTCCTGCTGGCGCTGCAGCACCTGCGCGGCGGCCGCAGCCGCCTCGAGCACGGGCCCCGCGAGGCCCTCGCGCGAGAGCACCCCGTCCAGCGCCTCGCTCAGGGTGGCGAGGCCCGGCAGCTCCGCCACCGCGCCCGCCAGCTCACCCACCTGCTCGCAGGCGATGCGCAGCGGCAGCGGGTCCACCTCGCGGCGCAGCACCTCGGCGAGCAGCGTGCTCAGGGCGCTGCGGCGCTCGGGCGCCTGCGCTCCGGGCTCACGGAGCGCGGCAATGGCCACGAGCACGGCGCTCGCCCGCACGCGGGGGCTCGGCTCCGGGGACTCCGCGTCCAGGCCGGCCCGCTGCGCGAGGAGGCGCACGCCCTGCGGCAGCGCGAGCACCAGGTTGCACAGCCCCATGCGCACGTACTCGCTCGGGTCCGCGCGGCCCACGTTCACCAGCAGGGCGTGCAGCTCCTCGGGGGGCAGCAGCGGCGCGAGCAGCTCCAGCGCCTCGCGGCGGAAGAGGAAGTCGCGCCCGGCGGCGAAGGGCGCCTGCAGCCGCTGGCGCATGAGCACGCGCCCGCCCTCGGGCTCCACCCGCAGCAGCACGCGCAGGGCCTCGGCGCGCAGGAAGGGGCTCGCGGAATGCTGCTCCACGAGCGCGATGAGCGCAGGCCCCGGCTCCTGGAGGCCCTGTGCCACCCCGGGGTGCGCCTCCACCAGCGCGCGCAGGGCCTGCACCGCGGCGAGCTGGTTCTGGGGCCGCGGACTGCGGCTCGCCAGCTCCAGCAGCGCGCGCGCGAGCGGGGCGCCCACGCTGGGGCTCAGCCGGGTCTCCACCTCGCCCGTGCGCAAAAGGCCTCCCAGACAGAGGAGCGCGGTCTCCTCCTCGAGCTGCAGCGACTGGCGCTGGCGCTCGAGGCGCTCGCGCAGGGCATCGAAGCCGAGCCAGCGGTGCAGGGCGCGCAGGTCCTTGCGGCGCTCGGCGGCGTCCTCCACCGTCTCCTCGAGGTGGGCCACGAGCACCGCGCGGCGGGCGGCGGCGTCCGGTGCCTCGTTGTAGCGGCGGGTGAGCTGGGCGATCGCCGCCTCCACCTCCTTCACCTCCGCCTCCAGGTCTCCCAGCGCCTCGTACAGCAGGGTGGTGGGCGTGGGGCGCAGGCCCGAGGGCTTGAGGCTGGCCTGCAGCGAGAGGCGCTCGGCGAGCTCCTGCGCGAGCGGCGCGCGCACCTTGCGGTGCAGGGGCGGCAGGACGCGCAGCAGCAGGCTTCCGAGCTCACCTGCGGGCGCTTCGTCAGAGGGCGAAGACATGGCGAGAGAATCCTGAGTCGGCTCGGGACGGAATCGCATCGGTGGGAGGGTGCGCACGGCGCCCCGGCGCTGCTGGGCAGCGGCCGGGAGGCCGGGCGCGGAGCGTTCGACGTTCGACAGCGCTAGTCGGTGGGACGTCGGGGAGCGAGCAGCTTCTCGAACTCCTCCTCGTACGGAGTCACATCGCGCAGGCCGCGGCCGCCGGTCCAGTCCCAGCGCAGGCCCACGGACACCTGGTTCTGCAGCCCGAAGGGACCGGAGTAGAGCGCCCGGTCCTCGGCGAAGACGAGCAGGCGGCCGTCGCGGCCCTTCCAGAAGCCCCAGTCCAGGCCCGCGAGGGCGCCGTGGCGCAGGTACTGCTCGCGGCGGTGGGTGTCCTCCATGCGCAGCGAGGCGTCGTAGGCGAGCGTGGCGCGCGCCTGGCTGCGCGGGCCGAAGAGCAGCGCCGACCAGCGCAGCTGCGAGTTGAGGCTGTCCGCCGTGCGCAGATCCGCGTTGCTCACCGCCCAGGTGCTCAGGGTGCCCACGTGATCCTGCAGGGGCTGCCAGCGCAGCGAGAGGCGCGGGGTGAGCCGGCGCGGGTGCTCGCGCCCGAAGAGCCAGGAGACGTTGCGATCATAGTCGGACGCCGGCGGCCCGCCCTCGCCGCCCCCTTGCGTCTCCAGGGTGAAGCCGAGGCCCGGGATCAGCGCGAAGTCCGTGCTCAGCCGCACCCAGCGGTCGAGGCCGACGCGTCCCTGCACGCGGTAGCGCAGCACCTGCTCGAGGCGCTGGCCGTACGCCGCGCCCGACAGCTGCAGGCGCAGCTGCCCCGGCAGCTGCTTCACGTAGAGGGAGGAGCGCGCCCCCAGCACCGGCCCGCCCTCGGTGGGCAGGCGCAGCTCGGGCGTGAGCCGCAGCCACACGCGGTCCTCCGCCAGCTCCTGGCGCCAGCCCAGCTGCAGCTCGAGCCCCGTGCGCAGCGGGCGGTTGAGCTGGTCGCCGTCCTCCACGTTCTCCTGGCGGGCGGCGACCTCGGCGCTGAGCATGCCAAGGCTGCGCGCGGCGCCGAGGCTGGGGCCGCTGTCCGGCAGCAGGCTGAGGGCCTGCGGGTTCGCCGGCCAGGGCAGCGGCTCGGCGGTGGGGTCCGCGGCGCTGAAGCGCTCCATGCGCTGGGTCTCGGGCGCGTGCGCCACGCCCGTGTCCACGTGCAGGAGCACCTCGCCCTCGGTCGACTCGAAGCGGACCTGGTGCGGCCCGCGCTCGGGCAGCAGCAGCAGCGTCTCGCCCTCCGAGCCCACCGGCTCGGAGATGCCGGACACCCGGGTGTCCAGCTCCGCGGGCAGGCCGAGCCGCTGCGGTTGCACCGCGGCGCCTCCCGAGCCGCCGCTGGCGGACGCGACCGGCGTGCTCTGCAGGAGCAGCTCGCGCCCCGGCTGCGGGGACACCGCGCGCGCCGAGACGCGCAGCGCGGTGGGGCCCAGCACCGTCATGACCACGGGCTGGCCGGGGCGGCTGCGCAGCAGCGAGAGGGGCTGCTGCGCCTGCAGCGCCTGCGCCCCGTCGTCCGAGGCGCCCGCCTGGCCGAGCGCGACGAAGCGCACGGCGGCCTGGCGGCCCTCGCCGTTCTGCGCGAGCAGCAGCTCGAGCTGGTGGCGGCCCGGGGCGCTCAGCGGCGCGGCGAGCAGCGCCGCGCCGCCCGGCTGCACCTCCTGCTTCAGCGCCGTGGCGCCATCCACCCGCAGGGTGAAGGTGCAGGGCGAGGGCTCGGCGTCGTCACCCGCGTCGAGGGTGGCCGGGCTGCACTGCACCTGGGCGCCGAGGCGCTGGGCGCCGGCCGTCTCCAGGTCCAGCACGCTCGCGCGGCCCGCGCTGAGCAGGCGCGCCTCCTCGAGCGGCCAGGGCGGGGCGAGCAGCGCCTTGCGCACCAGCTCCGCGCGCTCCTGGGGGGCGCCGCGCTGCAGCGCCTCGAGGTGGCCCGCCGCCTGCTCCGCGTCGCGCAGGCGCTCCCAGCGCGTCCAGCGGCCGGCCGTGGTGCGCATGCGGCGCACCAGCGGGAGGTCCGCCCACTCGCCCAGCTGCACGGCGATGGCAGAGCCCAGCGGGGCGCCGCCTTCCGCCCAGGTCCTCGAGGTGGGCTGCAGCTGATCCAGCAGCGCGAGCGCCTCGAGCCCCACCTGCGGGCGGCCCGTCTCGCGGTACAGCTGGACGAGGGAGAGGGCGGCCGCGTCCGGCTCGCCGGCGCGCGCCTGCAGCCGCGCGCGCACGTAGCGCTCGGCCGGCGTGGCCCCGCTCTGGGGCAGCGCGAGCGCGGCCTTCGCACCGCGCTCGCGCGCGGTCGTCAGCAGCGCGCGCACCGGCGCGGACTGGGCACCCTCGAGTGCCGGGAAGGCCGGGGCGAGCAGGGTGGGCGTGGAGGCCGGCTGCGCGAGGCGCACCTCGCTGCGGTCCCCCTCCGCCATGGCGATGAGGTGGTTGAGCTGGGTGGCCTGCGCCGACGTGAGCGGCTCCTGCAGGCGCGTCACCCGGCCGAGGTCCGCGCGCGCGAGCCCCTCCTCACCGAGCGCGAGCAACAGCTCGGCGCGGGCGAGGAGGAAGCGGGCGGAGCGCGGCTGGTTCGAGACCTGGCGCGAGAGCGCGAGCAGCTGCTCCACGGGCCGCTCCGGCGCGGCCGCGGCGAGCGCGGGGGCAGCAGAGGGGGCTTCATCGCTGGGCAGGTCGCGGCGCACGGCGAGCGAGGCGGCCACGTCCGCGGAGCCCTTCTCCAGCTCCAGCCACACCTCGCGGGTGAGCGGCGGCAGCATCACCACGGCGGCGGCCGCGGCAGGCGAGGGGCGCGCCGAGCCGTCCAGCGCGAGGTGCTGCGCGTTGGCGGCGGCCGGGTAGAGCACGAGCCGGCGCGTGGGGCCCACGTCCGTGTGCAGCGTCACGCGCACCGGCCCGCCCGAGGCCGAGGGCGCGCGCAGCTGCAGGCGCACGGGGGTGGGCAGCTGGGGATCCGGAATGCGGAAGCGCAGGGCTCCGGCGCCTGCGCGCAGCGGCCAGCCCGTGCGCACGTAGGCCACGTCCGCCGCCGCGGTGCCGCTCTGGGGCGCGAGCGAGAGGAAGGCGCGTGTCGCGGGCGGACCCTCGAGCCGCAGCGCGTGTGCGCCTGCGGGAAGGGCGAGCTCCACCGGCTCCACCGGGTCCACGCCGGCGAGCGGCAGGCTCGTCGCGCCCACGCGCAGGGCGAGCGGCGCGGAGACGTCCTTCGTCCCGGCCGCCGGCGGCACCACGAAGGCGCGCAGCAGCGTCTGGGCGCCCGCGCTGGGCGCGCTGTTCACGGACACGTCCTGGCCGGGGCTCAGCGCCCAGAGGGCACCGGACTCGGCGCGGGCGGAGTCCTGGGGCGGCTGGATGTCCAGCCACTGCTGCGCCGAGGCGGTGGCCGCGCTCGAGGGCGACACGAGGTTCCAGCGGCTCTCCTGCCACCAGGCCGCGAGGTAGCGGCGGCGGATCTCCGAGGAGAGGGGCTCCTTGCGCCACGCGAGCTCGAGCGCCGCGAGGCCGCGGCTGCGCAGTGGGTCACCGAGCGGCAGGCGCGCCACCAGCTCCGCCGCCTGCGCCGCCACCCAGCCGGACTCCGGGAAGGCGGGCGCCGCGGCGAGCACCGCGTGCGCCTGGGCCGCATGGTGCGTGTCCAGCAGCAGGCGCGCGAGGCGCAGGCGCAGGTCCCACCCGAGGGCATCCGCGGGCAGGGCGCGCGCGCCCAGCTCGCGCGCCGCCTCGAGCGCGAGGGCCGCGCGCCGCTCCGGCGCGCCCGCCGCCTCGGCTGCGTGCACGCGCGAGAGCACCTGCAGCGGGAGCGGCAGGCCCCGCAGCCCGGGCGGCGTGCCGGCCGGATACGCGTCGGGCAGCAGCGCGCCCAGCTCCTGGCGCAGCAGCGCGGCGGGCGCCGAGGGGTCGCTCTTCACGGCCTCCCACGCCGTCTGGGCGTAGGACTCCCAGGTGGCCGAGTGGGAGAGCACCTCGCGCAGCTCGGGACGGCGCTGGGCGACGCGCGCGCGCAAGAGCAGCGCTCCGCCCTGCCAGGCCACCCGGTAGCGGTGACGGCCCGGGGAGAGCACCACCCGCAGCTCCTCCTGCACCCCCAGCTGCTCGCCGGAGGCGAGCGTGCGCGCCCGGCGCTCTGCAGGCAGCGCGGCATCCTCGGCGTCGGCGAGCGCGGCGCGCGGCGCGAGCGTGGCCTGGCCCAGCACCCGGCCCGCTGCGTCACTGCCCTCGCGCACCTCGAGCGCGCGCGACTGCGCGCTGCCCGTGCCCAGCAGCGCCCGGCCCTGCAGCTGCAGCACCCCGGGGCCCTCCAGCTCCACGCTCCACTCGCCCTGCGGCTGGGGCAGCCGCGCGTACTCGCGCTGCGTGCCCTCCACGTCCACCGCCGCACCCGGCGGGTGCAGCTCGCTCAGGCGCAGCGCCGGCGAGGGCTGCAGCGGCTCCTCGAGGGACCAGGCGCGCAGCGCCGCCGCCTTGCGCCAGGCGGCCACCGCCGCGTCCAGGCCGTGCGCGGAGCCGCTCGCCCCGCGCAGCGCCTCGCCGAGCTGGGCATCGCGCTCCAGCTGCGCGCGCAGGCCCGCGCGGAAGGCGAGGGCAGGGGCCGGGGCGCGGCCGTCGAGCCACGCGAGCAGCGCGGCGCGCGTGGGCTCTCCGCCCAGCACGCCCTCGCTCAGCGCGGGGCGCTCGAGGCGCAGGCGGGTGGGGCGGCTCGCCGTCACCACCCACACGCTGCCCGCCCCGACCGGCTCCGTGAGGTACCAGAGGCCCGGGCGCGCCGGCACCGCGCGCTCCTCCAGCTGCAGGCTGGGGGCGTCCGCGCCGGCCTCCGCAGGCACGCGCACGAAGCGCAGTCCCGCGCCCCCGGAACCCTCCTCCACCACCCGCGCCACCTCGAGCGCGCTGAGCCACAGAGCGGCGCCCTGCTCGGGGCCGACCTCGACGGTGCCGCGCACCTCGCGCGCACTCGCGGGAACCCGCGGGTCCACGCTGCGCACGGTCTCGGGCCGCACGCCCACGCGAACCGGCTGCGGCTCCCAGGTCAGCCCCTCGGCCCACGCCTCACGAGGCGGCGAGGCCGGGGACGCCGCGGCGGCGTCGAGGGAGAGCAGCGCGCTCGCCGCGAGGGCAAGCCATGTGAAGCGTCGCGACGACATGAGGGGTCAGTCCTCCGAAGGAGCCAGGAGCGCGGTGGCCATGAAGGCCGCCTGGTCCTGAGTGGAGAGCGCGCGGCGAGAGCTCGCCGACAGCTCGAGGTGGATGAAGCGCGCGCCGGGGTAGGCCTGCAGCAGCCGCGCCTGGACGTTCTGGGTGCCTCCGAGCATCTGCGTCTCGTCGGGGTACACGCGCACCCCGCTGCCCAGCAGCGGCCCCAGGCGCAGCGCCACCTGGCGCACCCAGGGCGAGCGCACGCGCGAGCCGGGGCTCACCACGGCCGCCACGCCGGTGCGCTCGGGCAGATCCGCCTTGCCGAAGCCGTGCACCTGCACCACGCGCAGCCTCGGGAGGTTGCGCGCGAGCAGGTCCGTCACGTGCTGGAAGAGGTGCTCGGGGTTGTGGGCCACGTCCGCCGGGTGCTCCGCGTCCGTGCGCTTCTCTCCCGGGTGCGAGCGGTAGCGGTGGGCGGTGTTGGTCATGAAGGCGCGCGGCCGGTGGCCCTCCGGCGCGCAGGCGAAGAGCGTGAGGGCGAGCGGGCCCGTGCCCACGTCGAAGTAGGCGTGCGGCGCCTGCACCACGTCGTCCGTGGCGGGCCCGGTGCGCAGCACGTAGGCCCCGGCGCCGTGGCGGCGGGCCACCTGCTCGCGCAGCACCCACAGGGTGTCGTCCCCGCGCGTCCAGGTGAGCAGCTCGAAGCCCACCGACTGCGCGAGCTTCACCAGCGGCGCGGGCACGGGCTGCTTCGTGCGCGCGGCCGCCAGGAGCGCAGGGACGAGCTGGGTGAAGGCGAGCCGCTCCTCCAGCGTGGTGGGGCGAAAGCTCACCTGGTCCGGCTCGGGCCACAGCGCCTTCGCCCAGTCGGCGGGAAGGCACTGCGCGAGCGGCTTCGAGGGCACGAGCATCTGGGCTCCGTTCATCTTCGTGGCGCGCGGCGGAGGCGCCGTCCCGGCGAGCGCGGGGGCGGCGAGCAGCCCGGCCGCGAGCGCGGGCGCCATGGGGCCGGCGAGCGAGCGCCGCCGCCTCACGGCCCCTCCTCCGGCTCCCAGCCGCCGCGGTTCCACTGCTGGGGCACCTCGTCCAGCGCGTCCTCGCCGTAGACGAAGAAGCGCGCCCAGGCGGGGCCGAGGCCCTGCGCCTTCAGGCTCACCCAGTGCACGCCCGGGGCGAGGTCCTCCCCCAGGGTGACGGGGACGGTGCGCGCGTGCCAGTGCACCTCGGGCTGGCCGCGCGGGAAGGCCGCGGGCTTGTCGGAGGCGGGCAGGGCGAGCTCGCGCTGGGCGCGGGTGAGGCGCGGTAGCAGCTGTCCGGTGCGCCGGCGCGGCGCGCCCCCGTCCAGGCTCACCCGCAGCCGGGGCGCGCTGCTCGCGGCGCGGCTCTGGGTGTAGAGCACCATGTTGAGGGTGACGGCGCCCCGCCCGCGCTTCACCACGGGGATGCGCAGCCCCCCGTCCGCGAGCCGGTACACGGTGCGCGTGCGCAGCCCGCCCTCGCCCTCGCCGCCCGCAGGGGGACGGTTGAGCAGCGCGCTCAGGCCCTGGGCGCTCGAGCGCAGGAGCACCTCGTGGACGCCGGGAGGGATGGGGGGCAGGAGCTCGCGCGAGCGCGTGGCGTGCAGCACCGCGCGGTGCAGGGGCGCACCATCCAGCAGCACCTCCACCTCGCTGCCCAGCGCGGCCGCGTCCTCCAGCCGCAGCTGCAGCTCGGGGCGCGTGGGCACGCGCGAGTCGAAGTGGGCGCGCACGGCGCCGCGCTCCGGGGAGAGCAGCGTGAAGGCTGCCTTCGCGGCGTCCTGCCCGCGCGCATCCGGGTCCACCGGCTCCAGCAGCTCCTGGGTGGGCGGCGCGCCCTCGGGCGCGAGCGTGAGGGGCACCCCGGAGGTGACGTGCGTGGGCTCGGGCACGATGGGCTCGAGGCCCACCTGGCTGACCAGCTGCACCTCGGCGCCCTGCGCGGCGAGGGCGCGGTGGTTGAAGGGGCGCAGCGGATACCAGCTGCGCTCCTCGAGCGGAGCGTGGCGCCAGCGCACGTCGACGAGCGTCTCGTCGGAGTAGGGCGCCGAGGCGCTGGGCCCCTCCTTCGCCTGCAGGAAGCTGTAGAGGTTGAGCGCGGTCGGGTGCGAGGCCTGGATGCGCACGCGGCGGGTCCCGGTGGGGAGGACGAGCCGCGCGCTGGCGGGGCGCGACACGCGCGCGGCCTGCTCGGCCACCCGCATGCCCTGCGCCTCCTCGCTGCCGCCCACGCCCTGCTCGCAGGGCAGCAGCCCCTGCGCGAGCGGCGGCAGGTTCACCTGCTCGAGCTCGGCGCCCTCGGCGCCCACGTCCATCCGGGCCTCGCTCAGCGAGCGGCCCCGCGCATCGAGCATCGTCAGGGTCACGCTGCTGGGGCCCGCGCCGAGCGAGCGCGCATCCAGGCGCAGGAGGCGCGCGGCGGCGTCGCCGTCCGCCTCCACGGCGAGCTCGTAGGCCTGGCAGCCCGGGCCCGCCACGTAGCTCTCGACCCGGCGCGTGTCCGGCAGGTACGCGATGCGCGCGCCCGCGGCTGCCGCTCCCACGGCGCCCTTGAGCGGCTCGGGGGCGAGCCACGCCTCGCGCGGGCCCTCGATGGCGTAGCGCAGGTCACCTGCGGCGCCGTTGGCGAGGGTGAGGGTGTGGATGCCCTCGGGCAGCTCCACCTCGGTGGTGCTCAGGTCCCCCGCGGCAGGGGCCGCGAGCTTGCGCGCCTGGGCATGCCCGTCCGCGCCCAGCGTGCTCAGCTCCACCGCGTCCGGCACGGGCGCGGTGGCCTGCGGCGAGACGCTCCAGAGGCGCACCAGCAGCCGGGTGGGGCCCTTCACGTTCACGGCCACGGCGCGGTGCGCATCGAGCCGCTCCTGCGCGGACTCGGCCACCTCCAGCAGCGGGAGGCGGAACGCGGTGCGGTACACCGGCTCGGTGCGGTAGTCCTGACCCTCCTCGCCGTCCGCGCCCACGCGCAGCCACTGCGCCTCGGTGAGCGCGCGCTGGGTGGTGGGCGTGAGCTTCGCCCAGGGCTCGAAGGTGACGCGCTCGGCGCGAGTCTCGGCGCGGGCGACGGCGCGCGCCTTGCCCGAGATGGACAGCGGCATCGCGGCCTGGCCGCGCGCGTACACGCGCACCAGCAGCGCGCCGCGGGTGCCCGGGTAGCGCAGCTCCAGAGTGGAGGAGCCGGAGCCCGGAGGGAGGGTGAGGGGGAGCTCGCGCCCGTCGGTGAGCTGCACGCCGGGGTCCGCGGTGAAGGCGCTCTCCTGCATCCACAGCCCGTCCACCGGCTGCGCCTTGCTCTGGCGCGTGCGGGTGAAGAGCCGGCGCGCGAGCAGCGGCTGGCCCTGCGCGCCGGCGCCGAGCAGCCGCAGGTCCACGCCGTACACGTACTGGTTCTCGGGGGCGTAGGTCTCCCCGGGCGGCAGGACGAGGTGGGTCATGATCCGCAGCGCCTGTGCATCCGTGGGCAGCGGGATGCGCAGCGAGGTGCCCGGCTCGAGGCGGTAGAACACGAGCCGCTCCGCGTCCGCGTACTTCGCGTCGCGCGCCACGGTGGGCGAGTTGGCGTTCCAGAGCACGCCGGCGCTCGCGGCCCACACCAGGCCGAGGCTCAGCAGGAGGCCCACGAGGGCGCTGACGCGAGTCGTCCGCTTCACGGGCGCACCTCCTTGCTACGACCGGCAGCCGGGGCGGGCAGCTCCGCGGCGACGAGGAGGGGACTGCGCTGGCGCAGGGCGCGCTCGCCGGCCTCCCGCACCTCGGGGCTCCCGGGGGTCAGCTCCACCCGTGGCAGGGGCGACAGCTCCTCCTGCAGGAAGTACACGCCGCGCAGGAGCCGGCGGCCCTGGCGCGCCTCCAGCAGCAGGTAGGGCAGGCCCTGCTCGCGGCTCCACGCCACCTCCACCCGCTCGGCGACGCCCGCGCGGGTGCGCGCGTGGGCGAGCGCCCGCAGATCGTGGATGTTCTGCTGACGCAGGCGCCGCTCGGCGGCCGCCGCCAGCTGCTCGAAGTGCTCGCGCAGCACCGGGGGCACCGCGCCGCTCAGCGGCTGCAGGCCCGGGGTGAGCAGGCTCTCGAGGGGCGGTCGCGAGTCGGTGGGCAGCGGCCCGAAGCCCGCGAGCGCGAGCTGCTCGGGCGTGGTGCGCGGGCCCACGTAGGCGCCGCGCAGGTGCTCGGAGAGCCACAGGGTGGCGAAGGGCGCACCGCCGAAGGTGCTGGAGAAGGCCTGCTGGGGGCTCGAGTCGCTGAGGCCCGCGAGCTCCGGAGAGCCGTCGTGGTAGCGCACCAGCGGCTTCATCCAGCCCAGGGGCCCGGAGGGCGCGAGCAGCGCCTCGAGCGCGCGGGGCCGCTGCGCGGCGCTGAGCACCGGGCCGTCGAGCTCCACCAGCACGTCCGCCGCCACGGCGGGCCGCGAGGAGAAGCCGCGCACCTGCAGCGTCAGGCCGCCCTCCGCCGGTAGGCTGCGGTGCAGCGCCTGGTGGAAGGCCTGGAAGGCCGTGCGGTAGTTGCCCGGGCTCGCCGCATCCGCCGCATCCGCGAGCAGCAGCGCGCGCCCCTGGTCCGCCGACCACACCTCGAGCGCCACCGGCAGGCTGCCGGCGTCACGGCCCACGGTCGGAGCCTCGACGGCGAGCGGCGCGCCGCCCGCGCGCACCAGCAGCGCCGCACCCAGCCGGCCCCGGGCACCCTCGGCGTCCGTCACCAGCCAGCAGCGCCCGTCGGGCGTGCCGCAGCCCTGCACGGGCCTCACCTGGAGCTCCATCAGCGAGGCCATGAGCGTGGCCCAGCGCAGCTCGTCCTCGCGGGCAGCGGACTCCGCCGGGGCGCCCGCGCCCGGCGTGGCCGCGGCGAGCAGCGGCGCGGCCACCTGGCGCTCCAGCACCGCGAGCTCCGCCTCGGAGGGAGCGGGCGCAGGCGCGGCGCCGGGCGCAGCGGGCGGCTGCGCGGGCGCAGAGAGCGTGGCGAGCAGGGCGTCCGGGGCGAGCGAAGGGCCCAGGCCGCCCGCGCGCGCGAGCACCGCGGCTCGCAGGGTGCGCGGGTGGGCGCGCAGCACGCTCACGCGCCCCTCCTCCCAGGCGAGGCCCGGCTCGGGCGGCGCCTCGGAGGTGACGTGGGCGCCGGGCCACAGCGCCCCGGGCGCGGGCTGGGCAGCGCGCGCCTGGTGCAGGCGCACCTCCCCCTCGGGGAGCGCGGCGTCCGCGCGGACGAGGATGCGCGGGTGGGCGTCCAGCGCGCCGTGCGCGCGCAAGAGCGGCGTCTGCTCCTCGAGCAGCGCATCGCCCTGGCGCAGGCCGGCGGCGCGCGTGTCCACCCCGCTCACCAGGAGCACGCGGCACTGGACGCGCTCGCAGAGCACGGCGGCCGCCTCGGCGCTGGGGGCCTCGCTCGAGGGGCGCGGCACCTCGAGCACCGGCCCCGGGGCGCCGGGCACCAGCACCGCGGTGTCCCAGCCCAGGCGCCCGCCCAGCCGCTCGCGCTCGGCGAGCACGAAGCGGGGGCGCGCGCCGGGCGCCTCGGCCGCGAGCGGACGCAGGTCCAGGCCCAGGCGCAGGGCCTCCTGCTGCACCGCGGCCTGCTCCTCGGCGCTCCCGGTCTCCAGCCAGCGGTCCACGTGGCGCCAGAGCACCGAGTAGCGGCGCAGCTCGTTGCGGCGGCGGCGCAGCGGGGCGTCGCCGCCCTCGTTCTCCCGCGCCGTCACCCGCGCGAGCGCCATGGCGCCCATGGGGGTGTGCGAGAGCCCCAGGGTGGGGGCCTCGGCGCGCGCATCCTCGGGCGTCGCGACGGCGGTGTGGGGCTCGATGAGCGAGAGGCCGAAGCCGATGAGGCTGCCCAGCAGGAAGCCCGCGAGCGAGGTGTGCAGGCTGGGCAGCACGATGCGCGCCACCACCTGCTTCTGGAGGATCTTCACCGCGAGCAGCGTGGGCACCAGGTAGCCGAAGCCGAAGAGGTCGGTCACCTTCAGCCCGGGCACGCGCCCGCCCAGCGCCCAGCCGATGCAGAACTTGAGGACGAAGCCGAGCGTGAAGACGAGCACCGTCTTGCGCGGGCCCTCCAGGTTCGCGGTGCGCAGGCCGGGCAGGGTGAGCACCGCGCGGGTGCCCAGCACCAGCAGCAGGACCTCGGCCACGGTGGCCAGCAGCTTGCCCGGAGACAGCCAGGTGAGGGCGAGCAGCGCCGGCACGAGGATGCCGTTGAAGTCCCAGCCGTAGAGCAGGTTGAAGCGCGCCGCGAGCAGCGCCGTCACCAGCAGGATGATGTAGGCCTTGGGGCTCGCGAGGAAGCTGCGCGCGATGTCCTCGTACACCAGCTCCAGGCTGCCGAAGGACAGGTTGGTGCCCGGCAGCAGCACCCAGCGCAGCACCGCGTAGGTGAGGAACACGGGCACGCCCACCTGCAGCAGGCCGCGGCGCAGCTTCAGCTTCCAGAAGGCATTCGCCGTGAGCGGCACCAGCACGAGGCCGATGCTGTGCAGGCTGCGGTCGAGCACGAAGGTGGTGTCGAAGCGGGCGTCCAGCCAGTGGCCCACGTAGGGCAGCAGCCACGCCTCGCTCACCGCGCGCACGAGCACGCTGGCGAGCACCACGAGGAAGAAGCGGTCGCGGCCGAAGAAGGCGCTCCACGCACCCGTGCGGCTCACGCCTGCGGACAGCAGCACCGCGAGCCCGTAGGTGAGCAGCGCCTCCACGGCGACCGTGGCGCCCGCCTCCGGGTTGATGACGAAGATCGAGGCCAGGTAGCCGGGGACGACGAGGCCCACGAATACCCACCCCAGCGTCTCCGTGAGCAGCGCCAGGATCAGCACGCCCACGAGCACCGCGACGAGGATCGAGGTATCGAGGCTGTACGGCGGGAAGAGTGTCAGCGTCGACAAGAGAGCCATGGATTGGCTCTACGAGATGGTGACGCCCGACCCACTCTGCCAGCACCCAGCGTTCGCGGGTGCGCCCTCACCGTGCGCTAGGTGACCTCCCGTAGGCTCGCGAGTGTCGGGAAGTGCGCTGCAACTGGACCCCGGGATCGGCTCGCGGCCCGGGAGCGGCTTTCAAGCTGCGTCCGGCCTCCTTCCTGCAGGAAGGGGCGCGGGCCTCAGCTGCAGGCCGGGGTGGCGGCTGCCGGACACTTCGCGCCGGCGCCGGGCATGGTGCAGGGGATGGTGTCCGCGAGCCCCTCGCCCACCGGGTCCTCCTTCGCGCCGCCGCGCAGGATGGGACCCTGCTCCACGTGCAGGAAGCGGTCGCTCGCGGCGCCGCCCTCGGTGTAGCAGCCGTCACTCGCGCCGTTGTCCAGGCGCCCCTGCACGTTGGTGGAGCCGCACAGCGGGCGGAACTGGCCGTTGTCGTTCACGTCGTTGCAGGAGTAGGCGAGGCCGTCCGTCGTCTTGAGGTAGCTGTTCACCGAGTCGCGCAGCCGCAGCGAGAGCGAAGTCGGCCGCGCCGTGCGGGTGCCGTCGCTCACCACGGCGGCCTCCTTGCCGGCGGTCTCCATGCCGTGGAGGCTCACCGCCACCGCGCTGGGGTAGGCGGCGCGCAGCGCCTTGTGCGCGGCGGTGAAGTAGTTGTCCGCGAAGTGCGCGGCGTCCGAGGTGCGCAGCTTCCCGCCGCACACCGCCGTCGCGCCCGTGTCGCACGCGGTCTTCGCCGCGGAGGCGCAGCGGTTCACGCCGGTGATGATGAGCGCGCGCGCTCCCAGCGCCACCACCTGCTTCGCCCCCTGCTCGAGCGTGCCCTGGTCGGAGTCCGCGTGCGGGGTCTCCAGCCACAGGTCGCGCGCGGGCGAGAGGTTGATGGCGAAGGTGCCGGCGCCGGTGCGCGGCGCCTTCTCCTCCACGATCAGCCAGGAGGCGCCGCTGCTCGCCTCGCGGAAGCGCGAGACCTCGAAGCCCAGCTTCTCCAGGTCCGCCACGGCGGAGGGGTCCACCGGACCGAGCAGGCGGCCGAACGCGCGCTGGAAGGCCTGCAGGTCGCTGCTGCTGGGCTCGCGGAACTGGGAGGTGTTGGCGGAGAGGATCACCGCCTTGTCCAGCCGCTGCGAGAGGTCTCCCTGCTCGCTGGACAGGCCGCTGAGCGCCTGACAGGCGGCGGGGGCGAGCTGGGGCTGCGACACGGGCGCGGAGGAGCCCTGGGCGGTGGGGTCCGAGGACCCTGCACCCGGACCGCAGGCGGCAAGGGGGAGGGCGAGGAACAGCGCGAGGACGGATGCTCGGTAGGCGTAGTTCGTCACGGTCCGACACGAACGCCTGACAAGGGGCGCCCATTCGGACTCTTCGGGCCCGCTCGGAGAGCGGGCGAGCAGCAGAGGCCCCGCAGGGCCTGCCGCTCGATGCTAGAGGCTCGGGGGGATCAGGGGAGGGTGTCGAGCAGGCCCTGCGCATCCGGCGCGCCCCAGCCCGTGGGGAAGTCCCACCCCGCGTGCGCCGGGTACGAGAGCGAGTAGTGCTCGGTGATGTCGCGGAAGGTGCGCTGCACCTCGCGCCGCTCGTAGAGGTGGCGGTTGATGAAGCCGAGCACCGGGCGGCCCGAGGCGAGCCGCCCGCTGTCGATGCTCGCCACCATGCCCGCGAAGATGGGTGCGGCGAACGAGGTGCCGGTGTTCGGCCGCAGCTTCCCCAGCCACATGTACCAGTAGTCGGTCTCGGCGTTGAGCGCGACGTCGGACACGCCGCGCATGTCGCTCAGGCCGGGCAGCCCCACCTGCCACTCCGGGATGGCGAAGGTGTTGCTGGTGCCCGAGCCCGAGTACTCCCAGGCCACCTCCGAGACCACCTTCGTCCCCTCCAGCTTGAGCACCGTGCCGCCCACGCAGGTCACGTAGGGGCTCGAGGAGGGGATGTCCACGCCGGCCGAGTCGCCGCTCGCCGAGACGACCGTCATGCCGATCGCCGCCGCCATCATCGCCGAGTTGCCGTAGGCGACGCGCACGCCGCGCGGCTCCGCGTCCTCGCGGTGGGCAAAGGAGTTGGTGAGCACGTTCACCTCGCCGCGGCCGATCGCCTCGTTGAAGGTGTAGAGCATGGACGTATTGCGGGCGTCCGGCCCCATGTAGACGATCAGCTCCGCCTCCGGCGCCATCGCGCCTGCCCACTCCACGTCCAGCTGCGTCTCGCGGTAGCGCGTGGCCGGCGGCTCCATGGTGAGCACCCGCTTGGGGTCCTCGCGCTGGATGCCGAACACCTTCCAGAAGCCGCGCGCGTCCTTCATGTGGAAGGCCGCGCCCACGTTCACGCCCAGCTTCACGCCCTTGCCGCGAAAGCCCTTCGCGTACAGCGAGGTGAAGTTGTACGCGGCCGCCACCTGCTGCGGCGAGAGCCCCAGCTCGGGGTTCTCGGGCGGCTTCGTGGAGGGGGTGTTCTCGCGGTCGTCGATGGCGTGGGGATCCGCGGGCAGGTCCAATGCGACGACGCTGTCGATGCGGTCCGCGATGAACTTGGGCGCGGTGATGCTGCCGTTGAAGCCGTAGACGTCGTGCGGCTCGTTGCCCACCTGGGGGCTCTTGCGCTCGAGCACGCGCACCTCGGCGCCGAAGGCCTCGTTGAAGTCCCCCACGGTGCCGGTGAACTGCAGGAGCAGCCGGTTGCTCGCGATGCGCGGCACCTTGAAGCCCTTGCTCTTGAGCCAGTCCACCACCACGCCCACGTCCTTCTCGGTGGGCGCGTGGCGCTCCACCCACTGCTGCGGCGTGAGGTAGTGGCGGAAGTTCGGGCTCTGCGGATCGTACAGGTCGTCGATCGTCGCCTTGAGCTCGTCGCGGTTGCGGATGGGGAAGGAGATGAGCCCGCGGATGGGATCCTTCGGCTTGGCCGCGCCCTTGTCGTCGTACACGCCCGGGAGGTCCGCGGGCACGCCGTCCGGCGCGGGGGTGGGCGTGGGATCGTGCGGCGGATCCACCGGGGGCGGAGGCGGCGTCTGCTCGGGGATGGGCGTGGGCGTGGGCGCGGGTGCCGGCTGCACCGGGGCGGGCGGGGGCGGGCTGAGGAAGAGCGCCCGATCCGAGTCGTGACACGCGCTGGTGCCCAGCAGTGCCCACGTTCCCAGGACCCACGCCCCTCGCCATGCCCTCATGCTGTCCCCCATCCCGTCGCGCAGCGCGCGACCCTGTGGAGGACGATGCGATCGCACTCCAGGTCCGACAACTGTCCACTCCCGTGAGCCGCAATGCTCGCCTGGTCGGCGGGCGCGCCGCGCTCGCGGGATCACCGCATGGCGCTACACCGTGGCTGGCGCGGGAGGCAGCGGCTTGCGGCGAAGGATGCGCGCGGGCACACCCGCCACCACGGCGCCCGGCGGCACGTCCTCGGTCACCACCGCATTCGCGCCGATCTCCGCGTGGTCGCCCACCGTGACGGGCCCGAGCACCATCGCGCCCGCGCCCACCATCACGTCGGCCCCGAGCCGCGGCACCCCGGGCGCGTCGGGGCGCTCGCCCAGCGTCACGTTCTGGCAGAGGAAGGTGCGCGGGCCCACGTGCACCCCCGGCGCCACCACCACGCCGATGCCGCCGTAGCCCAGCTCCACGCCCTCGCCCAGCTGCGCGCGCAGGTCCAGCCGCGTCTGGTGCAGGCGCTCGCCCAGCGTGGAGAGCACCTGCGGGAGCAGGGGGACGCCGGCCGCCCTCAGGCGGCGCGCGGTGCGGTAGAAGCTCAGTGCGTTCGGGCCCATCGTCTCACCATGCGCCGGGCCATCGGGGCCCAGCGGAACTTGGCCGAGTGCAGCGTGCGGCCGACCAGGGAATCGCGGAACACGAAGAGCCAGCCGTGGCGGCGGGCGCGCTCGGTCCACTCGCGCTTGCTCGGGCTGTCGTCGCCCAGCAGATCCAGCTCGCGGATGCCGCGGCGCACGCAGTCCTCGATGAGGCTCTCGGTGAGCAGCTGCCCCGGGCTCACGTCCGCGTAGGCCTCGTCGTAGCCGGGCTTCATCGCCAGGTAGCGCTCGCCGTATGCGAGCCCGAACTGGAACGCGATGGGCTGGCCGTCGAGCTTGAGGAAGTAGAGCGCGAGCTGCCCCTCGGCGGCCGCCCGGTGCGCGAGCGCCGTGTAGAAGCCCAGCGTGCGCGCGTCCTGGCTGATGGCGGTGCCGTTCTTCGCCTTCCAGCCGCTGCGCTCGATGCGGAAGCCCTCCTCGAGCCACAGGTCCAGCGCCTCGCCGCCGTCCACGCGGTCCACCGTCACCTTGCCGCGCTCCTCGAGCCGGCGCCGCTTGCGCCGCAGCGTCTTGCGGTTCTTGCGCTTCTCCTGCGCGAGCGCCTCGAGCGTGGCGGGAAGCTGCACGTAGGGCGACTGGCCGCTGTGCCACACGCCCGCGGGCATGCCGGCCGCCTCGGAGGCGGGGAGCAGCGCCCACGCGGCGCCGCCCTCGTACACGTGGGTCACGCGCAGCACGTCCCACGACTCGTCCTGTGCGAGGTGCGCGAGGAAGGCGCGGCCCACGGCCTCGGGATCCTCGGCGAGCATGTCGAAGCGGCCCGAGTGCTCGTTGGAGGCGGAGGCCAGCTGGCGCACGCGCACCCCGTACTGGCGGCGGCGCTGCTCGAGCAGCACCAGCGCGCCCGCGAGCCGCCCCTCGGCGCTGCGCGCGGTGAGCACCCGCAGGCGCGCGCGCGGCGCGAAGTGGTCGAGCCAGCAGCGCAGGTAGCCGTGGCGGTGGAAGACCTGGTCATCGGTGCGCGCGGCGAGCGCGTCCCACTCGAGCGCGAGCGCATCGAAGGCGGCGCGGCCGCGCGCCTCGTACACCTGCAGCGGCCCGGCGCTGGGCGCGTGGGCGGTGCGGGGGGGCTGCCAGGGGGCGACCTCCTCGAGCTCGGAGAAGAGCGGCACGTCGGTGGGCCGCAGGGACGCGCGGCCGGGCGTGTTGGGCGCGCGGGAGGGCTCCTGCGCGGCCAGCTCCCCGGTCGGGTGCGGCAGTGGTGTCAGCGGCTCCGGCATCTGGTCTGTCCCCCCTCGGTGCACGACTGGGCGCCTGCGACTCACTGACGCTCGCCCTGTCGGGAAGCGGGCACCCTCCAGCTCCCGCCTCCGACGAAGAGACAATGAGGACGCCTCCGGCCGACGAACAGCAGGGGCAAATGTCACTTCGCCCGTGCCGCCGGGAGGCATGCGTGCAGGCGTGGTCCGCCGCGTGCATGGAGAAGGGGCCTTCCCCCAGCGTCGGCGCGTGCACACGCATGCCGTCTGCGGGGCCGATGGGGCACCGTTCACTTTGCGATGGCCCGCTTCGAGCGCATCCACGGCTGGGACGTCTCGCCCACGCAGGCCGTGGCGCTGCAGCAGCAGCTGCGCTCGCAGGTGCGGCTGCAGCCCGCGCCCGGGCCCTTTCGCACGGTGGCCGGCGCGGACATCTCCTTCGACCTCGGCTCGGAGACGGTCTACGCGGGCATCGTGGTGCTCTCGCTCCCGGAGCTGGAGACGATCGAGGAGGTGGGCGTCACCACCCGGGCGCCCTTTCCCTATGTCCCCGGGCTGCTCACCTTCCGCGAGGCGCCCGCGCTGCTCGAGGCCTGGGCGCAGCTGCGCTGCGAGCCGGACGCGGTGATGCTGGACGGGCAGGGGGTGGCGCACCCGCGGCGCATCGGCATCGCCTCGCACCTGGGGCTGTTCCTGCAGCGGCCCACGGTGGGCTGCGGGAAGAGCCGGCTCGTGGGACGCTTCGCGGAGCCGGGCTCGGAGCGCGGGGACTGGTCGCCGCTCGTGGACAAGGGCGAGTGCGTGGGGGCGGCGCTGCGCAGCAAGCGGCGCACCCAGCCGCTGTTCATCTCGCCCGGGCACCTGCTGGATCTGCCGGGTGCGCTCGCGCTCACGCTCGCCTGCGGCGGTGGCTACCGGGTGCCCGAGCCCACGCGCCGCGCGCACCTCTTCGTCAATGCGCTGCGCCGCGCCGGACAGGCCCCCCATTCCGTAGTAGACGGGCACGCATGAGCAAGCGCGAGAAGCAGGAGCCGACGCAGCTGGGCATGGCCGCCGAGGGCGTGGAGGAGGAGCTGCGGCGCTTCGAGGCGCTGGCGGACACGGTGCTGCGCACGCCGCTGGACTCGGAGAAGAACCTGGAGCGCGCCTCCAAGGCGCTGCGCGAGGTGGCCGAGAGCGACGAGCGCCTCGTCGCGCAGCTGCAGAAGCTGGTGGCCGCGGTGGGCGGCATCCGGGACCGGCAGCAGGAGCACGCGCGCGGGGTGAACGCCCGCGCCGAGGAACTGCAGGCGCGCACCCAGGCCTTCCAGGGCCTGCTGCAGCGCTACGCCGGGCTGGGCAAGAGCGCGAGCGAGCTCAACGCCGTGGTGCAGGACATCGCCGCGCGCAAGCAGAAGGCCACGAGCTCCGAGGACAACCGCGCGCTCGCCGCGAGCCTCGAGCAGCTGCTCGAGCGCATGGGACAGGTGGCCGAGGAGGCGCAGGGCCTGGCCACGAGCGCGACCGAGCAGGACTTCGGCGACATCGCCCGCCAGGCGGACTCGCTGCGCCAGCAGCTGCTGTCCGCGCGCAACAAGATGTCGCTCCTGCAGAAGGGGCTCGCGGCGAGTTGAAGTCCCCGGCGGCTCAGGGCGCCACGCCCGCCACCACGTAGATGCGCACCTCGCCCGGGTTCACGCCGTAGGCCACGTCCACGCCGAGCAGGGGCAGCACGATGTTGCTCAGGTACAGGCGCAGGCCCGCGCCCACGCCCTGGGTCAGCTGCCCGCCGTTCACCCCCTCGCGCTGGTTCGGGAGGTAGCCGCGCGTGAGCTGCTCCTCGCTGCCGAGCAGGGCGAGGTCGTCCGGCAGGTGGCGGAAGTAGGTGAGGGCGGTGTCCGAGAAGGCCACGCCGCGCACCGAGAGCGCGCTCACCCGGAAGAGGGGGAAGTGGTACTCGGCCGTGAAGGACGCCTTCGTATCGCCGCGAAACTGCCGGTGCAGGAAGCCGCGCAGGTTGAGGCCGCCGGTGGTGAGCTCGTTGTAGAAGGGCAGGTCCTGGCCCAGCTGCGCCTCGGCGCGCAGCACCAGGTTCTGCTCGGTGAAGAGCCGGATGCCCTGCCGGTACAGCGCGCCCACCTTCTCGTAGTCGAAGTCCGAGCCCAGCCCCTCGCGCGAGATCTCGTACGAGCCCTCGAGGTTCAGGCCCTCCATGATCGGCCCCAGCGTCTGGCGCGTGTCGATGCCGGCGACCAGGCGCAGCGTCGCGTCCGTCTGCGTCTCGTGCGGGAGCTGCGCGGGCGAGGTGACGGGGCTGTCCGGGCTCGGCGAGAGCGGGTGCACGAGCGAGTAGCGGTACTTCACCGCGGTGCGGAAGGTCTCGAACCAGTTGATGGTGAACTCGCTCGCCACGCCGCCCAGGTTCACCCGGGTGGTGCGCAGCACCGCGGGCTCCTTCACCTCGGCGCCGCCTTCGTACTCCTGCACCCGGTCGCTCTTGAGCTGCCCCTCCACCGAGAGGCGCAGGGCCGGCCAGTCGAAGAGGTTCGGGTCCAGGTAGCCCACGAAGATGCCGGACTCGTTGGAGGTGACCTGGGCGCCCACGATGAACTTCTTGCTGCGCCCCCACAGGTTGTTCTCCGCGTAGATGAGCCCGCCGCCCACATTGGAGGACGAGGCCGCGAAGGTGGGCGCGATGACCCAGGAGATCTTCTCCGTCACCTCGATGAGCACCCGCACGCGCCCCTCGTCCGCGGGCTCGGTGGTGAGCTGCACCTCCTTGAAGAGGCCGGTGGCCACCAGGTAGCGCTCGGCGCGCGCCGCGTCCTTCGGGCCGAAGGCGTCACCCACGTCCAGGCGCGAGTAGCCCACGATGGTGTCCTCGTGGGTGCGCCCGTCGGTGTGGGCGCGGATCTCCGCGATGCGCGGCGCGCCCTCGTCCTCCGCGAGGGCGAGCGCGGGAGGGAGCAGGGCGAGCGCGAGGCCGAGCAGGCGCGCGGGGAGCAGGGGGCGGAAGGGGGCCATCGCCCCGTGGATAGCCCAGGCCGGCGCGGCGAGTCATGCCCGGCAGCGCCGCAGGCGTCCCGGAAACGTCAGCTGCCGCCCGGGAACGCACGCCCTAGCTTCTGCGGCATGCCCTCCGAGC
The DNA here is from genome assembly GCF_009659535.1 of Aggregicoccus sp. 17bor-14. NCBI lineage: Bacteria > Pseudomonadati > Myxococcota > Myxococcia > Myxococcales > Myxococcaceae > Aggregicoccus > Aggregicoccus sp. 17bor-14. The sequence continues at coordinate 29,528 of NZ_VJZZ01000001.1, forward strand.
CCCGCGCCAAGCTGCACTCGCCCGAGGTGGACTACCGCGCCCACCCCGAGCTGTACCGCGTGGGCCGCGGCGAGCAGGGAGTGCTCACGGTACAGCCCTACAAGGCCGAGCTGCTGCCGCTCTGGCGCTTTCGCACTCCCGCCGAGGCGGAGCGCTCCGCGGCGCAGCTCTTCCGCGCCTACCTGCGCTACCGGCGCGCCGGGGACTTCGTGGGCATGGACATGGCGCGCAAGTTCCTCCAGATGGGCTTCACCCGCGCCTCGCGCTACGCGCACCACGCCGGGGGCCGCAAGTACGCGCGCGGCAGTGGCGAGGCGCTGCCGCCCACGCTCGACCCGGAGAAGGCCGCCTCTGCCGCGATCTTCAAGGAGGCCTGGGATCGCGTCCGGGAGGACCCCCTCTACCAGGCGCGCAAGGCTGCGCACCCGGCCGCAGCCCCGCTCAGTGACGCGCCGTCGCGTCGTGCAGCAGCTCCAGCAGCGCCTTCTCGGAGCAGTGCAGGCCGCCGTTCGTCTGGTGCACCTCCTCCACGCTCTGGAAGTAGCGGTCCACGACGCGGCCGCGCTCGAAGTGGGTGAGCACGGGGGGCGAGATGTACGAGGCGCGCGCCACGGCGGGCGTGTTGCCCAGGTGCTCGGAGGCCTCCTTCACCGCCGCCACCAGCGTCTTCTTGAGCACCTTCTGGTCGGGCTTCTCCACCTGCTCGCGCGCCCGCGCCAGCGCGCAGGCGCAGATGAGCGTGCCCGCCCAGGTGCGGAAGTCCTTGGCGCTGTAGTCCGCGCCCATGATCTCCTGGATGTACTCGTTGATGTGGCGGCGGCGCACGTCCACCACCGCGCCGTCGTCGAGCACGAACTTGAAGACGTCGCGGCCCGGCACCTTCAGCAGCTCGCGGATGATGCGCGCCACGCGCCGGTCGCGCAGCTCGCGGTGCTGGTGCTTGCCGGATTTGCCGGGGAAGTCGAAGGTGATCGTCTCGCCCTTCACCTTCACGTGCTTGGGCCGCAGCGTCGCGAGCCCGTAGCTGCCGTTCTCCGCCGCGTACACCTCGCTGCCGGGGCGGATGTAGCAGGTGCCCAGGATGCGCAGGATGCACGCCATCACCTTGTCGCGCCCCAGCCCCTTGCGCCCGAGGTCCGCGTTCACGCGCTTGCGCAGCCGCGGCAGCGCCCGGGCGAAGTTGAGCAGCCGCTCGTACTTCTCCGCCTCGCGCTTCTGCACCTGGCGCTCGTGGTAGCGGTACTGCCAGCGCCCGGCCGCGTCCTTGCCCACCGCCTGCAGGTGCGAGCGCGGGTTGGGCGAGATGGCCACCTCGGTCCACGCGGGCGGCAGCTTGAGGGCCTCGATGCGGGAGAGGTCGGTGGCGCGCAGCCGGCGGCCGTCCGGAGAGGCGTAGCGAAAGCCCCGCTGGGGGCTGCCCACGCGCCGGATTCCACTCTTCTGCAGTCGCTCGAGGTGCGTCATGCTTGCCTCATAGCTGTGCAGTCCAGTGGGGGACCGCAACGGCCCGGGTCTCTCCGGAGGCAGGCGGGCAGCCGGGCGATCGCGCTCAGGGCTGCCCGGGCCGCAGCGCAGGCACCCCGCGCTGCGCGAGCCGCGTGCGCACGCTGCGCCAGCCCTCCTGCACGCGGTCCAGCACGGTGCACAGGGCGAAGGTGAGCAGGATGAGCGCGAGCGTCAGCGCGGCGTACTGCGCCCAGCCGCTCCGGTCCCGCCAGAAGCGCTCGAAGCTCAGGCCGAAGGTCCGGTAGTAGAGCAGCGCCTCGTGCAGGAAGTACGCGGAGAGGGACGAGGTGCCGAACACCTCGACGAAGCGCCGGACGGGGCTGCGCGCGCGCTGGGCGCCGAGCTGCGCCTCGAGTGCCAGCAGCGCCAGCAGCACGAGGCACACCCAGGTCCAGCGCAGCGCCGCCTCGGCCGGGTTGGTCACGCTGAAGCGGTGGGGCGGGTAGAGCGCGCGCAGCGGCTCGGAGCACGCCCAGCCCACGGCGCCCAGCGCCACGAGCGCGAGCAGCGCGCGCACCAGCCCGCGCCGCCCGGCCTCGCCCGCCACGGCGCCCGCGTAGGCGCCCAGCCACGTGTACCCGAGCCACGGGAGCAGGGGGAACACCGCGCCGGTGCTCTTGTTCAGGAGGTAGGCCCAGGCCCCCGTCACGTCCTCGCCCAGCGGGGACACCGCGAAGACCGCGAGCCCCAGCACGAGGGCCACGCCGCGCAGTACCCGCGGCCTGCGCGCGAGCCCCGCCGTGGCAGGCAGCACGAGCAGCAGGCACAGCCCCACGCAGTGCAGGATGTCCATGCGCGCGAGCCAGCGCGGCTCGCGCAGCAGCGGGAACCACATCCAGTTGACCAGCGTCGCCACGGCCAGCACCTCGGCGATGCGCTTGAGGTTGCGGCCGAGCCGCTGCTGGCGCAGTCCCTGGGCGGCGCTGCGCACCTGCAGGAGCGCCAGCGCGAAGCCCGCGGCGAAGAGGAAGGCCGGCGCCACCAGCCCGTCGATGCGCAGCAGCGCCTTCGCCGCGTCGCTCTGGCGCAGCTCGGGCTGCAGCAGCACCAGCGCGTGGCACTGGATCATGAAGAGCACGGCCACGCCGCGCAGCCAGTCGATGGCGCGGATGCGCTCGGTCACGGAGGGAGGGGACACGGGCGCGAACCCTAGGGCACCTGCGCGCCGGATGCACCCCGGCACGCGCGCGGGCCCTGCGCTACGGGCAGCCCAGGCCGGCCTCGGGCGTCACGCCGCCCTCGTCCTGCAGCTTGAGGAAGCAGCGCAGGGCGGCCGGATCCGGCACGTCCGCCTGCAGCGAGCGGCGCCACAGCAGTGCGGCGGTGCGGGTGGGCAGCCCCGCGGCGGGCGCCACCACCGCGCGCGGCCGGCCCTTCGAGTCGCGCGCGGCCTCGGAGGCAATCTGCGTGAGGGTGCTCACCACGTCCGGGCAGCCGTCCGGGCAGCTGTAGAGCAGCACGAGGTGGCCGTGCTCCAGGTTGTGCACGTACCGGCACACCTGGGTGGGCGCGTCGTAGCTGCCGCAGGCGAGCGGGTACGCGCAGTGAGGGCCCGCGGTGGGCGGGTTGAGCCCGTTGCCGCAGGGGTCGTCACACGTAGCGGTGTGCGCCGCGGAGGAGGGCGCGGGATCCAGCGCGAAGTCGTAGACGTCGCAGGGGTCGTTCGAGTCGGTGCCGCACGCGGCAGCGGCGAGGAGGAGCAGCGGGAGGAGTCGCAGCGACATGGGGAGCGGTGTCTACACCGCCGCTCAGCCCGGTGCGAGCCCCCTTGGCTCGAGCGCCCCGGCGCCCAATCCCCGGAATCCCAGCGCCTCCAGGAGCCGCGCGAAGGCCTCCGGTGGCAGGCTCCCGCCGGTCGCCCGGGCGTGGCCGCGCGCGAAGTCGCCTCCCATGTCCGGCAGCTCCAGTCCCTTGAGCAGCGCGATGAGGTCCAGGTCCTGGCGGCTGCGCAGCACGAAGTTCACGCGCCCCGGCAGGTAGCCCGTGTTGGCGGCCAGGACGATGCTGCGCGGCAGCCGCTGCGCCCAGCGCACCGCTACCAGCGGGTGCACCTGGGCCGCGGAGCTGAAGAGCAGCAGCGCCACGTCGCCGGCAAAGCGCGGCGGCGTGCGGGCGCAGCGCGCCACCTCGTGCTGCACCTCGAGGCGGAAGTCGCGCAGCTGCTCCACGCCCGCCACCCGTCCCTCGGCGATGTCGCGCGCGCCCGGGGCCTCCCGCAGCACCTGCAGCGCCGTCTCTGCGGAGAAGCGGGCCGAGCGCCGCGCCGCATTGAGCAGCGCCACGCTCTCGGTCGCCGCCTTGCGCCCGGCGCGCCGCAGCGCCTCCTTGAAGCCGGGGAAGGGCGCGGTGGCGCCGTGGTCCGCCAGCGTGCCCAGCACCGCGAGCCACTCGAGCGCCTCCGGCTCGACGAAGGGCCGCACCAGCACGTGCGCGAGCAGGGACGTGGGCGCCACCGGCTCGTGGCCGTGCGCGCTGAGCACCCCGGCGCCCGGCGGAAACCCCTCGGGCGCGTGATGGTCCACCACCAGCGTGGCCACGCCAGGGAGCAGGGGCTCGGCCCGGCTGCCCATGTCCAGCACCACCAGCGCCTCGGGCGCGAGCGCCTCCGCGCGGGCGAGCAGCGCCGGGTGGTGCGCGTGCTCGCCCTTGGCCGGGACGCACCACTGCACCCGCGCGCCGAGCGCCGTCAGCGCCCGCTCCACTTGCACGCCGGCGCTCAGGCCGTCCACGTCCTTGTCGGGAACGAGCACCACGCGGCATCCCGCCTGCCGCTCGAGGAAGGCGCGGGCCGCGCCCAGCGCTTCGGCGCTTGCCGGCCAGCTCGGCGTCTCTGCATCCGCCAGGGTCATGGGGCTCAACATGGGCGCGCGACGGGAGCCCCGGCAGCAAAGCCCGTACGCCCGGCCGCCCGCCGTGCGGGTGCGGGGCAGGGTGCGCGACCTTTGCGCCGTGGCGAATCTGAGAGGGACATGGAGAGCCTCGACACCTACCGCCTCGGCTACGTCGCCAACTGCCTCAGCCTTGGCATCGGCGCGAGTCACACCTGCCGCCTCGCCGGCGCCACCCCCGAGCGCCTGAGCTCGCTCATCGCGCAGAACCTGGAGGAGCTCGAGCAGATCCTCCTCTTCAACGAGGCGCACGGCATCCACGTCTACCGCATCGGCTCCTCGCTCGTGCCCTTCGCCTCCCACCCGGTGAACACGCTGCCGTGGTGGCGCACCTTCCGCTCCACCTTCGAGCGGATCGGCCGCATCGCGCGCCGCTCCTCGCAGCGGCTCTCGCTGCACCCGTCCCCCGCGGGCGCCTCGCTCTCCTCGCAGCACGAGCGGGTGCGCAAGGCGGCGCTGGTGGAGCTGGGCTACGGCGCGCGCGTGCTGGATCTGCTGGACCAGGGGCCCGAGGCCCGTGTCGTGCTGCACGTGGGCGGCGCCGCGCCCGAGCGCCCCGTGGCGCTCGAGAACGCGCACCGGATGCTGGACACCATGCCCGCGGAGCTGCGCGACCGGCTCGTGGTGGAGCACGACGACAAGGTGTGGAGCGCGCGCGAGGTGCTGCCGCTCGCGCGCGAGCACGGCGTGCCCTTCCTCGCGGACAACCTGCACAACGACATCCTGCCCTCCGAGCCCGAGCTGCCCCTGCGCGAGCTGCTGCGCGCCTCGGCGGAGACCTGGACCCGCCTCGGCCTGCGCCCCAAGTTCCACCTCGCGAGCCAGCGTCCCGGTGGGCGCCCGGGCCACCACGCGGACCAGGTCTCGGAGGAGGACTTCCGGGCCGTGCTCGCGGCGCTCCCGGGCCCCGCGGACCTCATGCTCGAGGCGAAGGAGAAGGATCTCGCGCTCTTTGCCCTGCGCGGCGAGGCGCCCCCGCGCGCCGCGGCCGGCACGGAAGCCGCGGCCGAGCAGGGCGTGTCCGCGTAGCGACGGCGCAGCGCGGCGCGATTTTTCGGGCTTGGGCGCTGCGGGGACCTTCTTCTAGGGTCTCCCGCCATGACCCCATTCCCCCCTGTCTCCCAGGTCCTGCGCGCCGCGCTCGCGGCGTGTCTCCTGCTCTCCGGGCCCGTGCTGGCCCAGGAGCAGCCCCCCGTGCAGACGAAGGGCACGCCCGCCGAGGCGAAGGCCTTCGTGCAGCGCGTGAACGAGGATCTCAAGCGGCTGTGGACGAAGCAGGCCACGGCCGACTGGATCCGCCAGACGTACATCACGGACGACACCGAGCGGAACTCGGCCACCATCAACGAGGAGGTGCTCGAGTACGTGGCGCGCGCGATCAAGGACTCCACGCGCTTCCAGGGCCTGCAGCTGGACCCGGACACCGCGCGCATGCTCCTGCTGCTGCGCGTCTCCTCGCCGATGCCCGCGCCCAACGACGCGAAGAAGCGCGCGGAGCTCGCCGCCGTGGCCGCGAAGCTCGACGGCATGTACGGCAAGGGCAAGTACTGCGGCAAGGACGGCAAGGGGAAGTGCCGCGAGCTGGGCGAGCTCGAGGACGTGCTCGCCAAGAGCCGCAACTACAACGAGCTGCTGGACGCGTGGACCGGCTGGCACGCCATCGCGCCGCCGATGCGCCCGCTCTACGAGCGCCTCGTCTCGCTCTCCAACGAGGGCGCGCGCGAGATCGGCTTCAAGGACACCGGCGCGCTCTGGAAGAGCGCCTACGACATGCCGCCCGAGGCCTTCGAGCAGGAGAGCCAGCGGCTGTGGGCCCAGGTGAAGCCGCTCTATGACGACCTGCACTGCTACGTGCGCTCACAGCTTGCCAAGACCTACGGCGCGGACAAGGTGCCCGCCGGCGGGCCCATCCCCGCGCACCTGCTCGGCAACATGTGGGCGCAGGAGTGGAACAACATCTACCCGCTCGTGGAGCCGTACAAGGGCCAGGGCAGCCTGGACGTGGACGCGGAGCTCAAGCGCCAGAAGTATGACGCGGTGAAGATGGTGAAGCTCGGCGAGAGCTTCTTCACCTCGCTGGGCCTCAAGCCGCTGCCGGCCACCTTCTGGGAGCACAGCATGCTCACCAAGCCCCGCGACCGCGAGGTGGTGTGCCACGCGAGCGCCTGGGACGTGACCTACGAGAACGACCTGCGCATCAAGATGTGCATCAAGCCGACCGAGGAGGACCTCGTCACCATCCACCACGAGCTCGGCCATGACTACTACTACACGTACTACTACAAGCTCCCCGTGCTCTATCAGCAGGGCGCGAACGACGGCTTCCACGAGGCCATCGGCGATGCGCTCACGCTCTCCATCACCCCGGAGTACCTGAAGAAGGTCGGGCTGCTGAAGACCGTGCCCGCCAACGACAAGGGCCTCATCAACCTGCAGATGAAGTCCGCGCTGGAGAAGGTCGCGTTCCTGCCCTTCGGCCTGCTCATCGACCAGTGGCGCTGGGACGTGTTCTCCGGCAAGACGCCGCCCGCGGACTACAACAAGGCCTGGTGGGCGCTGCGCACGAAGTACCAGGGCGTGGCCGCGCCGGTCGCGCGCTCCGAGCAGGACTTCGATCCGGGCGCGAAGTACCACGTGCCGGCGAACGTCCCCTACACGCGCTACTTCCTCGCGCGCATCCTCCAGTTCCAGTTCCACAAGGCGCTGTGCGAGGCGGCAGGCTTCAAGGGCCCGCTGCACCAGTGCTCCATCTACGGGAACAAGGAGGCCGGCAAGCGGCTGCAGGCGATGCTGGAGCTGGGCGCGAGCAAGCCCTGGCCCGAGGCCCTGTACGCGATGACCGGCCAGCGCCAGATGGATGCGGCGCCCATCCTCGAGTACTTCGCCCCGCTGCGCACCTGGCTGCAGCAGCAGAACAAGGGCCAGCGCTGCGGCTGGTAGCCGCCGGGCGGAGTGCGCTCGCGGCTGTTTACACCCCGCGAGCGCCCTCCTAGATTTTCCAGCGCTCCCGACGAAGCTCGCCGGGGGCCGCGCGGCGGAGATGTACTGCGCCGGCGATCGACCGAAGGAAGAAGAGCGCTCATGGCTACCGGTACCGTGAAGTGGTTCAACGATGCGAAGGGCTTCGGCTTCATCACGCAGGACGGTGGGGGCGAGGACGTGTTCTGCCACCACACTGCGATCAACATGGACGGCTTCCGCACCCTCCAGGAGGGGCAGAAGGTGCAGTTCGACGTGACCAAGGGCCCCAAGGGCCTGCAGGCGCAGAACGTCCGCGCCGCCTAGTCCGTCCGCAGCCCGCGTGACCCGCAGTCCCGCGAAGGCCCGGCCCCCGCTCTCCGGGGACCGGGCCTTCGCGCATCCACCGCCCGCCCCGAGGTCCTCCGTGCCCCTCCGCCGCCCCTGGCTCTCCCTCGCCCTCGCCGCGCTCGGCTGCGCAGGCGCCCCGGTGCCCGAAGCGAAGCCCGCGCCGCCCCGCGCAGAAGCGCCTGCGCCCGCGGCCGCTCCCGTCGCGAAGGAGCGCGCCGCGCCGCAGCTCGCGCCCCTGCTCGCGCCGCTGATCGAGGAGCTGGTGAAGACCCACGGCGAGGCGCAGCGCCCGCGCATCGAGCGGGGCCTGCGCCAGGTGGCGGCGCTGTGGCGCGCGGAGGACGGCGAGCTCGCCCCCTTCGCGCGCGAGCACTTCCTCTCCGACCCGGCGAAGCTCGAGGCCACGCGCGCGCGCCTCGAGGCCGTGTTCGAGCAGCTCGATGGCCACTTCAACGAGCAGGGCCGCGCGCTGCGCTGGGCCACCGACGTGGACGTGGGACCGCTGCTGCCGGTGGACCCGGTGCTCGCGTCGGTGGACCCGTCGGCGCACCTCACCGAGGACCTCTTCGCCTCCAAGGTGGGCTTCGTGGTCCTGCTCAACTTCCCGCTCACCACGCTCGCCGAGCGCCAGCAGCAGGGGCCGGGCTACACGCGCCGCGAGTGGAGCGAGGTGCGGCTCGCCGGGCGCTTCGGCCGCCGCATCCCGGCAGAGGTGCAGCAGGCCCAGGCCGCCGCGGGCGCCGCGGCGGACCTCTACATCGCCCAGTACAACGTCTGGATGCACCACCTGCTCACGCAGGACGGGCAGCGGCCCTTCCCGAAGGGGCTGCGCCTCATCAGCCACTGGAACCTGCGCGACGAGCTGAAGGCCGACTACGCGGACCGCGAGCAGGGGCTCACGAAGCAGCGGCTGATCACGAAGGTGATGGAGCGCATCGTCACGCAGAGCATCCCGCGCGCCGTCATCGACAACCCGCGCGTGGACTGGAACCCCTTCACCAACGCGGTGAGCGCTGCGCCGGCAGCCGAGGTGGAGGAGGGCGCGCCGGCGCGCACGGACGCCGTGGCCCCCACGCCCGAGCCCGAGCCGGACCTGCGCTACGCCCAGCTGCTCGCCCAGTTCCGCGCGGCGAAGAGGGCGGACCCCTACGTGCCGGTGGCGCCCACGGCGATCGCGCGCTCCTTCGAGCTGTTCCGCGAGCTGCCCGAGGAGCGCGTGAAGGCGCTGCTCACCGAGGTGCTCGGCTCGCCGCTCGTCCCGCGCGTGGCGGCGCTCATCCAGCAGCGGCTGGGCCGCCCGCTCGAGCCGCAGGACCTCTGGTTCAGCGGCTTTCGCCCGGGAGGCGCGCTGCCCGAGGCGCAGCTGACGGCGCTCACCCGCCAGCGCTACCCGACGTCCGAGGCCTTCGCGAAGGACATCCCGCGCCTCCTGCGCGCCCTGGGCTTCAGCGCGGCGAAGGCGGACTTCGTCGCGGCGCACGTGCGCGTGGACCCCTCGCGCGGCGCGGGGCACGCGATGCCGGCGCTGCGCCGCGGGGACTTCCCGCACCTGCGCACGCGCGTGGAGAAGGGCGGCATGGACTACAAGGGCTACAACATCGCGGTGCACGAGCTGGGGCACAACGTGGAGCAGACCTTCTCGCTCTACGAGGTGGACAGCACGCTGCTGGCCGGTGTCCCCAACAACGCCTTCACCGAGGCGCTCGCCTTCGTCTTCCAGGCGCGCGACCTGCAGCTGCTGGGCCTCTCGCGCCCGAGCGCGGCGAGCGAGCGCGAGCGGGTGCTCAGCGACTTCTGGAACACCTGGGAGATCGCCGGCGTCGCGCTGGTGGACGTGGCCACCTGGCACTGGATGTACGAGCACCCGGACGCGACCCCCGCCCAGCTGCGCGAGGCGGTGGTGCAGCTCTCACGCGAGCTCTGGGATCGCTACTACGCGCCGGTGCTGGGAGGGGAGGGGACCGTGCTGCTCGGCGTCTACAGCCACATGATCTCCAACCCGCTCTACCTGGCCGACTACCCCATCGGCCACCTCATCGCCTTCCAGCTCGAGGAGCACCTGCGCCAGAAGGGCCCGCTGGGCGCGGAGTTCGAGCGCATGGCGCGCTTCGGCTCGGTGACGCCGGACGTGTGGATGGTGAACGCCACCGGCGCCCCCGTGAGCGCGCAGCCGCTGCTGCGCGCCACCGAGGCGGCGCTGGCCGCGCACTAGCCCTGGGGGGGCATCACGTCGAGCAGCTCCACCTCGAACACCAGCACGGCGTTCGGGGGGATGCGCGGCTGGGCCCCCTTGGCCCCGTAGGCGATCTCGGGCGGGCACACGAGCCGCGCCCGGCCGCCCACCTTCATCATCCCCACGCCCTCGGTCCAGCACTTGATGACCCCGTTGAGCGGGAACTCCGCCGCCTGGCCGCGCTTGTAGGAGCTGTCGAACTCGCGGCCGTCCGTGAGCGTGCCGCGGTAGTTCACGGACACGGTGTCGATGGAGCGCGGGCTCTTGCCCGTGCCCACCTTCAGGGGCGTGTAGATCATCCCCGAGGCGGTGCGCTGGGCGCCCTTCTCCTTCGCGGCCCGCGCGAGGAAGGCCGCGTTGAAGCGCTGCCGGCGCTCGGTGCGCAGGGGCTCGGCCTTCGGCGCGTAGGTGGCCAGGTCCGCGGCCGGCGTGCGGCCCGCGATCGCGTCCGCCACCGCCTGCTGCACCAGGGCGAGCTCGGCCGGGGTGAGATCGAAGGCCTCCAGCGCCTGCCCCAGCTGGTAGCCCACGGCGTAGACCGTCTTGTCGTCCTCGCTCTGGGGCGTGGCCGCGCTCGCCTCGGCGCCCTTGTCGCCCTTCGCCTGAGGGGCCTGCGGGGCCTGAGCCCATGCTCCACCGCCCACCAGCGCCACCGCAGCCAGCAGCCTCATCGCTCGCATCGCTTCTCCTTGAAGTCTCCGGGGGCGGGCCGCCGCCGGGTCGTTTTCTTGCGCCCGGGCCGTGGCCACCTAGGCTCGGTACAGCGTGCTCCAGCGCGGCAGCAACCTGTAGCACACCGCGATGTTCCCGCAGCCCTCCCTGCAAGGACCACCATGAGCGACAAGCGCAAGAAGACGCGGGTTCCCCTCGACATCTACGTGAACAAGTACATGGGCGGCGTGCCCTACATGGCCCGCACTGCGGACATCAGCCCGGACGGGGTGGGGCTGGCGCGACTCATCGAGCCGCAGCACCACGGCAAGCGCGTGGGCCTGCAGTTCCAGCTCCCCGGCTCCGAGGAGGTCATCTACGCGGAGGGCGAGGTGGTGCGCGAGTGGGTGGGCGCCAGGCGCACCGAGGGCACCGGCGTGCGCTTCACGCTGCTCACCGAGCGCCACCGCAAGATGATCTCCGCCTACGTGCACGAGGCGGGCGACGAGCACTGACGCGCCCGCGCGCCTCCCCCCTGCGCGCTCCGTCGCCTTCTTGACTCAGCCGGGCGCGGGCCGATTGAATGGACCGAATGGCGTCTCGTCGGTTCGCAGTACCTCACTTCCCTGGGGGGAGGGCTCTCGTGAAGCATTCTCTGTGGTTGCTGACGCTCGGACTGCCGCTTGCGGCGCTGGGCCAGACGAAGGCGCCGGCCAAGGCGCCTTCCCATCCTGCCCCGGCGGCCGCGCCGGCCCCGGCTCCCGCCAAGCCCGCTCCCGGCGTGAGCTGGGAGGGCCAGGTGGTGCGCGCCACGGGCGCTGGCGCCCCGGACATGAAGGCCAGCAGCCCCGCGCAGGCGCGGCTCGGCGCCGAGAAGGCGGCCCAGCTCGATGCGTTCCGCAACCTGCTCGCGCAGGTGCGCGGCATCCAGGTGAGCGCGGGCAAGACCGTGGGCGACGCCATGTCGCAGGACGAGGTCCGCGGCAAGGTGGAGGGCGTGCTGCGCGGCTTCAAGGTGACCGGCAAGCGCTACTTCTCGGACGGCGGCGTGGAGCTGGACGTCGAGGTCCCGCTCGCCGCCGTGACGAGCGCGGTGGTGCCCACTTCCGGTGAGGCGCTCGCGCTCAACGAGAAGGGCGAGCCCAGGAACACCGGGCTGGTGGTGGACGCGCGCGGGCTCGGCGCGAAGCCGGTGCTCGCCCCGCGCCTGGTGGATGCGAGCGGCAAGGCGCTCTACGGCCCCGCGGCCCTCGGCGCCGAGGCGCGCGGCGTCGCCGCGTGGGCCGCGAGCCTCGAGGCCGCGAAGAAGAGCGCGCTGGTGGGCGAGCACCCGCTCACGGTGAAGGCCACGCGCCTCGAGGGCTCGGACCTCGTGCTCTCCGCGGAGGACGCGGGAAAGCTCGCCTCCGCCAACAACAGCTTCCTGGCCGAGGGCCGGGTGGTGATCGTCACCCAGTAGTCCGCCTCGCGCGGCCCAGGGAGTTCCAAGACATGAAGGCACTGAAGCTCACGGCCGTCACGCTGCTGGCGGCCTCGCTGTTCTCCGCCGCGGCCCTCGCCGCGCAGCCCGCGTTCGTCACTCAGGAGGCCACGGGCGAGGCCGCGATCGTCGCGGGCAACCGCGACAAGGCCAAGCGCGACGCGAAGAACAACGCGCTGCGCGAGGCGGTGGAGCGCGTGGCGGGCGTGATGGTCTCCGCCGACACGCTCTCGGCCAACAGCCAGCTCATCAGCGACCGGGTCTTCGCCAACAGCGCGGGCTACGTGCGCAAGTACGAGGTCCTCAAGGAGGAGGAGGCCAACGGGGTGGTCCGCACCACCGTGCGCGCCGAGGTGGGCACCGCCGAGCTCGACAAGGATCTCCAGTCCGTGCAGGCCCTGGTCAACCGCCTGGGCAACCGCAAGCTGGTCATCGTGCTGCAGGAGCAGTCCGCGGATGCGAACAAGGTCGTAATGAGCAGCGGCGTGATGGCGCAGGTGCTCACGGACGCCTTCAAGGCGGACGGCTGGCGCATCCTCGACCCCGCGTTCGCCGCCGGGAAGCTGGAGCTCGCCTCGGGCGTGTCGCTCGGCACCCCGGACAAGAAGGTGATCCAGGACCTGAACCGCGCGGACTACGTGCTCGCGGGCACGGTGAACTTCCGCCACCAGAGCGTCGCGGACCTGCCAGGCCTGGGCAAGGACGCCTCCATCTACCCCGTCACGGGCGAGTGGGATCTGGCCGTCTTCGCCACCGACTCGGGCACGCAGATCGCGAAGCTCAGCGGCAAGTTCAACAGCACGCCCGCGGACCTGGGCCCCAAGGGCTCCGCGCTCATCTCCTACGAGCGCACCTCCTTCGACATCGCGAAGTACCGGGGCAAGGAGGTCGTCGCCGAGGTGCGCAAGGCCGTGGTCGAGCACCTCAGCCGTGCCGAGCAGAACGGCAATGCGGTGGTGATGACCGTGGTGGGCTTGCCGGACTACGCGGCGGTGCAGGGCTTCAAGCGCGTGCTCGCCGAGTCCGTCACCGGCATGCGGGACGTGAAGCCGGGCAGCTTCGGCTCGGGCAAGGCCCAGTTCGACGTGACCTTCGTGGGCAGCACGGACGAGCTCGCCGAGCAGCTGGGCGGCAAGAGCTTCAAGGGCAAGCGCGTCAGTGTCACCGGCGTGTCCGGCAACACGGTCGAGCTGACCCTGGCGAAGTAGTGGGCGCCTCCCGCACGCTCCCGCTGGCCGCGGCCGCCGCGCTGCTCGGCGCCTGCGCCAGCGCGCCTCCGGGCCCCTCGGCCACGGTGGCCCGGGCGCGCGGCCTGCTGGAGGGCTCGCGCTCGGCGCGCGGCAACGTCGTGCTGCGCTGCACCCCGCGCGAGGCCGAGGTCGTGCTGGACGGCGTGCCGCAGGGGCTGTGCTCGGACTTCGAGGCCGCGAGCGCCGCGCTCACCCTGGGCGAGGGGCTGCACAGCATCGAGGTGCGGCGCGAGGGCTACTGGCCGTACACCACCTACGTCGAGCCCAACGGGGCTCGCACCACGCTGCGCGCGGTCTTGCGCCCCTCGTCGGGGGGGGCGGCGGCCGCGCAGGCGGGGGATGCCAAGTGAGGAAGGCGCACATGCTTCGTCGCTCCATCGGTCCCGCGGTGCTCGCCGCGCTGCTGCTGCCGGCGCTCGCGCTCGCCAGCGTGGGCAAGGTCTCCGTGCTCGAGGGGCACGCCGCGCGCACACCTTCCTCTAGCGCGAAGCAGGCGCTGCAGGTGGGTAGCGAGGTGGAGCTGGGGGACACGCTGGACGTCGCCGCCGCCTCCAACCTCAAGCTCACGCTCAATGACCGCAGCGTGATCATGCTCGGCGAGAACAGCCAGCTGCGCATCGACGAGGCGAGCTTCGAGGGCCAGGAGCGCAAGGGCTTCAGCGCGACCCTGGGCTTCGGGAAGATCTGGTCGCACGTCGAGAAGATGCTCGCCGGCTCCAACGCCAAGTTCGAGGTGCGCACCGAGCGGGCGGTGGCCGGCGTGCGCGGCACCATCTTCCGCGTGGACGCGGTGAAGCTGGTGGGCGCCACCACGCAGCTCGCGCACCGCGCCCACACCGTGGTGCGCGTGGTCGAGGGGCGCGTGGCGGTGGAGGCCCAGGTGAAGAAGGCGCTGAAGGGTGCGACGCCTCCACCCAAGAAGGGTGCGCGCGTGCAGGTGCCCGGGCCCACCGAGATCAGCGCCGAGCAGTGGGAGCGCCGCTTCGTGGAGCTGCAGGCGAACCAGCAGGTGTCCGTCGGCGAGGAGCTCTGGAAGGAGGCGGCCGTGGACCCCGCGTCGAAGAAGGACGCCTTCGCCCGCTTCGTGGACCGCAACGCCGGCACGGGCGCCAAGCGCTAGCAGGCGGGCGGGGCGCTCCCGGCGGAAAACGCCGGGAAGAGGCGGGGCAGGGGACCGTGTTTCCTTGACAGCCGAAGACGCGCCTTGCTATTCCCCGCGCGCCTCACACAGACGGGTCGTTAGCTCAGCGGTAGAGCACTACCTTGACACGGTAGGGGTCAGTGGTTCGATCCCACTACGACCCACCAATACGCAGTCTTCGAGCGGGCGGCAGGTCTTCGGGCCTGCCGCCCGCGTCCTTTTCCGCGTCGTCTTTCGTCCCTGAACGAGGTCCTCCATGTCCGAGCAGATCACGGTGACCCTGCCCGACGGCAGCCAGAAGCAGGCGCCGCGCGGCATCACCATTGCCGACTTCGTGCGCGACCACATCGGCGCGGGGCTCGCCAAGGCGGCGCTCTACGCCAAGGTGAACGGCAACGAGATGGATCTCGCGCGCCCGCTCACCGAGGACGCGCAGCTGCAGATCTTCACCCCCAAGAGCCCCGAGTCCATCGAGCTCATCCGCCACGACGCCGCCCACCTCGTGGCGAGCGCCGTGCAGCGCCTCTTCCCCGGCACCCAGGTCACCATCGGCCCGGCCACCGAGGAGGGCTTCTATTACGACTTCTACCGCGAGCAGCCCTTCACCCCGGAGGACCTCGAGAAGATCGAGGCCGAGGCGAACGCGGAGATCCAGAAGAACATGCCCTTCGTGCGCGAGGAGGTCTCGAAGGACGAGGCCATCGCGCTGTTCACGAAGCTCGGCGAGAAGTTCAAGGTGGAGATCGTCGAGGACATCTTCGCCAAGGGCGCCAAGACGCTCACGCTCTACCGCCACGGCGACTGGGTGGACTTCTGCCTCGGGCCCCACAGCCCCAGCACGGGCAAGGTGGGCGTGATCAAGCTGCTCTCCTCGAGCGGGGCCTACTGGCGCGGCGACCACCGCAACCCGATGCTCCAGCGCATCTACGGGACGGCCTTCTTCGACAAGAAGCAGCTCAACGAGTACCTCACCCGCATGGAGGAGGCGCGCAAGCGCGACCACCGCAAGCTGGGCAAGGAGCTGGACCTCTTCCAGTTCCACCCCTACGCGCCGGGCGCCGCCTTCTGGACCGCCAAGGGCACCACGCTCTACACCACGCTCTCCAGCTGGATGCGCCGCCTCACGGCGGAAGACGGCTACGTGGAGATCAAGACCCCGCTCATGTTCAACAAGGGGCTGTGGGAGACCAGCGGCCACTGGGGCAAGTACAAGGAGAACATGTTCCTCGTGCTGGACAGCGAGTCCGGCGAGCACGACTTCTCGCTCAAGCCGATGAACTGCCCCAGCCACCACCTGTTCTACGGCTTCAAGCGCCACAGCTACCGCGACCTGCCCCTGCGCCTGCACACCCAGGACGTGCTGCACCGCAACGAGGCGGCCGGCTCGCTCGGCGGCCTCACCCGCGTGCGCCAGTTCGCCCAGGACGACGCGCACATCTACTGCGCCGAGAGCCAGATCGCGGACGAGGTGCGCCGCTTCGTGAAGCTGCTGGACCGCGTGTACACGGCCGTGGGCCTCAAGTACGCGGTGAAGCTCTCCACGCGCCCCGCGCAGCGCCTGGGCGATGACTCCCTCTGGGACCGCGCCGAGGGCGGCCTCAAGAGCGCCCTGGAGACGCTGGGGCTCGCCTACGAGCTCAAGCCCGGCGACGGCGCCTTCTACGGCCCCAAGATCGACTTCGAGGTGAGCGACAGCATCGGGCGCAAGTGGCAGCTGGGCACCATCCAGCTGGACTACCTCGCCCCCGAGCGCTTCGACCTCACCTACGTGGGCGAGGACAACGCCGAGCACCGCCCGGTGGTGCTCCACCGCGCCATCTTCGGCTCCTTCGAGCGCTTCATCGCCATCCTCATCGAGCACTTCGCGGGCGCCTTCCCCGCCTGGCTGGCCCCCGTGCAGGCGGTCATCGTCACCGTGGCGGACCGCCAGCTCGACTACGCCCGCTCGGTGCGAGACCAGCTCCGCGCGAAGGGCTTCCGGGTGGACCTGGACGAGCGCGGCATGACCCTGAACGCCAAGATCCGCGAGGCGCAGGTGCAGAAGACCCCGTTCACCCTGGTCATCGGGGACAACGAAGTGGAGGCGGGCGCCGTGGCGCCGCGCCGTTATGGTGGGGAGGACCTCAAGAGCATGAAGCTGGACGCCTTCACGGCCCTGCTCTCCCAGGAGGGGGCGCTGCCCTGACGGCGCTGCCCTGATGTCGGTCCTGTGCTGACGTCTCTTGACTCTCAGTGGTAGAAAAGTATCTTCCCCCCTCTTTTGAAGGGGGTAGTGGCTCAACCCCCCGTTTTCGGAGGACTTTCACATCGCTCGCGACCAAAGAACGAACCGCCGCATCCGCGCCCGCGAGGTCCGCGTCGTAGGTGCGGCCGGCGAGCAGCTCGGCGTCCTGACGCTCGAAGCAGCACTGGCCTTGGCAGGCTCGGAGGGCTTCGACCTCGTCGAGGTCAACCCGATGGCCAAGCCGCCGGTCTGCAAGATCATGGACTACGGCAAGTTCAAGTACGAGGAGAAGAAGAAGGCCTCGGAAGCGAAGAAGAAGCAGGTCGTGGTCCACCTCAAGGAGGTGAAGCTCCGCCCGAAGACGGAGGAGCACGACTACGAGTTCAAGGTCCGCAACGTGAAGCGGTTCCTCGAAGAGGGCAACAAGGCCAAGGTCACGATCATGTTCCGCGGCCGCGAGATCACCCACAAGGAGCTGGGCAGCGCGATCCTCGATGACGTGGTGAAGGACCTCAAGGAGGTCGCCGTCGTCGAGCAGATGCCGCGCATGGAGGGTCGCCAGATGTTCATGATCCTCTCGCCCAACCCCAAGGTGGCGCAGCGCGCCCGCGACCAGGCCCGCCAGCAGGCGGCCGCAGCCGAGGCGGCCGAGGCGGCCGCGAAGAAGGCCAAGGGCACCAAGCCCGGCGACTCCGAGGCGGCCCCCGTGGCGGCCCCGCCGAGCAGCCAGGCGGACGTTCAGGCTGCCCCCCCCGCGGGCGGCTCGAAATAGTAGAACCGGCTGTCGGCTTACGCTGTCGGCCTTTGACGAAGTTGAAGAGGATCAGTCCCCATGCCGAAGATGAAGACGAAGAGCGCCGCGAAGAAGCGGTTCCAGGTGAAGAAGTCCGGGAAGGTGAAGCACGGCAAGGCCTTCGGGAAGCACCTCTTCACCCACGCCAAGACCCCGGCCGGCAAGCGCCGCAACCGTGGCACCGGTCACCTGCGTGACATGGATGCCAAGAAGGTCATCAAGGAGCTGTTCCCCTACGGGGCGAACTAGTCGATCACCTCAATCACGAGGGGCATTTGCCGTGCGGAGCGGCGTGAAGCCGGCGCCGCCGGAGCCCCCCGTCCAGTCGAGCAGTCAGGAGTCAGCACATGCGCGTCAAGAAGGGTTTCAAGGCTCGTCGCCGTCGTAATCGGATTTTGAAGCTGGCCAAGGGTTTCCGCGGCCGCCGGAAGAACTGCTACAAGCGCGCGAACCAGGCCGTCGAGCGCGCGCTCGACTACGCCACGCGCGACCGCGCGGCGCGCAAGCGCAACTTCCGCCGCCTGTGGATCGTCCGCATCAACGCGGCGGCCCGCCTGGTGGGGCTCTCCTACTCGAAGCTGATCGCCGGTCTGACCAAGAACCAGGTCGCCCTGGACCGCAAGGTCCTCGCCGACATGGCCGTGGCGGATCCCGCGGGCTTTGCTGCCGTCGCCAACATCGCGAAGGCGGCCTAGCAGCGACTCAGTAGCTGTGAAGTTCAGGGGCTGCCTGTCGAGGGCGGCCCCTTTTCTTTTTTCCAGAGGACGCGATGCAAGACCGGTTGCAGGCGCTCGCGGCGGCGGCGCGGCGGGACATCTCCGTCGCCTCCGAGCCGGCTGCGGTAGAGGCGCTGAGGGTGCGTTACCTCGGCAAGAAGGGCGAGCTCTCGGGCGTGCTGGGCGGCATGGGGAAGCTGCCGCCCGAGGAGCGGCGCGCGCTCGGCGAGATTGCCAACCAGGTGAAGGCCGAGATCGAGGGGCTGCTCGCGGACGCGGTCGGCCGCGCCGAGGCCGCCGCGCTCGAGGAGCAGCTTCGAGGCCCGCGCCTGGACGTGAGCCTGCCGGGGCGCGGGGTGGCCCCGGGCCGCCGCCACCCGGTGAGCCGCACGCTCGAGGACATCGTGCGCGTGTTCAGCCGGCTCGGCTTCGAGGTGGCGAGCGGGCCGGAGATCGAGCTCGACTTCTTCAACTTCGAGGCGCTCAACCTGCCGAAGGATCACCCTGCGCGCGACATGCAGGACACCTTCTATCTGGACCCAGGCAGCCTCGGGCACAGCAAGCCCCCGGACAGCCCGGTGCTGCTGCGCACGCACACGAGCCCCGTGCAGGTGCGCACCATGCTCAACCGGCAGCCGCCGTTCCGGGTGGTGTGCCCGGGGCGCGTGTACCGGCGCGACTCGGACATCACGCACACCCCCATGTTCCACCAGGTGGAAGGCCTGCTCGTGGACAAGGACGTGAGCTTCGCCGAGCTCAAGGGCACGCTGGACGCGTTCGTGAAGGCCTTCTTCGGCAGCGAGACGAAGATCCGCCTGCGCCCCTCGTTCTTCCCCTTCACCGAGCCCTCGGCCGAGGTGGACATCTCCTGCACCAGCTGCGGCGGCAAGGGCTGCCGCGTGTGCAAGCAGACCGGCTGGCTCGAGGTGCTGGGCGCCGGCATGGTGCACCCCAACGTGTTCCGTGCCTGCGGCTACGATCCCACGCAGGTGACCGGCTTCGCGTTCGGCATGGGCGTGGAGCGCATCGCGATGCTGCGCTACCGCATCGACGACCTGCGGATGATGTTCGAGAACGACGCGCGCTTCCTCGAGCAGTTCTGAGTCCTCCCTCGAACCGCCGCGCCAAGGCGCACCGGAGAACGCACCCGTGAAGATTTCGCAGAAGTGGCTCGCAGACTACGTCCAGCTCCCGGAGAGCACGGACGCGCTCGCCAAGAAGCTCACCGACGCCGGCCTGGAGATCGAGGGCCTGGAGCGCCCCGGTGCCGCGCTCGACGGCGTGCTGGTGGCGCAGATCAAGGAGTCGGTGCAGCACCCCAACGCCGACAAGCTCTCCGTCACCCAGGTGGACATCGGCGGCTCCGCGCTGCTGCAGGTGGTGTGCGGCGCGAAGAACTACAAGGTCGGGGACAAGGTCCCGCTGGCCACCGCCGGGACGAAGCTGCCCAACGGCGTGGAGATCAAGCAGGCGGCGCTGCGCGGGGTGGAGAGCTTCGGCATGCTCTGCTCGGCGAAGGAGCTCGCGCTCTCCGAGGAGAGCAGCGGCCTGCTCATCCTCCCGGCGCAGCTCAAACCCGGCACCCCCATCGCCGAGGCGCTGGGCCTCGACGATGTGGTGCTCGAGGTGAACGTCACCCCGAACCGCCCGGACGCGCTCAGCCACCTGGGCGTGGCGCGCGAGGTGAGCGTGGTGACGGGCGCGCCGCTCAAGCTCCCGCAGCCGAGCTTCAAGGAGGGCGGCAAGCCCACCGCCGAGCAGGTGAAGGTGCGCATCGAGGACGCCGAGCGCTGCCCGCGCTACGCGGCGCGCGTGGTCGAGGGCGTGAAGGTGGGCCCCTCGCCGCAGTGGATGCAGGAGCGGCTCAAGGCCTGCGGCGTGCGCGCGATCAACAACCTGGTGGACGTGACCAACTACGTCCTCCTCGAGTACGGCCAGCCGCTGCACGCCTTCGACCTCGCCAAGGTCGCCGGGCCGGAGATCGTCGTGCGCCGCGCGAAGGCCGGCGAGACGCTCACCACCCTGGACGGCAAGGCGCGCACGCTGGACGCGGACGACCTGCTCATCTGCGACGCGAAGGGCCCCACGGCGCTCGCGGGCGTGATGGGCGGCGGCGACAGCGAGGTGAGCGCCGCCACCACGCGCGTGCTCATCGAGAGCGCGAACTTCCAGGCCTCCGGCGTGCGCCGCACGGCGAAGCGCCACGGACTGCACACCGAGGCGAGCCACCGCTTCGAGCGCGGCGCGGACCTGGACGCGGTGCCTCTCGCGCTCGAGCGCGCGGCCGCACTCATCGCCGAGCTGGGCGGGGGCACCGTCGCCCCGGGCCGGCTGGACGTGTACCCGAAGCCCTCGCCCGCGCGCCGCGTGACGCTGCGCTTCGCGCGCGTGGACGCGCTTTTGGGCACGCCCGTGGCCGAGCAGGAGTGCCGCCGCATCCTCGCCGCCCTCGGCTTCAAGGCCATGGAGGAGGGCAAGGGCCAGGTGACCTACGAGGTGCCGCGCGCGCGCGTGGACGTGGAGCGCGAGGAGGACCTCGTCGAGGAGATCGCCCGCGTCTTCGGCTTCGACCACATCCCGGCAAAGCTGCCGCGCGGGCTCGCCGAGCTCGCGCCCGAGCCCGCGCACTTCGACGCCGAGCGCCGCGTGCGCGCCGCGCTCTCCGGCCACGGCCTGGACGAGGTGGTGAACTACTCCTTCCTCGCGCCGCGCACGCTGCAGGTGCTCGGCGAGGCGCAGCCGCCGGTCGCGCTGGTGAACCCGCTCAGCGTGGAGCAGTCGGTGATGCGCACCACGCTGCTGGGCGGGCTGCTGGAGAACCTCTCGCGCAGCGTGCGCCACCAGGTGGAGCGCGTGGCGCTCTACGAGATGGGCCGCGTGTACTTCCGCGACGCCGCGGGCGGGCAGGGTCAGCGCCCGGCCTCGCACGAGGTGCACCGGGTGGCGGGGCTCGTCTGGGGCCTGCGCGCCGGGCGCACCTGGACGCAGAAGGACGCGCGCATGGACTTTTACGACGCGAAGGGCGCCGTGGAGGCCCTGCTGCAGGCGCTGCGCATCGCCGAAGGCGGGGAGGGGGGCGTCCGCTTCGTCCCCGTGGAGATGCCCGCCTACCACCCGCGCGCCTGCGCCACGGTGCTGCTGCCGGACGCGAGCCCCGCGGGCCTGGTGGGCGAGCTGCACCCGCGCGTGACGAAGGCGCTGGGGCTGCCGGAGGGCGTGTTCGCCTTCGAGCTGGACACGGCGCCGCTCTACAAGGCCGCCCAGCTGGTGCCCGCCTACCACCCGCTGCCGCGCTTCCCCGCGGTGCTGCGCGACCTCGCCGTGGTGGTGCCGCTGGAGCTGCGCAACGAGGAGATCCGCCAGGTCATCCGCGAGGTGGGCGGGCCACTCGTGGAGGACGCGAGCATCTTCGACGTCTACACGGGCAAGCCCATCCCCGAGGGCCGCAAGAACGTGGCCTACGCCATCCGCTACCGCTCGGCCGAGCGCACGCTCACCGACGCGGAGGTCACCGAGGCGCACCAGCGGATCATCGCCGAGGTGAACCAGCGCCTCGGGGCCGCCCTGCGCGCCTGAATTCGTGAGTGAAACCGGAGGGTTGACACTCCTCCGGTTTCACTGTCAATCTCGACGCTCCTCCGTACCTCCAGGGACTCAGGCATGACCAAGGCGGACATCATCGAAGGCGTCTACGAGAAGGTGGGCTTCTCGAAGAAGGAGTCGGCGGAGATCGTCGAGCTCGTCTTCGACACCGTGAAGGAGACGCTCGAGCGCGGGGACAAGATCAAGATCTCCGGCTTCGGCAACTTCCAGGTGCGCCAGAAGAAGGCGCGCGTGGGGCGCAATCCGCAGACGGGCAAGGAGATCGAGATCTCGGCGCGCCGGGTGCTGACCTTCCGGCCGAGCCAGGTGCTCAAGAGCGCCCTCAACGGCGAGGCCCCGCCCGAGAACCACGCGGAGATCGACGCCCAGGAGGACGCCGCCGACCTCGATCCCGAGGGGATGGAGGGTGACGAGGAGTAAATCGATTTCGGGCCGGTTTCTCTCCCTTGACGCGTCACGCGCCGGGAGGCATAAGGGCGGCCCGTTTCGCAGTCGGAAACACGCAGTCAGCCGTATCGGGGCGTAGCGCAGCCTGGTAGCGCACTTGCTTGGGGTGCAAGTGGTCGCAGGTTCAAATCCTGTCGCCCCGACCATCGAGGCCCCCGGAACCGCAAGGTTCCGGGGGCTTCGTCTTTGCGGGCTCAAACGGAAGGCTGGAGCGGGTCCCTCGGCTGCACCGGGGCCGTCACCCGGCGACGCGGCAGCAGCACGCTGAAGGTGGCGCCCTCGCCCGGTGTGCTGGTCACGCGCAGCGTTCCGCCCAGCATCTCGATGCTCTTCCGCGCGAGCCACAGCCCCAGGCCCAGGCCGCCATAGTGGCGCGAGTCCACCGCCCGCTCGAAGCGCTCGAAGATGCGCTCCTGATCGTGCGCCGCGATACCAATCCCCTGGTCGGTGACCTGCAGGCTCACCCAGTCGCTGGAGCCCTCGAGCCGAACCGTGAGCGGGCTGCCTGCGCCGAACTTGATTGCGTTGGAGAGCAGGCTGCACACGATCTGCACGAGGTGGCGGCGATCGCTCTCGCCCGTGAGAGGGCCTCCGTCCTCGAAGCGCAGCTCCGACCCGGCGCGGACCGCGGCCTCGCGGTGATCGTCGAGCTGCTCCTGCACCACCTCACGGAAGTCGAGCGGCTCGATGCGGGCGGGGAGCTGTCCCTGCTCCAGCTGGGAGACGTCCAGCAGCTGCGCGGTCAGCTCCTCGAAGCGCCGCATCGGGCGCAGGGCTGCGGCCGCCAGGCTCAACAGCCGCGCCGGATCCGGCCCGGGCCCCGAGGCCAGGCGCACCAGCTGCTGGAGCTGCATCTTCATGGCGGTGACGGGCGTCTTCATCTCGTGCGCCGCGACCTGGAGGAAGTCCTCGCGCAGGTGCAGCGCCCGCTCGGCGTCCTGGCGCGCCCGGCTCTCCTCCACCAACAGCCTGCTGCGCTCGGCCTCCGCGAGCCTCCGCAGCGTCACGTCTCGGAAGCTCCAGACCCGCCCGACGATCGCCTCGCCCATGCGCTGGGGGCGCGAGAAGCGCTCGAAGACGCGGCCGTCCATGAGCAGCACCTCGTCCTCGCTCTCGAGCTCCGGGTGCGCATAGAGGTACTCCACGCGCGCGGTGAAGGAAGCGGGAGAGGCGAGCTGGTCGCGCACGTAGTCGAGCGCGCGCTGATCGTCGCCGCTCTCCAGGATGTCCCCCGGGATGCGCCACAGCTCCTTGAAGCGGTGGTTGGTGGCAATGATGCGTCCCTCGCGGTCCACCACCAGGAGACCGTCTGCGGTGGACTCCAGCGACGAGTGCAGGAGTGAGAGATAGCGCGCGAGCTCTCCCGTGCGCTCGGCCACCCGCGCCTCGAGCCCCCGCCGCTCGGACTCGAGGTCGCTCTGCAGCTGCAGCCGCTCCTCGAACGCGGCGGCAAAGCCCAGCACCACCGTGGCGAGCACCGCGAGCCGCGCGTGGAGCTCCGTGAAGATCTGCCCGAAGCCGCCCTCGGGGGCCGGGGCGGACAGGGCGCCTCCCACCAGCACCACCGCCCAGAGCGTGTTGCTGAGGGCCGCCCCGCGCGCCCCGAAGCGCAGCGTGGCCCAGAGCATCAGCGGCGCCAGCGGGTAGGCGAGGGGGATGGGGGTGGCTCGCTCCCGGGTGAAGCCCAGGCACATCGCGCCTGCGAGGACGAAGCCCATCGCCGTGAGCGCGATCTCGCGGTGAGACCGGTCCGGACGTCCCGCGGGGCGCTCGCGCAGGGCGAGCACCAGCGGCGCGACCACCAGGCTCCCCGTGCTGTTGGCGACGAACCACAGCCACAGCTCGCGCGGGAAGGCCAGTGCGCCGGAGCCCACGCGCCCGGGCCACCCCGCGGCCTGGGTCGCGAGCGCGGCCATGGCGGGGTACACGATGCCCGCCAAGAGGGCGAAGACGAGCACCCCCTGGACGCTGCGCGGCCAGCGCCGCGTCCCCGTCACCCGGACCACGAGCCATGCACCGGCCAGCGTCGAGAGTGCGCGGGCCGTGCCCGTCAGCAGGGCGAAGGCAAAGTTGGGCGGCGCGGCTCCCGTAGGGCCCGTCGGCATGAGCCCGCTCCACCCCGAGAGGAGCGAGCCGAGCAGGACGCCGGGCCAGCGGCTGTTGCCCCGCACGAGCAGCACTGCGAGCGAGTAGCCCGCGGCGGGCCAGAAGAGGATGACCCGCCTGTCGAGCCGGAGCTTGTCACCCACCCACGCGAGCAGCACGTAGCCGCCTGCAATCGCCAGGTTCTCGGCGAGCGCGGCTGCGCGGGTGCGAGCGTCCCGTGTCGCCCCGGCGGCGTACTGCTGCGTGAGCGTGTGGCTCTGCAGGCGCTCCGCCATCTCGCTCCACCCCTGGCCCAGGCACGTCCAGTGCGTACGATAGGCATGCACCCTGCGGGCATCGACGGCTCCCTGCTGCGCCTCCCACCTGCGGAGCACAGAAGCGCCGGAGCGCCTGCTCACCCATTCCGACGAGGAACGTGGGACCGCCGCATGCCGCTTCGCACCTCGCTGCTAGCGCGTGGCCGCGCGGAGGGGCTGAGCCAACGCCGCATCGCGGAGCGTCGCCGCATCCTGGAGCAGTGCCTTGCGCTCCGCGGCCGACAGCGCCTCGCGCTCACCGGCGTGCAGCTTGCGGCGCGCGGACGCGAGGAGCAGCGAGGTGGGCTCGGAAGGGGCGGGGTGCTGCACGAGGAGCGCGAGATGCACGGCGTGGGCGCGCGGGTCCTCGAGCACGTGGGCCAGCGCATCCTGCACGGGCGCAGGCATTGAGCGCGCCGTGAGCGCCTGCGCACGCGCGAGCACGGCAGGCGCCTCGGTCTCCTCGGGAATGAGGAAGAGGCCGAACCTCGCCGCGAGCCGCCCCAGGGTGGCTCGCGCGGTCCACACGCACAGCGGAATGGAGAGCAGCAACCCTCCGACCACCGGCAGGGCCCAGAGCAAGAGGCGCGTGGAGATGGCGGCCGTGGCGGCTCCGAGCGCGAGCCCCAGCAGCGTGTGCACGCCATGCCGCCGCGCCGCCTCACGCCAGGTGAGCGACGCATCGTCGCGCTGCTGGCTCGACCAGGACACGCGGTAGCCGAGCAGCGTGCCGAGCACGAAGTGGGACTGGAACACCATCATCGCCGGGGCGAGCAACGTCGAGACGAGCGTCTCCAGCACGGCGCTCAGCGCGAGCCTCACCCGTCCGCCCATCTGGCGCGCCTGTGCGGAGTCCGAGAGCGCGAGCAGCAGGCCGAGGAGCCGCGGGACCAGCAGCAGCGCCATCGACACGGCCCACAGCCGCATCGCGGCCTGCGTGTCGAAGGAGGGCCAGACGGGAAAGAGGGTGCGCTGCGCGAGGAAGTAGCTCGGCTCGACGAAGCGGTCGTGCAGCGCGGTCGCCAGGCCCGTGAGCAGCAGCAGCGCCCAGAGAGGCGATGCCGCGTAGGACATCACGCCCATCAGGAAGTGCAGCCGGCTCGACGGGTGGAGATCTGCCGCCATGACCAGCCCGAGGTGCTGCAGGTTTCCCTGGCACCAGCGCCGGTCGCGCTGCGCGTAGGCGAGGAGGTTCGGAGGGGGCTGCTCGTAGCTGCCGCCCAGCTCCGGTACCAGCCACACCGTGTACCCGGCGCGCCGCATGAGGGCGGCCTCGACGAAGTCGTGGCTGAGGATGTGGCCGCCGAAGGGCTCGCGGCCCGGCAGCACTGGCAGCCCGCAGTGCTGCATGAAGGCCTCCACGCGGATGATCGCGTTGTGGCCCCAGTAGTTGCTCTCGCCCAGCTGCCACGCGGCGGCGCCCGCGGCGACGACGGGCCCGTAGAGCCGACCCGCGAACTGCTGCAGCCTCGCGTAGAGCGTCGTGCGCCCCACGCACTGCGGGGGCGCCTGGATGATGCCGACGCGCGGGTTGAGCGCCATCAGCTGCGCCATCTTCACCAGCGTGTCGCCCGCCATGAGGCTGTCGGCGTCCAGCACCACCATGAAGTCGTAGCGCCGGCCCCAGCGCTCGCAGAACTCGGCGAGGTTGCCCGCCTTCTTCGCGCGGTTGTCGAGGCGGCGCCGGTAGAAGATGCGCCCCTGGCCCTCCACGTCCTGGCACAGCTGCGCCCAGGCGAGCTCCTCGGCCACCCAGGCCTCGGCGCTCGTGGAGTCGCTCAGCACGAAGAAGTCGAAGGCCTCGAGCTGTCCCGTCTCACGCAGGGACTCGTAGACGGCCTGCACGTTCGCGAAGACCGCCGCGGCGTCTTCGTTGTGCACCGGCATCACCACTGCGGTGCGGTGGCGCAGCGGCGGATTCCGCTGCGCCGCGTCCGGCCAGAGCAGGCCGGGGACCCGGCTGCTCAGCGTGAGGTGGAGGAAGCCCGCCAGCGCGGACCAGAAGGAGAGGGCGATCCACCCGAAGCAGAGCGCGAACACCGCGACGAGCAGCAGCTCGAGCACCGTGGTGCCCTTCACGCTCATCAGCCGGTACATCTCGCGGGTGCCGAGCACGCAGGTGAGCAGCGCGAGGCCGAGCACCGCCACGCGCCGCAGCCCGGCGGTCTCGGGAGAGAAGGAGTGCGGAGGCATCAGCGGATGACGGACAGGTCAGGCTCGCTCGCGCGCCAGCAGCGGCGCAGCAGCGCCACCAGGGGGTTGAGCACGAGCTGCTGCTCGGGCATCGCGCCCGGGGCCTCGGCGGGCGTGGGAAGGGGGAGCGCGGCGCGCAGCGCACGCAGCTGCGTGCAGGAGAGGGCCGCGGCCGGAGCGAGGAGCACCGCGGCGCCGTGGGCCGGGAGGCCACTCAGGACGAAAGCCGCGCGGCCGCGCGCCAGCACTGCGTCGCTTCCGGCGGCGAGATCCAGGGCCTCGGCGAGCCAGGCCTCCACCTGCCGCTGCGCCTGCGCGAGCGGAGCGGTGCCGGCCGCGCAGGCCACCCCGGCGGCGAGCTGCGCGAGGTCCGCCTCGGACTCGAAGCCGAAGCTGCGAAAGAAGGCGTCCAGCGCGGCGCGGTCGGCCACGTCGGAAGGGGAGGGCTGCGACGTCACGGGGCCCACGGGTAGCTCCAGGTCTCGCTGAGGGTCTGTGGCCCGCTGCGCAGGAAGCAGCGCAGCTCGATGGGCGAATCGGAGCTGGTGTCGGGCACCAGCTCGAAGGTGGCGCGCCAGCCGCCGGTCACGGGGTTGGGCTGCACGCTGGGGCGCAGCACCTGGCCGCGCGAGGCGCTCACCACCGCCTCCAGCTCCTCGCCGCCCGGCGGGGTCGGCGCGGGGGAGAAGTCGATGACGAAGCGGCGCGCGCCGGGGCTCCCCGCGGCGATGCGCGTGGCGACGACGTGCGCGGCCTGCGGCGCCCAGGGGGGCTCGAACCCCCAGTGGATCTTGTACGCGAGCTTCAGCTCTCCGCCCGGCGCGAGCGGCGCCTCGGGAACCCAGGCGGCCACGATGTTGTCGTGCACCTCCTGCGGGGTGGGGATCTCCACCAGCTGCACGCTGCCGCGGCCCCAGTCACCCACGGGCTCCACCCACGCGCTGGGGCGGCGGTCGTAGCGCGCCTCGAGGTCCTCGTAGCTCGTGAAGGCCTCGTCGCGCTGCAGCAGCCCGAAGGCGCGCGGGCTCTGGGCCTGGAAGCTGGAGATGCTCAGGCGCTCGGGGTTCTGCAGCGGGCGCCACAGCTGCTCGCCGGTGCCCATCCAGACGAAGAGGCCATCCGAGTCGTGCACCTCGGGGCGGAAGTCCTCGCTGCTGCCGCGGTCGTTCTCGCCGAAGAGGTACATGCTGGTGAGCGGCGCAATCCCCAGCTGCTTCACCGCGCGGCGCGCGTAGAGCGTGGCCTCGATCTGCGTCACCGTGCGCACGCCAGGGGTGACGACGATACGGTAGGCGCCGGTGAGGCTGGGGCTGTCCAGCAGCGCGTGCACCACCACCTGCTTCGCGCCCGGAGCGGGCTTCTCCACCCACAGCTCGCGGAACGCCGGGAACTCCTCGCCCGAGGGCAGCGCCGTGTCGATGGCGAGCCCGCGCGCGGAGAGCCCGTAGACGTTGCCCTCGCCGAGGGCGCGGAAGTAGCTCGCGCCGAGGAAGGACACCACCTCGTCGAAGTGGTCCGGGCGGTTGAACGGGGCGTTGAGCTTCAGCCCCGCGAAGCCCTCCACGCCCTGCACCGGGCCCGGCTTCACCAGGCTGCCGTAGCGGAAGAAGTCGGGCGAGAAGGGCACGGGCCGCGCGCGGCCGCCCTCGACCTCGTTCACGCGCACGGGCTGCGTGTAGAGGAAGCCGGGGTGGAAGAGCTGCACCTGGAAGTTGCGCTTGCCGTCGCGCCAGAGCGCGCGCTCGTCGCGGAAGCGGATGTCGCGGTACTGGTCGTAGTCGAGCGCCGCGAGGAAGCCCGGCAGCTGCGCGTCCGGAGTGCGGTAGTCACGCTGGGCGAGGGACTTCGCGCGCGCCCGCACCGTCTCGATTCCCCTGAACGGAGCGGCCTCGGCGACCAGCGTCGCGGTCGCCATCTGCGCCGGGCGCGGAGACGTCTGCCCCTGCGCCATGCCGGCTGCGAGCCCCGCGAGGGCACCCGCCCACTTCCACCCCTGCCTCAAGACCGTGCTCCTCCTGGCGGTCCGGCGAACCCGCCGGACCACGCTGCCCGACGCGCGCGCGAGCGCGAAATTCGGAGCAGCCCTGGCAACTGCCGCGCCAGCTCCCGATACCGGGCGGCGCGGCAAGTACCACGTCGGATCGGCGCCGTCGAACCCCCCTCCACCCTCGGGATCAGAACGGGGAAAGGGCCCCCAGCACGCGGTGGGAGCTGTCCCTTTTCTCCACACCGGTGGTCAGTGGGAGGATCCTTACCCACCCGGCCACGCGTGCGGGATCGGGCCTACTTCGCGCGCACCCGCACCGGCACGGGGAGAGGCTCGGCGACGACGCGCGGCACCACGGTGGGCATCAGCTCTCGCAGGTTGCGCACGGGCTCCACGCCCGGCTCCGAGATGCGCAGGGCGAGGAAGGAGGCACCCAGGCGCGCGAAGGCGGACACGAGGAACACCACGTGGAAGTTCACCCACGCGTGGCCGCCGAGGGTGAAGTGCGTGGGCACCCAGCCCGCGAGCCCGCCGCCCAGCGCGGACGCCGCGGCGTAGGCGAGCCCGCCCGCCGTGGCGAAGGCCGCGAGGTACACGGGGCGGCCCTTGCGCGGCGCCACCGCGAGCGGCAGCGCGAAGATGGCGAGGCCGTGCCCACTCCAGAAGAAGCCGTTGAGCAGCACGTCGAGCAGCAGCGGCCACAGTCGCGCCTCGGTGGGCAGCAGCCACAGCGCGGGGATGGTGCTGATGCCCAGCGAGCACAGCAGCACGACGGGCTGCGCGCCCACGCGGTCGATGAGCTTGCCCCACAGGGGCGCGGTGAGGATGCGCACGCAGGCCACGGCGGCCGCCTGCAGCGCCATCATCACGAAGGTCATCCTCAGGTTCTTGAGCATGTGGAACGCGAAGAAGGGCGCGCTCAGCCCCACGCCCACGTTCCACGCCAGCTGGTACACGAGCACCTTGCGCGCCGCGGGATCGCGCGCCGGCAGCAGCGCCAGCTTCAGGTCCATCTTCACGTGGCTCGCGCCCGGCGCAGGGTCGTGCTGGCGGCGCATGATCAGCGTCGTCACCAGCCCCACCGCGCAGGCCACGGCCGAGAGCAGGGGGAGCGCGAAGCCCAGCCCGCCGTCGCGCTTCGCGCCGTCCATGAGGAAGCCGGCGAGCACCGAGGTCACCGTGCCCGCGATGGTGATCATCGCCGTGCGCTTGCCGAAGTAGCGTCCGCGCAGGCTGCTGGGGACCAGCTCGCCCATCCACGACACCCACGCGTTGTTGCCCACCACGCCGAGCACCGCGGACAGCCCCGCCACCCCGATGAGCAGGTGCTGGCGGCCCTGCAGACCCAGCGGCAGCCACGGCACCAGCGCGAGCGGCAGCATCACCTGGCGCGAGAGGCACACCGCCACCAGCGCCACGCGCCGGTGCCCGAACGTGGAGGTGAGCCAGGCGGCCGGGAACTGCACGAACTGCGCGAAGAAGGGCAGGGCGGTCATCAGCCCCACCAGGAAGGGACTGAGCTTCAGCGCCACCGCCCACGCGGTGAGCACCGTCGCCCCCGCACACGCGGTGAACATCTCCGCGACCATCCCCTCGGCCACCGAGGCCCGCAGAGAGCCGCGCAGCGTGCGCACGGGGCGCGCCGAGGGCGCGTCCTCCGGCGGGGCCGCGAGCAGCATCGCGGAGGCCCCGGGGAAGGAGCTTCCGGGGCGCACCCCCGGGACCACGGATGCGAGGGTGGCGATGCTGCGGAGGACGTAGCGGCGGAGGGCGGCGGTGGACACGGGGCCCCCGGCTGTCGCACGCGGCTCGCGTGCGCCTCAAACCCACCCCCAGGGTCTGCGCTCGTCAGGCTGCCCTGCGGGCGTTGCTCCCGGACGCTGCGTGCGGCCGCGCCGCCTGCCCGCCTGCACTCCGGTTTTGGGTGCAGTTCAAGAGGTCTTGAACTATATGAACGGTCAGGAGGCGTACATGGACATCGCGCGGGAGCTGACGGACTTTCTAGGCAGTGTGGAGCAGCGGCTCGGCACCGTCCTGGTCGACGGGGATGCGGGTCCCCAGGTCCGCGGGGACACGCTCATGGAGGCGGCGCGCCACCTGTGCATCGGCACCGGCGGCAAGCGCGCGCGCCCCATGCTCGCCCGCCTCTTCGGCGCGGTGGTGAACGCGCCCGCCGCGCCCCTGGTGGACATCGCGCTGGGCGCCGAGCTCATCCACTCCGCGAGCCTCCTGCACGACGACGTGGTGGACGCGGGCATGTTCCGCCGCGGCCGCCCCACGGTGAACGCGCGCTGGGGCAACATCGTCGCGGTGATGAGCGGCGACCTCATCCTCTCCGTCGCCCTGCGCCGGCTCGCCGCGCTGGACGCGCGCCTCACCCAGAGCGCGCTCGCCGTCATCGAGGAGATGACCCGCGGCGCCATCGCCGAGGTGGAGGCCCGCGGCGACCTGGACCTGCCGCTCGAGCGCCTGCGCTACATCGCCGAGGCCAAGACGGGCTGTCTCTTCGGCTGGTGCGGCCACGCGCCGGCGACGCTGGTGGACCGCCACGACGCGGCGCGCGCCTTCGACAAGTTCGGCCGGCACCTGGGCGTGGCCTTCCAGATCGCGGACGACATCCGGGACGTGACGGGCACGGACGCGGGCAAGCCGCAGTACGCGGACGTGCAGTCGCGCACCCCCTCGCTGCCCATCCTGCTCGCGGTGGCGAAGGACGAGACCCTGCGGCGCAAGATCAAGGACGCGTGGGCCTTCAGCGCGATGACGGCCGAGCGCACGCGGGAGATCGGCAGCGCAGTGCTCGCCACCGGCGCGCTGGACGCCGCCCTGGGCATGATGAACCGCGAGATCGAGGCGGCCCTGGATGCGCTCGGGCCCTACGCGAACGATCCCGCCGGCGCCGAGCTGGTGAGCTGGGCGCACAAGCTCTCGGCGGGCATCGCCGAGCAGGCCCGGAGCGTTGCATGAAGGGCTACCTTTGGACGGGTGCGGGGGGCGCTCGACCGGAGGAAGCCTCCACCGCGGGACACCTCGCCCCGTGGGAAGCCATCGCGGTGGACGCGGTGGGCAACGTCATCGAGTTCTGGGGCTTCAAGCGCAACCAGGGCCGCGTCTGGGCCCTGCTGTACCTGCGCGGCGAGGCCCTCACCGCAGGGGAGATCGAGCGCGAGCTCGGGCTCTCCAAGGGCGGCGTCTCCATGCTGCTGCGCGACCTGGAGCGCTGGGGCGTCATCCAGCGCGTGCGCCTGCCCAGCGACACCGCCTGGCGCTACGGCGCCGAGTCGGACCTCATCCGCATGGTCATCCGCGTCATCGAGGAGCGCGAGGCGGGCTTCATCTCCCGCATCCGCGCGGACCTCGGTGAGGCGCGAAGGCTCGCGACCGAGGCGGGCGGCGTCCCGCGCGAGGCCTTCGGGCGGCTGGAGAAGATGGCCCTGCTCGCCGAGCACACCGAGCGCGCGCTGAAGGTGTTCATCAAGACCGCGCGCCTCGACGTGGGCGGCATGTTCGGCGTGTTTCGCGCCGAGGGCAGTGCCTCCGCGCGCCGCGGCGCGCTCAAGGAGCCCGCCGCGCGCGGGCACAAGGGGCCAGGGGCCCGGGAGCTCTGATGGACTCGCACTACGATCAGGTGATGAAGGCCCGCGAGGGCGCCTCGGCGCAGGGCATGCGCCTGTACTTCGCGTACTCCACCGTGCTGGACCGCGCGGCCTTCCTCGAGTGGAGGGATCAGCACAGCTACGGCTTCTTCGACCTTCCCGAGGGGAAGCTCGCAGAGGCGGTGGACCTCGACCTCGTCTACGACTTCCCCTCGCGCTGGTGGGGCGGGCGCGTGGCCGGGCTCACGGATGTGCCGGGCAAGAGCGTGTTCGGGCGGGTGTTCGAGATCTCCGCCAAGGACTGGCCCATCATCCAGCACAAGGAGGGGGCCGTGACCGGCATGTGCATCGAGCGCGAGGTGCGCGTGCGCGTGGACGGCAAGGAACTCACCGCGACCGCGTTCACGACGCAGCCGCGGCGGGCCACGCTCGACGGTCCGATCAGCCCTCGCTTCGTGCAGGCGCTCGTGCGCGGGGCGGAGAGTGCGGGGCTGCCCGCGGCGTACATCGAGCGGCTGAAGCGCGGCGAGGGGTAATCCCTCACCCCGACCCTCTGCCAGAGGGAGAGGGGACCGCCTCGCCCGCCTGCTTCAGCCTGGCGTGAAGTAGAGGACGGAGAGCGGGGGCAGGGTGATCTCTGCCGACGCCTCCTGCCCGTCCCACGCTCGGGCCTCGGTGTGCACCTGGCCCATGTTGCCCATGCCGCTTCCGCCGTAGAGCTCCGCGTCCGAGTTGAGCAGCTCCACGTACGTGCCCACGCGCGGGAAGCCCACGCGGTAGCGCTCTCGCGGAACGGGAGCCAGGTTCGCCACGCACACCACGTGGCGCCCCGGCGTACGCGAGCGGCGGACGAAGGCGAGCACGTTCACGTCCGCCGCGTCCGGCTGTAGCCACTGGAAGCCCACCGGCTCACCGTCCGCGTCGTGCAGCGCGGGCATCGCCTGGTACACGCGGTTCAGGTCGCGCACCAGGTTCATGATGCCGCGGTGGCCAGGGTCGTCCGTGAGGTGCCAGTCGAGGCTGCGGTCGTGGTTCCACTCCGCCGGCTGCCCGAACTCGCCGCCCATGAAGAGCAGCTTCTTGCCCGGGTGCGCCCACATCCACGCGAAGAGCGAGCGCAGGTTCGCGCGCTTCTGCCAGGGGTCCCCCGGCATCTTCCCGTACAGCGAGCCCTTGCCGTGCACCACCTCGTCGTGGCTCAGCGGCAGCATGAACTGCTCGCTGAACGCGTAGAGGAGGCCGAAGGTGAGCTGGCCGTGGTGGTGCTTCCGGTAGATGGGCTCCTTGTGGAAGTACGTGAGCGTGTCGTGCATCCAGCCCATGTTCCACTTGAAGTGGAAGCCGAGGCCGCCCTCGCTCACCGGCGCGCTCACCTTGGGCCAGGCCGTGGACTCCTCTGCGATGACCACCACGCCCGGGTGCGTGCGGCGCACGGTGTCGTTGAGCTCGCGCAGGAAGGCGATGGCCTCCTCGTTCTCGCGCCCACCCCAGCGGTTGGGCACCCACTCGCCCGCGCGCCGGCTGTAGTCGAGGTAGAGCATCGAGGCCACCGCGTCCACGCGCAGGCCGTCCACGTGGTACTCGTCCAGCCAGAACAGGGCGTTGGCGATGAGGAAGTTGCGCACCTCGTTGCGGCCGAAGTTGAAGACCAGCGTGCCCCAGTCGGGCTGCGAGCCCTGGCGCGGGTCCGCGTGCTCGTAGAGCGCCGTGCCGTCGAACTGCCCGAGCGCGTGCGCATCGCGCGGGAAGTGGCCCGGCACCCAGTCCACGATCACCCCGATGCCGTTGGCGTGCAGGTGGTCGATGAGGAAGCGCAGGTCGTCCGGGTGCCCGAAGCGGGCGCTCGGCGCGTAGTAGTTGCCCACCTGGTAGCCCCAGGAGCCGCCGAAGGGGTGCTCCGAGAGCGGTAGGAACTCCACGTGCGTGAAGCCCATGTACTTCACGTACTCGGCGAGCGCGGGGGCGAGCTCGCGGTAGGTCATGGGCCTGTCGCCGTCCTCCACCACGCGGCGCCAGCTGCCGAGGTGCACCTCGTACACGCTCCACGCCTTGTGGGTGGGGTTGCCCTCGTTGCGCTTCTGCAGCCACGCGTCGTCCGTCCACGCGAAGCGCCGCAGGTCGTGCACCACCGAGGCCGTCTGCGGCGGCACCTCGGTGCGGAACGCGAAGGGGTCGCTCTTCAGGATGCGGCTGCCGCCCTGACCCGGGCGGATCTCGAACTTGTAGCGCGCGCCCTCGCCGACCTCGGGGATGAACAGCTCCCAGATGCCCGAGGCGCCCATGCGCCGCATCGCGTGCAGCCGGCCGTCCCAGCCGTTGAAGTCGCCGACGACGGACACGCCCGCGGCCGTGGGGGCCCACACCGCGAAGGACACGCCGCCCACGCCGTGGTGGTGCGTGAGGTGCGCGCCCATCCGCTCCCAGAGCCGCTCGTGGCGGCCCTCGCCTGCGAAGTACAGGTCCATCTCGCCGAGCGTGGGCAGGAAGCTGTAGGGGTCCTTGAGGGTGAAGACGCGCTTGCCCGGGTACTCGACCTCGAGCGAGTAGTCGAAGGTGCCCTCGCGGTTGTTCAGGCGCGCCTCGAACACGCCGCCCAGCCGGTGCTGCATGGGGATGCGGCCTCCGAAGGAGGGCAGCACGTGGATGCTCACCGCGTCCGGGCGGAAGGCGCGCACCACCACGCCGCTGCCGTCCGGGTGGATGCCCAGGACGTGGTGCGGCTCGGAGTGGCGCAGCTCCACCAGACGCTGAAGCTCGGCGTCCACGTGGGCGCGATCGCTCGGGGACCTCACTTGGGCACCTCCATTCGCAGCAGGGCGCGCACGGGGATGCGCACCCAGTCAGGGCGGTTCTGCAGCTCGTAGCGCACTTCGTACAGCAGCTTCTCCAGCTCGAACGCCGCGAGCCGGGTCATGAAGTCCTCGTCCCGCTCGGGCAGGAACTTCGCCCCGCGGGTCGCCTTGCGGTAGCCCTCGAGGAAGGCCTGGCGCGCCGGCGTCACGCGGTCCGCGGGCTCTCCGCCCTGCAGCTCCACCGAGGCGGCCGCGTAATCGAAGGAGCGCAGCATGCCGGCCACGTCCTTCAGCGGTGAGTACTTCTCGCGTCGCTGGGCGAAGGAGCGGCTGGGCTCGCCCTCGAAGTCGAAGATGAGCCACTCGCCCTTGCTGCGCAGCGTCTGGCCCAGGTGCAGGTCGCCGTGCACGCGGATCTTCTGGCCGCCGGGCCGCGTGCGCGCGAGCCCCTTGGCCACCTCCACCAGCGCATCGCGCTTCTTCTCGAGCTCGGGGAACTGCTTCGAGGCGTCCGCCAGCGTCACGCCCAGCTCGCCGATGATGGAGGCGCTCCAGCGGTCCAGGTCCTCGTGGTGGATCTCCTCGGGCGCAAAGGCGGGGTCGTTCGGGTCCGAGGCCAGCGCCGAGTGCAGCTCACCCAGGCGCGTGCCCAGGTCGCGCATCTCCGCGAGGAAGGCGGCAGGGGGCGCGCCGTGGCGCTTGAACACGTCCAGCGTGTACTTCCAGCCGTCCTCCGCGTTGGGGACGAACTGGTGCACCACGCTGAGGGTGGCGCCCGCGGGCCCGTCCAGCTGCAGCGCGCCGATGAGGGTGGGCGTCGCGCGGAACTTCGTCTTCGTCGCGAGGAAGCGGCCCACCTCGTACTCGGGGTTGATGCCCGCCTCCAGCTTGCGCAGCACCTTGAGGATGACGCGCTCGGCGAACACCACGCTGGTGTTGCTCTGCTCCACGTTGAGCCGGCGCACGGTGATGGGGTCCGGCAGCGGGGGCAGGGCGTCGGGGAAGGCGAGCCACTCGCCCACGATGCGGCCGGAGCCGGAGGGCAGGGTGCGCTGGTCGCGGACGATCTGGAAGAGGGCGCGCAGGCAGTCGTCGTCCTCGAGCGCGTCCTTCACCTCGTCGGTGTCCGCGCCCGCGGGCTCCACCGGCAGCTGGTAACGCTCGGGGTGCCCCAGCTCGTAGAGCACCTCCACGATGGCGATGAGGAAGGCGCGCCCGGGGATGTCCACGCTGGCGTGGTCCACCACCGAGACGCTCTTGATGGGCCAGGCCTTCCCGCCGAACCAGCGCTGCTGGCGCAGGTACTCCGGGACCTTGGTCAGGTTCACCGCCGTCACTTTCCACCCCTTCCGGGAGCCGCCTTCTCCAGGCGGAACCACAGGAACATGTAGGGCCCCAACGTGAGCTGGTAGGGACCGCCTCCAATCCTCGGGAACGCCGTGTCTCCGATGAGCTCCACTGGCGTGTAGCCCTCCCACTCGCGCAGATCCAGCACGCAGGGCTGCGCGAAGCGGCTCAAGTTGCAAACCACCAACACGGACTGGCCCTCGTGCTCGCGCACGAAGGCGAGCGTCTTGAGGTTGTCCGCGTTGATGAAGCGCAGCTTCCCGTACGCGAACACCGGGTAGCGCTGGCGCACCCGGAGCATGCGCTTCACCCAGTTGAGCAGCGAGGAGCGGCTGCGCTCCTGCTGCTCCACGTTGAGCGCCTGGTAGCCGAAGACGGGATCCTGGATGACGGGGGCGAAGAGGCGCGCCCCGTCCGCGCGGCTGAAGCCCGCGTTGCGGTCTCCCGTCCACTGCATGGGGGTGCGCACGCCGTTGCGATCGCCCAGGTAGATGTTGTCCCCCATGCCGATCTCGTCCCCGTAGTAGAGGACGGGGGTGCCGGGCAGCGTGAAGAGCAGGCTGTGCATCAGCTCGATGCGCCTGCGGCCGTTGTCCATGAGCGGCGCGAGCCGGCGGCGGATGCCCACGTTGATGCGCATGCGCGGGTCCATCGCGTACTCGCGGTACATGTAGTCGCGGTCCTCGTCGGTGACCATCTCCAGGGTCAGCTCGTCGTGGTTGCGCAGGAAGATCGCCCACTGGCAGTTGGGGGGGATCTCGGGCGTCTGCTGCATGATTTCCACGATGGGCGTGCGCTCCTCGCGGCGCACCGCCATGAAGAGGCGGGGCATCACCGGGAAGTGGAAGCCCATGTGGAACTCGTCGCCGTCACCGAAGTAGACGCGCACGTCCGCGGGCCACTGGTTCGCCTCGGCAAGCAGCAGGCGGCCCGGGTACTCCTTGTCGATCTTCGCGCGCAGCTTCTTGAGGAAGGCGTGCGTCTCCGGGAGGTTCTCGCAGTTGGTGCCCTCGCGCTCGAAGAGGTAGGGGACGGCGTCGCAGCGGAAGCCGTCCACGCCCATCTCCAGCCAGAAGCGCATCACGTCCAGCATGGCCTCCTGGACGGCCGGGTTGTCGTAGTTGAGGTCCGGCTGGTGGCTGAAGAAGCGGTGCCAGAAGTACTGCTTCGCCACCGGATCCCAGGTCCAGTTCGAGCGCTCGGTGTCGGTGAAGATGATGCGCGCGGCCTTGTACTTCTCGTCGGTGTCGCTCCAGACGTAGAAGTCGCGCTTGGGGCTGTTCGGGTCGCGGCGCGCCTCCTGGAACCAGGGGTGCTGGTCGCTGGTGTGGTTCACCACCAGCTCGGTGATGATGCGGATGTTGCGCTTGTGCGCCGCGTCCACGAGCCGCCGGAAGTCGTCGATGGTGCCGTAGTCCGGGTGGACGCCGTAGTAGTCCGCGATGTCGTAGCCGTCATCGCGCAAGGGGGAAGGGTAGTGCGGCAGCAGCCAGAGGCAGTCCACCCCCAGGTCTTCCAGGTAGGGCAGCTTCTCGATGAGGCCGGGGATGTCGCCGTGGCCGTCCGCGTTAGAGTCGTGGAAGGCGCGGATGTGCAGCTCGTAGATGACCGACTTCTTGAACCAAAGTGGATCCGTCAGGTCCATACGCTGGGGTGGTTCCCGTCTGCGAGAGGGGGCTGCTAGCCGAAGTAGTCGAACTCGTTCTCACGGCGGTGGAAGCGGTACACGGCCCACACGGCCGCGGGCGTATCCGGGGTGAGGCGCACCTGGGCGCTGGGGCCCTGCCAGAGGTGGCGCGTGTCGCCCATCAGCTCGTGCACCTGGTACGTCTCCTCGGGGGAGATGCCGAGCAGCTCGAGCGGGATCTCGATGATCGCCTCCTGCTCCTCGTGCGGATCCAGGCTCACCGCGAAGAGCAGCTGGCTGCTGCCGTCCTCGGTGCGCTTCGAGTA
This sequence comes from Aggregicoccus sp. 17bor-14, assembly GCF_009659535.1. Taxonomy (NCBI): domain Bacteria; kingdom Pseudomonadati; phylum Myxococcota; class Myxococcia; order Myxococcales; family Myxococcaceae; genus Aggregicoccus; species Aggregicoccus sp. 17bor-14. Next base: position 68,039 of record NZ_VJZZ01000001.1, read on the forward strand.
GAAGAGGACGCGGTCGTTGTCGCAGAAGTGGAAGCGCAGGTTCCTGTACTGCTGCAGGGCACGGTGCTCGTGGCGGATGGCGTTGAGCCGCGAGATGAAGGGCTTGATGTTGCCCGGCCGGTCCAGGTCCCACGCGACGAGCTGGTACTTCTCCGAGTCCAGGTACTCCTCCTTGCCCGGCGCAAGGCCCCGGCCCTCGCACAGCTCGTAGCCGCAGTAGATGCCGTACGTGGAGGAGAGCGTGGCGGCGAGCGCGACGCGGATGCGGAAGCCCGCGGGCCCCGAGCGCTGCAGCATCTCGGGCAGGATGTCCGGGGTGTTGGGCCAGAGGTTGCCGCGCATGTACTCGGCGGAGGCGCTCTGGGTGAGCTCCTTCAGGTAGTCCTCGAGCTCGTGCTTGAAGTTGCGCCAGGTGAAGTAGGTGTACGACTGGGTGAAGCCCACCTTGGCGAGCGCGCGCATCACCTTGGGGCGGGTGAAGGCCTCGGAGAGGAAGAGCACCTCGGGGTGCTTCTCCTGCACCTCGCGGATGAGCCAGGCCCAGAACTGGATGGGCTTGGTGTGCGGGTTGTCCACGCGGAACACCTTCACGCCCTGCTCCACCCAGTGCAGGACGACACTGCGCAGCTCCGCCCAGAGGGTCTCGCGCCCGGGCCCCATCCAGTCGAAGTTGACGATGTCCTCGTAGCGCTTGGGCGGGTTCTCCGCCGTCTTGATGGTCCCGTCCGGCCGGTGGAGGAACCACTCGGGGTGCTCCTTCACGTAGGGGTGGTCCGGCGCGCACTGGAAGGCGAGGTCCAGGGCGATCTCCATCCCCAGCCCTTCCGCCTTCTCGCGGAAGCGGCGGAAGTCCTCGAGCGTGCCCAGCTTCGGGTGCACGGCCTTGTGGCCACCCTCCGACGCGCCGATCGCCCACGGGCTGCCCACGTCGTCCGGCCCCGCGCTGAGGCTGTTGTTCTTGCCCTTGCGCGCGGTGCGGCCGATGGGGTGGATGGGGGGCAGGTAGATGATGTCGAAGCCCAGCTGCTTTACGTACGGGAGCCAGCCCTCCGCGTCCCTGAAGGTGCCGTGCGTCTTGCCGTCGCGCACCGCGGAGCGGGGGAAGAACTCGTACCAGGCGCCGTTCTGGGCGCGCTCGCGGTCGGCGAAGATCTCCAGCACCCGGTCGTAGCGCACGGCGAGCGTGCGGTCGGGGTGGCGCGAGGCGATGGTGGCGAGCGAGGCGTCCAGGGCGAGCAGCAGGTTGTCCGGCGTGGGACCGCCCGTCTTGAGCGCGCGCGCCGCGTCCGAGAGCTGCGCGGCGTCCGCAGGGCGGCTGGCCTTCGCGCGCGCGGCCGCACCCTCCAGCAGCGCCGCGCCCTCCAGCACCTCGCTCCTCACGTCCCGGCCCACGTCCACCTTGCGCTTGAGCTCGTGCACCCAGGTGCGGAACAGGTCCGGCCAAGCCTCCACCGTGAACTCGTAGCGGCCGTTGCGCGCGAGCGGGAACTCGGCCCGGTAGCGGTCGTTGCCGAGCTCCTTCATCGGCACCTCCTGCCACGCGGTCTCCTGGCCCTTCGGGCTCGCCTGGCGCCAGCGCACCACGGCGACCAGGACGTCGTGTCCCTCCTTGAAGAGGTCCGCCTCCACGCGCGCGGTCTCACCCGCAATGCGCTTGACGGGGTAGCGCCCTGCGTCGAGCTCGGGTTGGACGTTCTCGATGAGGATGCTGCCGGTTCGCGAGCTCATAGGTCGCTGGGGGCCCTTATAGGTGTCGGCGCACGGAAGGGCGGCAGCAGGGACGGAGCTCCGTCGATGCTGGACGCTGGGCTCCCGAGCGCGTTGGCTTGCCAACCTTAGGGATGGCCTCCGGCTCCGCCCAGTCTGCCGGTGGGCGTCAGCGGCTCGGACGGTGAAAAAAGTTGGTCGGCAGGCGGGCGGCTGCGTTATCCCCGGAGGGCCCGATGCCTCCGTCCGACTCCTCCGGTCCCCGAGCGAGCGAGCCTGCCGGCGACCTGGTGCTCGTTCGCCGGGTGGCCCAGGGCGATGCCACGGCCATGCGCGAGCTCTACGCCCGCTGTGGCGCGCGCGCCTACGGGCTCGTCCTGCGCATCCTCCCCGTTCGCGCGGACGCGGACGAAGTCCTGCAGGAGACCTTCCTCGAGGTATGGCGGCGGGCCCGGCAGTTCGACCCCGCGCGCGGGGGCCTGGAGAGCTGGGTGGCCACCATCGCGCGCACCCGCGCCATCGACCGGATGCGCACCCTGGCGAGCGGGGCGCGGCTGCTCACGGGCGCGGCCGCAGAGCCCCCTCCGGTGAGCGCGCAGCCCCTGGACCCACGCCAGTCCGCCGAGCAGCAGCAGGATCGCGAGCGCGTGGAGCTCGCCCTGCGCAGCCTGCCGCCCGAGCAGCGCAGCGTGGTGGAGCTCGCGTACTTCGAGGGGCTGTCCCAGAGCGAGATCGCCGAGCGGACGGCGACGCCCCTGGGGACGGTGAAGACCCGGGCCCGCCTGGCGCTCGCGAAGCTCGCGGAGCTGCTGCAGGCGCGGGCGCCGGGAAAGGCCGACTAGGGCTGCTGCGGCTTCGCGTGGCGGTAGAAGAGGATGAGCGAGTAGCAGTGGAACTCGTTGTCGCTCGACTGCATGACCTGCTTGTCCACGATCTCGAGGTCCGCGTTGCTCTTGAGCCAACGGGTCACGTTCTCGCCCAGCTCCTCGCGCTCCTTGGCCTTGGTGGCCGAGAAGACCTTCACGCCCGTAAACATCGCCGACCGCTCCTTGCTGGGATGATCCAGGGGCAAAGTTATCGCACGCGGGTTTTCAGGGTGTCAAAAAACTTGCGTCCCGCGCCCCGAGTGGATCCCCGGCTGCGGACCAGGGGTTTGCAGGAGAGGCCGCATGCCTAGATTCCCCGCTAGGTCGCACGGTGTGGTTCGGGACTCCGCGGCAGCGGCGGCGGAGCGGGTGGGCGACGGGGGCGGACACGTGAACGTGAAGGACAAGAAGGACCTGGCGGTCGAGTTCATCAATGCGATCCGCACGATGGACCCGGCTGCGCTCAACGCGCTCATCGTCAAGGAGGCGGGCGAGGAGCTGGCCCAGTTCTTCCTCAACTACAGCGCGAACCTCATCTCCAAGGATCCCTCCCGGGTGCTGGAGAACACCTCGTCCCTGATGCTGATGGGCTACCTCATCCGCACCCACGAGGAGAAGACGGCGCAGCCTCCGCTCGGCGGCTTCCAGTCGTACGCCTTCGCCTGAGCGCTGCCCTCGACAGCTGCCGGGCGGGCTGTTATCGACCCCGGGCACATGCTCATCGATCTGCACGCGCACTCGCACCTGTCCAAGGACTGCACGCTGGATCCGCGCGCCGTCCTGGAGCGGGCGGCCGTCTTCGGCCTGGACGGCGTCGCCTTCACCGAGACCAACACCCAGGACGGCTGTGACGAGCTCTTCGAGCTCGGCGCGAAGTCCAAGGTGAAGGTGTTCGTGGGGCTGGAGTTGCTCACGGACAAGGGCCAGTACCTGTGCTTCTTCCCGCGCCCGGAGCAGGCGCCGGAGCCGGTGATGCTGTGGGGCAGCAACCGCGAGCGGCCGTGGAGCGCGGCGGAGTGCCTGCCCAAGATGAAGCAGCTGGGCGCGGTGATCGTGGCGGCGCGCCCCTACGATCGCGAGCAGCCCCACGCCCCCGGCGACTTCATCAAGAGCCTGGACCTGCTCAGCGGCGTGGAGGGCTTCAATGCCCGGGTGCGCCAGCTCTCCAACGATCTCGCGGTGGAGGCGGCGGCCGCCCTGAAGCTGCCCTGCACGGGCGGCTCGGATGCGCGCGCGAGCCTCGACGAGGTGGGCCGCGGCGCCACCTTCTTCAAGAACCCCGTGAACACCCAGGCCGAGCTGGTGGCGGCGCTCGCCAAGGGCGAGTTCTGGCCGGTGATGGCCGGCGAGCTCCCGCGCCTCACGCGCCCCGGCGAGGCCCAGCAGCAGCAGGCCTCGCGCAAGGGCGGCGGGGGTGGGGGCCACAAGCAGCGCCGCCGCCGCCGGTAGGGCACCGCGCTACGACGCCCCCTCGAGCCGCGCCACGCGCCCTTCCGTGAGGAAGGCCTTGCGCCGCCCGCCGGGGTAGACCCACTCCTCGCTGCGCACGCCGTCCTGGTAGCTGCGCACGCGGCGCTCCGGGTAGCCCCAGGCCATCTCCAGCGCCTCCTCGCTCATGCCCACGCGCGCCTCCTTGCGGAAGACGGCCTCGCGCACCGGCGCGCTGAGGGCGGCGAGCTGGGCAGAGGGGTCGCGCTCGATGAGGTAGCGCTCCACCTCGGTGCGCACCGCGTCCGCGGTGTCCGTGCGCGGCGGGAGCACCAGCACCAGCGGCGGCCCCGGCGGCGCCCCCTCCACGTCCACGTAGACCCAGGTCTGCACGCGCGGCGAGTACAGGACGCGCTCGGCCACGGCCCACGCGGTGGGGAACTCCACCTTCACGATGCGCGCGCGCCGGCCCGCCGGCAGCACCGCCTCCACCGCGCCCGGGTTGATGGGCTCCCCGCGGGTGTCGTCCAGCAGCCGCACCTCGTCCGGGGCCGCGGGGGTGAGGAGGCGGTGGCCCGCGTCCCCGAAGAAGGGCGTCACGTTGAAGGAGAGCTTGAGGTAGCGCGGCGCGCCGCTCAGCTCCTTCTCGATGCTCGCGCGCTCGTCGGGCGCGAGCGCGGTGTGGCTCGCGCAGCCGGACACCACCGCGAGCGCTGCGCACAGGAGCAGGGCGCGCATGGCTAGAACCTCACCTGGTAGAGCGCCGTGGTGACGGGCGGCGCGTCGCGGCCCAGGGAGGGCACGTCCGCGAACTCCATCGCGCGCTCGCGCGTCATGCGCAGGAGGCGCCCGCCACCGGCCGTCTGGTACGCGTCGATGGCCTGGATGACGTGCGAGACGAGCAGGCCCAGGCCCCAGAAGATGCCCACCCCCAGCACCGCCTCGAAGATGACGCCGGCGACGATGATCCCCACGTCCACGAGGAGGAAGAGGAGGAAGCCGTCCTGGTCTCCGGCCACGAGGTGTCCGGTGCCGAAGCCCACGATGAGCCCCAGCAGCAGCGCGAGGATGGGCTTGGTGTCCGAGCGCAGCCCGCCGCCGGTGTCCAGGGCGAGCGGCGCCGTGGGCAGCCCCAGGCCGCTCTCCTGCAGCAGCCGCAGCATGGGCGTCTCGGGGACCTTGTAGTCGGACTCGAGCTGCACACCCTCGAGCAGCCGCGCCTGGCGCGCCTCGAAGGTGGAGAGGAAGGTGACGGAGGAGTCCGCGGCGGGGACCGGGGAGGTCGCGAGCGCGGTGAGCAGCAGGGTGGTGAGGAGCACGGTCGCCTCGGGCGGAGTTCAGCGCGGGAGGCCGTGTGTTTAGCTCAGCGCGCCGCCTGTGCCAGCGCCGAGTGAAGCCTCGGCTGCGCTGCGCACCCGCGCCCCGGTGGGCACACAGGGCCGCGGCCCTTCGGATCCGCCACGAGCAGGAAGCGTCCATGGCCCCGCGCATCCGTCAGCTCGGGATGCTGACACAGCGCACAGCGGCGGGGGGGACGCTTGGTGGGAGCGAAGGGCACGGCACCGAGTGTGGCCCGGTCTGCCGTGCCCTGCGAATTTTCCGCCGCTCGCTACTTCTTGTCGCCCGCGGCGGCGGAGCTGCTGCTCGAGTCGCTGCCGGAGGACGAAGAAGAGGACGAAGAGGAGGACGAAGACGCGCTGCTGGAGCCGTCCTTCTTCGTGGAGCTGTAGAGGTCCGAGTACCAGCCGCCGCCCTTGAGCACGAAGCTGGTGCGGCTCACCATGCGGGTGAGCGCACCCTGGGCACCGCAGGCGGAGCAGGAGGTGGGAGCGGGATCGCTCACCTTCTGGAGCACGTCGTGGATCTTGCCGCAGCTCGGACAGGCGTATTCGTAGATGGGCATGGCAGTGGGTTCGGCTTCCTTCAGACTTCGTTCTTCAGACTTCGTGAGATGGACGGGAACGGGCGCCGGCGAGCCGGCCCTTGAGCGGCTCCGCCAGCTTCAGGCGCTCGATGGCGCGCAGCAGCAGCTCGGTGGGGGCGCCCTGGTGGCGGGCGACCCGGTCCGCGAGCTCGGAGAGGGTGGAGACCTGGGGGGCCTCGTCCCGCAGGAGCGCGTGGAGGTCCGCCTTGAGCGCCTCGGCGAAGCGGCGCTGGATGCCCAGGTCGTGGAGGTACTTCTCGCGCCCCAGCAGGTCCAGGCGCTGGGTGAGGTTGCGGCTCGCCAGCGCCTCGCGCCGGAAGCGCTCCCGCACGGTCTCCGACTCCTGGACGATGTCGAGCGCCTTGAGCAGCTGCTGCAGCTCGGTCGGGCTGAGGCCCAGGGCCCAGGCCACCCGGCCCGCCGCGCCGCGCTGGTCGCCGTACGCGCTGAGCACCCGCTCGCGCTCGCTGCGCGCGTAGGCCTCGAGCAGCCCGTGGTGGGTGAGCGCCGCCTCCAGGTCGAGCATCGTGAGGTCGCCGCGCGGCCCGTTGTACTGCTCGGCCAGCGCCTTGTGCAGGGCGAGCCGATGCTCGTGCTGCGCGGTGGCGGCCTCGAGCAGCGCCTTGCCCTCCACGCGCATCAGCTCGTTGTAGCCGTGGCGCGGGGCGGACAGCTGCGAGAAGCGGCCGCGGGGCTTGGGCAGCTCGCGCTTGAGGAACACCGGCTCCTCGGCGACGGCCGAGGCCGCGTCCTCGGCCTGCTCGCCCGCGGCGGGGGCGCGCTTTCGCGGCGCGATGCGCTCGGCCACGGTCTCCGCCGGCGCGCGCTCGGCGTCCTTGCGCGAGGCGGGGCGGGGCGCCGGGGGCGGGGCGAAGCTGGGCACTGCGGGAGCCGGGGGCGGCGCGAGCGGGGTCTTCTCCTCGCGCACGCGCGCCAGCTCCGCCACCACCTCGTAGAAGCCGCAGGCCTGCCGCTGTGCGGCGAGCGCCGGCGCGGTGCCGCTCAGGATGTCCACCAGGGCGTAGGGGCCGAGCGGGCTTGCGGCCGGCTCCCCGTCGGTCAGGTCGCGCACCCGGAAGTCGTCCGTCTCGGCCAGGAGCGAGAGCGCGTCACGCACCTCGCTGGCGGGGGCGGAGGCCTTCGCGCGCCGACAGTAATCGGACACCGCCACCGCCACCGGGGTGGGGACCTCGTCGGGCTGCCGCTTCCTCTGCCAGTGAGTCGCCATAAAGTTGGGGAAAAATCCTCGTTTACGAGAAGCGCTGCCTCTATCTTCGGAGTGCGACGGGTGTCAATGCGCGAGACGGACTCCAACATAAACAGGCCGCGGGGATTTCAAGTTGGAGAGCCTCCCCGGCTGGCGGGAGTGCGCCTGGGGCCGGCGCTCGCGGGTCTTCTCTACGCCCTGCTCGTGGGCTCCGCAGCGCTCGCGCTCTTCGGCCGGCAGTTCCCGGGGCACCTCTCGCCCACGCTTTCCCTGGCCGCCCCCTGGGTGTTCCTGCTCTTCGCGGTGGCCTTCGCGGCCTACCGGCTGAAGCTCGTGCGCGCCGGGAAATACGGGGCTTTCAAGGGCTTTTTCCAGATCGGCGCGGCGCTGCTCTTCTTCACCCTGCTTCTCCCGTCGGCGCGGAACCGTTATGAGGAGCGCAGTGAGGGGCTGACCGGGCTATTGCTGGACGGCAACCCCGAGGTCCGGCAGCTGGCGGCCGAAGTGGCCCGCCACCGGCCGGAGGGAAAGCAGTATGCCCCGGCGCTGGTGCGCTGCCTGAGAGACCCCCTTCCGCAGGTGCGGCAGGAGTGCCACCGCTCGCTGGTGGCCCTCACGGGGCAGGATCTGGGAGCGCCGGCGGATCCGGCAGGCATCAGGGCTTGGGAGGCACGCTACCCGTGAAGGAAGAGGTCAAGTCCAAGGACGAGGTGCTCGAGCACTACATGGCCCAGCACGGCCTGAAGAGCACGCGCCAGCGCTCGCTGATCATCGACACCTTCTTCGAGGTGGGCGGACACCTGTCCGTGGAGGAGCTCTGGAACAAGGTGCGCCAGCACGACACGAAGGTGTCCGTGGCCACGGTGTACCGGACGATGAAGCTGCTCAACGAGTGCGGCCTCGCCCACGCGCGCAACTTCGGCGACGGGCAGACGCGCTACGAGGCGGCGGCGGGGCGCCACCACCACGATCACATGATCTGCACCCGCTGCGGCACCATCGTGGAGTTCGAGAACGACCGCATCGAGGCGATGCAGGAGGCGGTGGCGCGCAGCCACGGCTTCAAGGTGACGTCGCACAAGATGGAGCTGTACGGCCTGTGCCACGACTGCCAGCGGGCCCTCGCGGCCGGCGGGGCATGAGGCGGCTCGCCGCCCTGGCGGCGGCGCTCGCGCTGGGGGCCGGCTGCGCCTCGTCCCGTCCGGAGCTGCCGCCGCGCCGCGGCCACCTCGCCGCGCTGCAGCTGCCGCCCGTGGCCGAGGCGCCCTACGCGCCGGCCGTGGGCGCGCTTGAGGGCAGGGTGGTGCTGGTGGCCTTCGTCGCCACCTGGTGCCTGCCCTGCATCGCGCAGCTGCCCACGCTGGACTCGCTGCAGAAGGAGCTGGGGCCGCAGGGCCTGCGCACGGTGGCCGTGGGCATGGACCTGGACGGCGAGCAGGTGCTGGCCCCCTTCGCCGAGTACTACGCCCTGCCGTACCCGCTGGTGGTGGCGAGCGAGCCCCTGCGCACGGGGGAGAGCCCCTACGGGCGGGTGACGTCCTTGCCCACCTTCTTCCTCCTGGATCGCCGCGGCGAGCCGCTGGGGGCCTGGGAGGGCATCGCCGGCCAGGAGCAGCTCGAGCGCGCGGTGCGCAAGGCGCTGAAGACGCAGTAGGGCTGCGCCCACCGCACACCGCGCTACAGGGTTGGAGCGGAAATCTTGCCGGCAGGGCGGCCACTGTTAGCTTGGCCGCCGCATGATGGTCCGTCGAAAGCTCCTGGGTGTGGCGGTCGGGGTGGCGCTGCTGCTGGCGACCGCGTCGGTGGCGGACGCGCGCGGCTTTCGCCGCTACCTCAGCCTGCGCCAGGAGGTGGCGGCGCTGGACGCCCGCAACCGCACGCTCGCCGAGCAGAACGAGGCGCTGCGCAAGGAGATCTCGGCGCTGCGCAGCGACCCGCAGGCCCTCGAGCGCGCGGCGCGCGAGGAGCTGAACTTCGTCAAGCCCGGCGAGATCGTCTTCCACTTGGAGTAGCCATGGCCACGTCCTCCGCGGTCTCGCGTCTCTCCAAGCTCGTGCGCACCGGGGTGCGCTCCATCCCGGGCCTCTCGGCGCTCGCCGCCTTCGCGCACCTGGGGCGCGGAGGCTTTCGCGGCTTCTCCACGCTCGAGTGGATGGAGGCCGGCCTCGTGGCCTTCCTGCTCGCCGGGCTCGCGATCACCGCCTCCCGGCGCGTGAGCCGCGGCGCGGTGGGGGCGACCGTGTCCTTCCGCGACGACGTGGAGCTGGGCGGCCCGCTCATCGCCGCGAGCTTCATCGTCGTGGCGATCGGGGGAGGGGAGCTGTTCCCCATCGTCTACCTGCTGATGGCCTTCCTGGTGGCCTTCCTCCCGCGCAACTCGGGGCTCGCGCTGCTGGGCGTGGCGGCCGTGGGCGATGCGCTGGTGACGCTGGGCGGCGACGAGCGCAACCTCACCGCGTTCGCCACCCACACCGTCTTCCTCGCGCTCTTCGCGGGCCTCTACCACCTGGTGCTCAGCGCCCGCATCGCCGCCGCGCGCCGCGCCGAGCACGACGCGGTGAAGAACCGCATCAAGGAGGTGGAGGACCGCGCGCGCACCTTCCGCCTGGTGAGCTCGGGCACCCAGGACAACACCACGGGCATCGAGGACCAGGAGAAGTGGGTGCTGGCCTCGGTGAAGCAGGTGGAGAGCACGGTGCGCGAGGCGCTGGAGATCGCCGAGACGGCGCTGCGCACGCACACCTGCGCCGCGTTCATGCTCACCTCGGACGACCGGGGCCTCAAGATGCAGGACGCGGCCTCCGCCTCCGAGCACCTGCACCGCGAGCGCTTCGCCGCGGGCGAGGGCATCCTGGGCGGCGTGCTCAAGCGCAAGGCGCCGGTGCGCATGTGCGCGGCCGGGGGCCTCAAGGGCGTGAGCTACTACGAGGAGGGCGCCTCGGAGATCCGCGCGGTGCTCGCGGTCCCCATCGTCGAGGGCGGCGGCGCGGTGCGCGGCGTGCTCGTCGCCGACCGCCTGATGGCCGAGCCCTTCAGCGAGCAGGACGAGCGCATCCTCGTCGCCATCGCCACCGCCGTGCTGCGCAGCATGGAGGTGGAGCGGGTGATGACGGACATCCGCAAGCAGCGCGACGACAACAAGAAGTTCCGCACCGCCATCGAGGAGCTCAACCGGGTGGCGAAGGAGCAGGACGTCACCGAGGCGGTGGTGGAGAACGCCCGCGTGCTCGCGGAGCTGGACTTCTGCGCCCTCACGCTGGTGAGCGAGGAGAGCGGGGCGCGCATGCACCGCGTGGTGCGCGTCACCGGCACCACCACCTCCGGCAAGGCGCTGGAGGGCAAGACCTTCGCGGACAACGCGGGCCTGGTCTCCAACGTGGTGCGCTATGCGGCGCCCTTGCCCGGGCGCGACCTCAAGTCCATGGGCACCCCGGTCATCTTCGACGAGGACACCCAGGTGCGTGGGCTGGCCGCGCTGAAGATCTTCCCGCTCAACGCGGACGGCCGCATCCTCGGCACGCTCGTGGCGGGCTCGCGCCGCCGCGCCGCCTTCGACCAGGAGGTCATCCGCAACCTGGAGGTCGTGGCGCTGCAGGCCGCCCAGGCGCTCAACCGCGCCGAGCTCTACAAGGCCATGGAGCGCATGGCCACCACGGACGGGCTCACCGGCCTCTTCAACCACCGCACCTTCCAGAGCAAGGCGGACGAGGCGCTCGCGCAGGCCAAGCGCTACGGGCGCAAGTGCTCGGTCATCCTCACGGACATCGACCACTTCAAGAGCGTCAACGACACCTACGGCCACCCCACGGGCGACGCCGTGCTGCGCAACGTGGCGAAGATCCTGCGCGAGAAGGCCCGCGACACGGACGTGGTGGCGCGCTACGGCGGCGAGGAGTTCGCCATCATCATGCCGGAGACGGACGCGCGCGGCGCCCAGGTCATCGCCGAGCGCATCCGCGAGGCGGTGCGCGCGGAGACCTTCGCGACCGAGATCGGCCCGCTGAAGATCACGCTCTCGCTGGGCATCGCCACCTGCCCGGACAGCGGCACCGAGAAGCAGGCGCTCATCGACCTGGCGGACCAGTGCCTCTACCACGCGAAGCGCAACGGCCGTAACCAGTCGGTCACCGTGGCGCAGATGCAGGGCGGCCGGAAGCTGCACGCGGTGGAGGGCTGAGGATCTGCACCCGCTCGCCGTGACCACCAGCGGGCAGCCTCCGGAGGCGCTCGTGCAGCGCGCCCGGGCGCGCGCCCGCGAGTGGGGCCTGCCCTTCGTGCCGCGCCCGAGAAAGGCCCCGCTGGGGCCCCTGCTCGAGTCGGTGGCCGAGGCCTTCCTCGTCTTCGAGCGCGAGGCGGTCACGCTCACCGACCGCCACGGATCTTTCGCCTTCCACGCCGGCATGGCCCACCTGCGCCGCATGCGGCTGGAGACGGGGGAGGGCGACACGCTGGTGCGGCTCGCGGACCTGCGCCCCGGTGACACCGTGCTCGACTGCACGCTGGGGCTGGGCCAGGACGCGCTGGTGTGCGCGCGCGCCGTGGGCCCCGCGGGCAGGGTGGTGGGCCTGGAGGCGAGCCTCGCGCTCTACGCCGTCGTCTCCGAGGGGCTCGCAGCCTACGACGTGGGCCCCGCGTCCACGCGCGTGGCCGCGCACCACGCGGACGCCCGGGCGTGGCTCGCGCGCCAGGAGTCGGGCAGCTTCGACGTGGTGCTCTTCGACCCCATGTTCGAGAAGCCCAAGAAGTCCCAGCCCGCCTTCGAGGTGCTGCGCCGCTTCGCCGAGCACGCGCCGCTCGCCCCCGAGACGCTCGCCGAGGCGCGGCGCGTGGCGCGCCGCTGGGTGCTGGTGAAGACCGGCAAGCACGGCGAGGAGCTGAGGCGCCTGGGCCTCAGCGCCGAGCCCGGCTCGCGCTACACCTCGCTGCTCTGGGCGCGCGCTCCGGCGCTCTAGGTGCCGTCGCGCGCGCCGGTGGCGGCGCGCGGCAGGCCGTCTCCGCCCAGCGGCGACATCTGCGCGGACGGCGCGCCCGCCTGCTCGTGCGGCATCAGCTCGCGCGGGCTGCGGAAGTAGTGGGTGGGCGAGTAGTGCAGGAAGTTGGAGACGCGGCTGGTGTAGAGGCAGGCGTAGGCCTCCACCTGCTCGCCGAAGCGGCTGTTCTCGTTGCCCTCCTTGAAGAGCAGGCCCCAGTAGGGATTGAAGCCCTCCTCCACGTCGCGCTCGAGCACGTCCGCAGCGTCCGTGGCGCTGCGCAGGGAGCGCCGCAGGTGCTCGAGCTCGTGCTTCGCCTCGCGCCGCTCCGCCTCCAGGCGCGCGCGCTCCTCCTCGCTCAGGTCGGGCACGCGCTCGAGCCGCCGGTCCAGGGTGTTGAGCAGGGCCTTGCGCACCGACACCTCGTCGTCGAGCCGCGCGCGCAGGTGCTCGAGCTCACTGAGGCGGGAGATCTCGTCCGTGCGCGCCTCGGTGTAGGAGATCTCGTCCTCGATCTCCTGCACGATCATGCAGGTGCGCCACAGCGAGCTCTTCTTCGAGCGCAGGATGTCTCCGAAGATGTGGTCGCCCACGTAGAGCACCGAGTCGCCCGTGAAGCCCGAGAGCTGCTCGAACTGCACCAGGTTGCCGCCCTGGTACACCTTGCCGCGCTCCAGTGACTTCGCCTCGCCCACGACGCGGCCCTCCTCCGTGGAGTCGTCCAGCTCGAGGAAGGGGCGCTGCTGGGTGAAGAAGCCCGGCTTCGAGGCCTGCGTGACGACGAAGTCGAAGTAGTTGCGCCAGCTCGGGTACTCGGCCACCACGCCGTCCAGCAGGTAGCGCATCACCGCGTCCGTGTAGTCCCACGCGGAGTTGGTGAGCAGGAACAGCTTCTTGCCCGCCGAGCGCAGCTTGTGCAGCGCGGGGCCCAGCTCCGGGTCCTTGAAGATGTAGCGGCCCAGGTCCTTGCGCAGCTCGCGCTTGAGCGAGTTGTCGCGGTGCACCGTGTCGATGGCGTCGCGGATGTCGTCGTAGAGCTTGCCGTAGTCCACGCTCTGGCCCATCGACTCCTGCAGCTCGATGATGCCGGCGAAGAGGCAGGCCTCGGGCAGGGCGAAGAGCGTGTCCACCCACGCGAACTGCGGGTCCTTGAAGCGCACCTGGCGCTCCTTGTAGAGCGCGCGCCACACCTCGGGCTTGAGCGGGCGCAGGCCGTGGAACGCCCGGCCCACGTGGCCGAAGCGGTCCATCTTCACCAGGTTGCCGTTCGCGCGGTCCACCGCGAGCCCGCGCATGACGAAGTGGTGATCGTACTGGAGCAGCCCCACCTCTCGCGGGTACCCGCGCTCGGACACCAGCTTCGCCAGCGTCATGTCGAACGAGAGCTGCTCGATGCGACGCATGTGGTAGATGGCCAGCGTGTAGTCCATGTCGAAGCCGACGAGGTCCACCTTGGCGAGCCGCAGGTTGCGGTTCACGAAGATCTCGCGGCTGCGCTCCACCTCGCGCCGCTCGCGCGGCACGCTGAGCATCTGGGTGAGGGGCTCGTCCGCGAGCAGCGCATCGGCCTTCTGCAGCGCGGCCTCCGCCCGCTCGAGCGCGAGGGCCGAGCGGAAGCTGCCGTGCAGAGGACCCGTGGACAGGCCGCCGGGGATGGGGGCGGCAGGTTTCAAGAGAGGGCTCACCTGTCTCCGATAGCACTCTCGCCTCGGACCGACATCCCTCCCGTGCGCCTGCCTTGCTGCGTCTGAACAGGCCGTGGCACGCTCGCTCGCCCATGCCGTCCTCCGCCCGACGTTCGACGTCCAAGCCCCGGGCCGAGGCCCAGATGCTCGCGCGCCTCGCCGCCCGCATCGAGGCGCTCGAGGATCGGGTGCGCCGGCTGGAGCGCCAGGTGCAGGGCGCCGCGCGCAGCGCCCCTCGCGCAGCCGCGCCCGCGGAGGTCCGCGCGCAGCGCTCCGCGGGCCGGCCCCGGCCCCGCTGCCCCGGCTGCACGCTCGAGCTGCCGCCGGGCCGGCGCGCCGAGGCCTGCGTGTGGTGCGGCTTCCGCTTCGACGCCCTGCGCGCCCTGGAGAAGGCCCGAGGCCCTGCGAAGCGGGCCCCGCGCCGATGAACGCGCCCGTCCGCGTCTTCCTCGTCGAGGACCAGCCACAGCTCCTGCGCCAGCTCGCGAAGGTGCTCGCGAGCTACCCGGAGCTGGAGGTGGTGGGCAGCGCGCGGGACGGCGAGGACGCCCTCGCGCAGCTCGCCGCGCTGCAGCCCGCCCCGCAGGTGGTGCTGCTGGACCTGGAGCTCCCGGGCCTGGACGGCATCCAGGTCACCGCCCGGCTCAAGGGGCACGCCGGGGCGCCCGAGGTCCTCATCCTCACCTCGTTCGAGGACGAGCAGCGCGTCTACGAGGCGATGCGCGCGGGCGCCTCGGGCTACCTGGTGAAGCGCCAGGGCCCCGAGCGCATCCGCGAGGCCATCCGGGAGGTGCTCGACGGCGGCACGGTGCTCGAGCCGCGCATCGCCCGGCGCTTCTGGAACTACTTCCAGTCGGTGCAGGCCGCGCCCCCGGCCGGCGACCCGCCCAACCCCTGGGATCTCTCCGAGACCGAGCTCGAGGTGCTGCGCTACGTGACCAAGGGCCTGTCCAACGCCGAGGTCGGCCGGGTGATGGCCCTGGAGCGGCGCACCGTGCGCACGCACCTCTCGCACATCTACCGGAAGCTCGGGGTGAACAGCCACGTGGAGGCGGTGGTGCTCGCCCTGCAGGCGGGGGTGGTCGCCCTCTAGACGCAAGCACCCGCAGCCCCTGCTCAAAGTGGTGGACGCCCGCCCCGGCTGCGTTATCTGAGGGCCCATGCCGAAGGCCTCGTCCCGCACGGCGTCCGCCCGCAAGGCGGACCCCGTCCTGCAATCTCTCTTCGACGTCCAGGAAGCCACCCTCTCCAACGGCCTGCGCGTGCGGCTCGTGGAGAATCACCAGGCGCCCGTGTGCAGCCTCTACCTGTTCTTCCAGGTGGGCAGCCGCAACGAGCGCCCCGGCATCACCGGCATCAGCCACCTCTTCGAGCACATGATGTTCAACGGGGCGAAGAAGTACGGCCCCAAGCAGTTCGACCGCGTGCTCGAGTCCAACGGCGGCCGCTCCAACGCGTACACGTCCAACGACATGACCGTGTACTACGAGGACTTCTCCTCGGACGCGCTGGAGACCGTGCTCGACCTCGAGTCCGACCGCATGGCGGCCCTGCGCATCTCCGACACCAGCCTCGCCAGCGAGCGCGAGGTGGTGAAGGAGGAGCGCCGCGTGCGCGTGGACAACGACATCAGCGGCATCATGGACGAGGAGCTGGGCACGCTCGTCTACAAGGCGCACCCCTACCGCTGGCCGGTCATCGGCTGGATGGCGGACATCGAGAACATCAAGCGCGAGGACTGCGAGGCCTACTTCCGCACCTACTACGCGCCCAACAACGCGGTGCTCTACATCGCAGGCGACATCGACGCGAAGAAGACCCTCGCGCTGGTGAAGCGTTACTTCGGGAAGATCCCCAAGGGGCCGCCCGCCGAGCCCGTGATCAACGCCGAGCCGGAGCAGAAGGGGGAGCGGCGCGCCACGGTGCGCCACCCCGCGCAGTCGCCCTCGCTGATGATCGGCTACCAGGGCCCGGCCGCGCGAGACCCGGACACGCTGGTGCTGGACGTCATCCAGTACGCGCTCACCAAGGGCGAGGGCAGCCGGCTCACGCGCTCGCTCGTCTACGAGCAGCAGATCGCCGTCTCGCTCATGCTGGACTGGAGCTGGCGCATCGACCCGGGCACCGTGCTGCTCTACACCGAGCTCAAGCCGGACTCGGATCCGAAGCAGGTGGAGGAGGCGCTCTACGCCGAGCTCGCGAAGGTGGCGGCCGAGGGGCTCACCGAGCGCGAGCTGCAGAAGGCGAAGAACAACCTGCGCGCGGACCACCTGCGCGAGCTCGCGACCAACAGCGGCCGCGCGCACGCGTTGGGCACCTACGAGGCGCTGCTCGGCAGCTGGCGCGAGGGGCTGACCCTGCCCTCGGCCTACGCCGCCGTGGACAACGCCCGCATCAAGGCGGTGGCGGCGAAGTACTTCGCCCCCGAGCGCCGCTCCATCGTCACCCTCGTCCCGGAAGGGGCCACGCCGTGAGCATCTCCAAGACCCAGGCGAAGACCAAGGCGGGCGCGCGCAGCGGCGCGCTGACCCTGCCGCCCCTCGTCGAGTCCACCACCTCCAGCGGCGTGAAGGTGATCGCTGCGGAGCGGGGGCCCCTGCCGCTCGTGGCCATCCGGCTGGTGCTGCGCGTGGGAAGCGTGGCGGACCCGAAGGACAAGTTCGGCCTCGCGGACTTCACCGCGCGCCTGCTGCGCCGCGGCACCCGCATGCTCGGCGCCCAGGACATCGACGAGGCGGTGGAGTTCGTGGGCGCGAGCCTCGCGGTGGGCGTGAGCGAGGAGGCGACGAGCCTGCACCTCACCACCCCCGCGGAGCACTTCGGGGAGATGATGGCGGTGCTCGGCCAGCTGGTGCGCGAGCCCACCTTCCCGCAGGCCGAGGTGGAGCTGTCGCGGGCGCGCGCGCTCGCGCAGTTCGCGAACGACCTGGACGATCCCTCCGTGCTCGCGGACCGCGCCTTCACCCGCGCGCTGTGGGGCGAGCACCCCTACGGCCACGACGTGGGCGGCCGCTCCGCGCACGTGAAGACCTTCACCCGCGAGGACGTGGTCGCCTTCCAGCAGGCGCACTACGGACCGCGCGTGGCGATGCTCGTGGTGGTGGGCGCGGTGAGCCCGAAGCAGGTGGCCGCCGAGGCGGAGAAGGCCTTCGCGGGCTGGAGCGGCGGCCCCGAGGCCCCCGTCACCGTGCCTGAGTCCGAGCGCATCCCCGGCCAGGGGCGCGTGCTGGTGGTCGACAAGCCGGACCAGACCCAGTCGCAGGTGCGCATCGGCGGGCCGGGCTTCCGCATGGGACACCCGGACTTCTTCCCCGCCACGGCGATGAACATCGCGGTGGGCGGCGGCTTCACCTCGCGCCTGGTGGACGAGATCCGCGTGAACCGCGGCCTCTCCTACGGCGCGGGCAGCTACTTCGAGGCGCTGCGCGCGGGCGGCATCTTCGCCATCACCACCTTCACCAAGACCCAGTCCACGCGCGAGATCATCGACGTGGCGCTCGGCGAGGTCGCGAAGGTGCGCGAGAAGGGGCTCAAGCCGAAGGAGCTGGAGAGCGCGCAGACCTACCTCGCGGGGCTCTATCCGCTGCGCACGGAGACCAACGAGAGCATCGCCGCGGGCATCGTGGACATCCGCCTACACGGCCTCGGCGACGACTGGGTGGAGCGCTTCCGCGACCGCCTGCGCGCGGTGACCCCGGCGCAGGTGCGCGCGGTGGCGAAGAAGTACCTGCTGCCCGAGCCTCCGGCGATCGTCGTGCTGGGCAAGGCGGAGGCGGTGCGCAAGCAGCTCAAGGGCCTGGGGACGCTCTCCGTGGTTCCCGCCTCGGACTTCGAGTGAGCTCCGTCCGCGTTCTCTTCGAGGGCGCGGGCCTGCTCGTGGTCGACAAGCCGGCCGGGGTGCTCGTCATCCCCGGCCGCAGCGAGGAGGCCGGGCCGTCTCTGCGCGAGCAGCTGGAGGCCCAGCTGCGCCGTAAGGTGTACGTGGTGCACCGGCTCGATCGGGACACCTCGGGAGCGCTGGTGTTCGCGCTGGATGCGGCGGTGCACCGCACGCTGTCCATGGCCTTCGAGGAGGGGCGCGTGCGCAAGCGCTACCTTGCGCTCGTGGAGGGCCGCCTCGAGGCGCCGCAGCGGGTGGAGCTCGCGCTCGCGGCCGGGCGCAAAGGGCGAATGCGGCCCGCGCGCCCCGGTGAGGAGGGCAAGCCCTCGGTGACGGAGGTGCGCCCCGTGGAGCGCTTCTCCACGGCGTCGCTGGTGGAGGCCGAGCCTCTCACGGGCCGCACGCACCAAATCCGCGTTCACCTCACGGCGATCGGCCACCCGCTGCTGATGGATCACCAGTACGCCCGGGATACGCCCCTGACGGCGGCGGACCTGGGCGGGGAGGGGACGCAGCCAGTGCTCGCGCGCACTCCGCTGCATGCGGCGAGGCTCGAGTGGCCCGCGCTGGCCGGAGTCGCTGCCGGTGCGGTGGAGGCGCCGCTTCCCGCAGACATGGCCGCGGCGATCGCGTTGCTGCAAATGCCCGTGCCCTGAGCTCCCAGGCTGCGGCGAGGCTCCACGCACCTTCGGCCTAGTCGACGACCACCCGCTTCAGGTGCGAGCCGATGCGCGTCACCAGCTCGTACGAGATGGTCTGCGCCCACCCGGCCACGGTCTCAGCGGAGACGCTCTCGTCTCCGTCGTTCCCGATGAGGGTCGCGACGACGGGCCGCTCGTCCCGGGCAGCGCGCGTCACGTCCACCACGATGTGATTCATCATCACGCGGCCGAGCACGGGGCAGCGCCGGCCGTTGACGAGCACGTGGGCGCGCCCCGAGAGCAGGCGCGGGTAGCCATCGAAGTAGCCCACGGGGAGGACCGCCACCCGCGTGGGCTCGGAGCAGCGGTAGGTGCAGCCGTAGCCCACGTAGCTGCCGGCGGGCAGCCACTTCACCACCTGGCTCGGGCAGCGCCAGCGCAGCACGGGGTGCAGCGTGGGCACGTGGCCCAGCACCAGCTTCGTGCTCAGGCGCGTCTCGGGCGAGGGCCAGAGGCCGTAGAGCGAGATGCCGATGCGCAGCGCCTCGTAGCGGGAGCGGGGGAGGGCGAAGCTCGCGGCGCTCGCGGCCATGTGCCGCTGCAGCGTGCGGGTGTGCGGCAGCGCGCCGCGCAGGCGGGTGAGCCCCTCCTCGAAGGTGTCGAGCTGCGACTGCGCGTAGGCCTGCTCGGTCACGTCCTCGGTGTTGGCGAAGTGGCTCAGCGCCCCCACCACCTCGAGCACGTCCGCGCTGTCGCGCAGGAACGCCACGTCGCCGGGCAGCTGCGCGAGCGTGAAGCCCTCGCGGCCGAGGCCCGTGTCCAGGTGCACGTGGACGCGCAGGGGCTGCGTCAAGCGGGCTGCCCGCAGCACGGGCACCATGTCCACCCACGAGGTGTCCGCGAGCACCGCGTCCACCCCGGCGCGCGCGAGCGCGACCGCCTCCTCCGCCACGATGGCGCCGATGACGAGCACCTGGCGCTGCGGGTGCGCGCCCGCGCGCTCCCACTCGCGGATGGCGAGGCCGTCCTGCGGGGTGATGACGTAGAGCACGTCCACCGAGTCGTGGACGAGCGGGAGCATCTGCTCGAAGCCGTGGCCGTAGGCGTTGCCCTTGAGCACCGAGCCGAGCGAGCGAGGCGTGGCGTGGGCCCCCTCGAGCGTGCGGAACAGCGCCACGTTCTCGCGCAGGGCCTGGGCGCTCAGCTCGAGCCAGGACGCACACCCCGGTGTGGCGCCTGCGCCGCTGCGGCCCCCTGCTGTCTCTGCCATGCCTCGTTCCTCTTGGATTCCTGCGGCCGGCGGGCCGCGGCTGACGGTGTCCGATGGGGCTAGAGCAAGCCCGGGGCCAGGGCTGCTCACCAGCCCCGCGCCGCGACACCCCACTTGTGCACCACCTCGTCGCCGCGCACACCCCAAAGCTGCTCGTGAAGGTTCACCGACACGCAGACGTGGTTGGGGACCAGGCGGACGCGCTCGCCCACGCGTGGCCGCCAGGAGCTGCCGGAGAGATCCAGCAGGCCGTGCTCCTCGCTGAGCGAGCGCAGCAGCACCTCGGGATGATCGCGCAGGGCGGCGTACCCCACGCCCCGGGGCGGCTCCTCCTTCGCCAGGGCCTTGCTGCCCGCGTCCACCACGGCCTGGCCCGGGACGGCGGTGCTGACCACCGTGGCCAGCACCGAGTAGGAGATCTCCTCCCACGCGCAGGACCCGAGCAGCGCCGAGGCCCGGTCGTAGAAGAGGTGGATGCCGGGGCGGATCTCGGTGAGTCCCGGGATCTCGTGCGAGCGCCACAGGGTGGGGGTGGAGCCGCCGCTCACCTCCGGCGGCGCGAGCCCCGCGGCCTCCAGGGCGGCGCGGTGCCTCCCGAGGGCGTGGGTGAGCGCCGCGAGCGCCCCATCCTGCTCGGCGAGCGGGACGCGCACGTGCCCCGGGTAGAAGCAGATGCCTTCGTAGCGCAGCCCCTCGGTGCGAGACGCTTCCCGGGCGAGCGCGACCGCCTCCTCCGGCTGCTGCACGCCGACGCGGTGCATGCCCAGGTCCAGCTCCACCATCACGCCCACGCTGCGCCCCGCTGCCCTGGCCGCATCCGCGAGGGGCGTGAGCACTTCGAGCGAGTCCACGGCCACCCTCAGCCGCACCTGTGCGGGAAGCGCCATGAGCCGCGCGAGCCGCTGCGCCCCCACGGGCGGATAGGCGAGGAAGAGGTCGTCCGTGACGCTGGCCATCAGCTCCAGCTCGCGCTGCGTGGCCACGGTCACTCCCGTGGCGCCCGCCTGCAGCTGCAGCGCGGCGAGCTCGCGCGTCTTGTGCGTCTTGATGTGCGGGCGCCAGCGCAGGCCGTGACTGCGCGCGTACGCATCGCCGCGGCGCAGGTTCGCCTCCACCTGCGCAAGGTCCACCAGGGCCGCAGGCGTGGTGAGGGCGTCGATGTGCTGGACCTCGGTCATGAGCGCCTCCTGGGAAGCGCCCGCGCGGAGCAGCCCGGGCGCTGCGGCTGCGCAGTGTCTCACGCTCGGCTGCGCTGCGCCTCCCCGGACGCTCCCCGCGCATGCGACGCTGCCGCTCCACCCGGAGGGCAGGTCCCTCGGCGCACCGGGCGCGCTAACTCGGGGATTGCGGATCGCCGCACCCGCGAAGCCATCACAGGAGACGGGCCGATGAGCGCAGCGAGCAGGGAGTTGGAGTTCTGGTTCGATTTCGGCAGCAACTACAGCTACCTGAGCGTGATGCGCATCGAGCAGGCCGCCGCGCGCCAGGGCGTGCAGGTGCGCTGGAGGCCCTTCCTGCTCGGGCCCATCTTCAAGGCGCTGGGCTGGGAGACCTCGCCCTTCGTGCTGCAGAAGGAGAAGGGCGCGTACATGTGGAAGGACATGGTGCGCGAGGCGCACAAGTACGGGGTGCCCTGGACGCGCCCGAGCACCTTCCCTCGCCGGGCGGTGCTCCCGCTGCGCGTGGCGCTGCTCGGCGCCGAGCAGCCGTGGATGGGCGAGCTCTGCCGCCGCGTCATGCTGCGCAACTTCTCCGAGGACCGGGACATCGACTCGCCCGAGGCCATGAGCGAGGTGCTCGCAGGGCTGAAGCTCCCGGCGGAGGCGCTGCTCGCGAAGGCGCAGTCCGAGGAGAACAAGCTGCGGCTGCGCACGCAGACCGAGGCGGCGAGGTCGCGCGGCATCTTCGGCGCGCCGTCGTTCTTCGTGGGCGACGAGCTCTTCTGGGGAAACGACCGCCTGGACGACGCGCTCGCCTTCGCGGCCCGCTAGTTCGGGCGCACGCGGAAGGGGTTGGAGTAGCCCACCCGCCCCGCGGCGTCGCGCGCACCCAGGATCATGGAGGGCCCGACGCGGTCCACCGTCACCTGCAGCGTGCACTCGCCGTTCACGAAGGCCTGCGTGACGGGCGGCGTGAGCGGAGCCCCTTCGCCGTCGAAGAGCAGCACCACGCCGTTGAAGCTGGCGGCGGAGGGCCCTTGTGCCCGCAGGGTGACCGTGAAGGGCTGGCCGCGCACCTGCTCCGCAACGGGGTCGAAGGTGAAGCCGACCGTCGCGCGCGGGGGCCCGATGGTGAGGGCGCGCGGCGCGGTGGCGCTGCGCGAGTCGGCGAGCACCACGCGCACGTCCTGCTCTCCCTGCGTGAGCCCCGCCGGCAGCTGTCCAACGAGCAGTCCACCGGGCGCGCGCTCGAGCGGGCCGATCTCCACCGAGCCCAGCCACAGCGTCGCGCTCGAGTCCGCTGCGAGCGTGCGCTCGTTGTAGTCCACCTCGAAGGGGGCCACCGCATCCACCCGCAACACCAGCGTCGCCTGCTCGTCCGCGGCCACCTGCGAGGGCTGTACGGAGAGGATGCGCGGGTCGGGCAGCGACTGGCCACAGGCGAGCAGGGTGCACGCGAGCAGGAGGCGGGTGAGGGCGCTCATTTCACGTACCTCAGGCCGAGCGAGAGGCCCACGCCGCCGAGCTGGGCGCTGAGCCGGGGGGTGGAGACGGGCTGCACGCTGCCGCGCGCCTCGAGCAGGAAGGTGGTGTGGCCGCGGGTGTAGCCGCCCTGCAGCGCGGCGAAGCCGGCGGGGCGCAGGCCTCCCTCGGAGAAGTCCGACTGCCCCTCCTGCTGCAGGCGGTGGCGAAACAGCGTCAGGCCCGCGCCGAGCCGCGCCGCGAGCGAGAGCGCGCCGCGCTCCAGCAGGCTCGCGCGCAGCGAGGCGAGGACGGGGACGCCGAGGATGCGCGAGTGCGCCGGGTCCACGCCGCCGACCACCGCTCCCTCGAGGCTCGCGCGCCGCAGGCCCACCTCGGCCTCGAGCGCGAGGCGCTCCTGCAGCGCGGGCAGCACGTAGCCGGCCCCCAGGGCGAGCGCGGGGCCCTTGCTCGCGCCCTCCGCGAAGAAGGCCCCGGCCAGGGCGTGCACGGACAGGGGCGAGCGCGCGGGGGGCGCCGCGGGCTGCGAGGGCGCCGACGCAGTGGGCTGCGGCGAGACCTCGGCTTCGAGCGAGAGCCGATCCTCTCCCTGGCGCCGGGACACCGTGACGCCGAGCCGGCGCTGCCCGGGCTCCGGCGTGAGCTGGTAGAGCGGCGGCCGGCTCGCGCGCAGCGTGGCGCGCCCTCCCTGCACCTCGAGCTCGAGCGCCTCGGGCGTAAGCGCTTCCTCCGCGGCGACGGCGAGCCAGGCCGGCCCCTGCGCGGGCACCGGAGTGGGGCCGAGCAGCGCGGCGAGGCCTCCGTCCACGGGCACGTCCAGCGGCACGTCGCGCTCGGTCTGCTCCCCGTGCGCCGTGGCGAGCACGCGCGCGCTGCGCACGCCGGGCGGCACCTCCACCGCCACGCGTGCCTGCCCCTGGGCGTTGGCCCGCACGGGACCGAAGCGCGCGCGCTGCACCTGCACCACCACCTGGGCGTCGGGCTCGGTGGCGATGTCCAGCGTGGTGCGGCCGAGCAGCGCGAGCCGGAAGGCCGTGGGCACCGGCGCCTGCCCTGGCGCGGGCCTCTCCCAGAACAGCAGCGTGACCCACAAGGGGTGGCGCACGGAGGGCGGCGTGTAGGTAAAGCGCACGCCGGCGGGCCCTGCATCCCCGGGCGCGGAGAGGGTGCCCGCGGAGGCGGCGGCCTCCAGCTGCAGGGGGCCTGCGCCCTCGCGCGCGACGCGGATGGTCACCTGCGCGTCGCGGCCCAGCAGGGGGCTCTGCGGCGAGGCCTTCACCTGCAGCGCCTGCGCGGCGGCAGCGGCCGGCAGCAGCGCGAGCGCGAGGAGGACGAGGGGGCGCATGGGGGAGGGGAGTTGAGCCGCCCCGTGCGCCCAGGTCAACCGCGCACTAGCCCTCGGCGGGCTGGGGGTCGGCGGAGCCGGCCTCTTCCGACGGAGCGCTCTCGCCCGCGGCGACGGGCTTGTCCGCCGGACCGTGCGAGCGCGCGGCCGGAGGGCTGAAAGCGGGCTTGCTCGCGGGCGCAGCGCCACCGCGGCCGTGCACCAGCGTGCGCGTCTCGGAGCGGAAGACGATGTCCACCTTGTCGCCGCGCACCGCGGAGACGAAGCCCTGCCCGAACGTCGGGTGGTTGATCACCTGGTCCACCTTGAAGGTCTCGCGCACGGAGTAGGGCACCGAGTGCGCCACGTCCTTGCTCGCGAGCGTGTCGTCGAAGGAGATGACCACCTTCTCCACCTTCTCGCGCGGCGCCGCGGTGCGCTTCGCCGTGGTGCTGCTGCTCTTGCGCTCGCTCGCGCCGGGGGGGCCGCGGAAGGCGTGGTCGCCGCCGCAGGTGTTGCAGCGCACGCGCACCGGCTTGGTGCCGACCATCGCGAGAATGGTGTGCGCGAGGTCCATCTTGCAGCGGGTACAGAAGGCGTCGACCTCGCCGCCAACCTTGTGGGTAGCCATCGGGATGCTCCGGGCCCGCAGCCGGGGAGGGCGGGCCATCAAAAAGGGGCGCGGAAGATAGCGGCAAATCCGCCGGGCGAAAGCACAAGTTGCCCTGCCGCCGCGAGGAATGCACCCGCACGCTGGGTCGGGGTCGGCGCTGGGCCGCTCGCTCCCCCGGGGCGGGACACAACGGGCTGGATGCTGGCCGTGCAGGCTCGGTCCACGTACAGTGGCGGCCCCCCGATGACTCCCGAGCAAGCAGAGCCCCGCGCCGTTCCCAAGGAACCCAACCCGTTCGTCTCCACCGTGGAGGGGATCGGCAAGGGCCTCATCGGCATGGTGACGGACCTGGGCGGCCTCGCCACGATGGGCTTCCAGGTGGCGCGCTGGAGCTTCCGCCGCCCCTTCCGCGCCCAGAACTTCTTCGCCCAGCTGGACTTCGTGGGCGTGGGCTCCATCTTCATCGTGGCGCTCACCGGCCTGTTCACCGGCATGGTGTTCGCCCAGCAGTCCAGCCGCGCCTTCGAGCTCTTCGACGCGGAGAGCCTGGTGGGCCCCACCGTGGCGCTCACCATCACGCGCGAGCTCGCGGCGGTGTTCAGCGCGCTGATGGTCACCATGCGCGCGGGCAGCGCCATGTGCACGGAGCTCGGCACCATGCGCGTGACGGAGCAGGTGGACGCGCTGGAGACCATGGCGGTGAACCCGGTGCAGTACCTGCTGGTGCCGCGCGTGTTCGCCGGGCTGACCATGGTGCCGGTGCTCACCATGATCTTCGACACCGCGGGCCTGAGCGGCGCCTACTTCGTGGCGGTGGTGGTGAAGGGCATCTCGGCGGGCACCTTCCTCGCGCGCACGCGGCAGTGGCTCGAGGCGGCGGACATCTTCGAGGGCCTCATCAAGGGCGCCCTGTTCGGGCTCACCGTGGCGCTCATCTGCTGCTACAAGGGCTTCAACGCCTCGGGCGGCGCCAAGGGCGTGGGCCAGGCGACCACCGAGGCCATGGTGTCCAGCGCCCTGAGCATCTTCATCCTCGACTTCGTGGTCGGCGTGGTGCTGCACGGATGAGCGCCTCCGGCTCGGATTCCAGCTCACCTCAAGGCTCCCACCCGATGATCCAGGTGGTGGACCTGC
Organism: Aggregicoccus sp. 17bor-14; assembly: GCF_009659535.1. Taxonomy (NCBI): domain Bacteria; kingdom Pseudomonadati; phylum Myxococcota; class Myxococcia; order Myxococcales; family Myxococcaceae; genus Aggregicoccus; species Aggregicoccus sp. 17bor-14. Next base: position 93,330 of record NZ_VJZZ01000001.1, read on the forward strand.
ACAAGGCCTTCGGGGAGTCGCACGTGTTGCAGGGGATCGACCTGCAGATCCCCGCCGGCTCCACCTGCGTCATCCTGGGTGGCTCGGGCTCGGGCAAGACCGTTCTGATGAAGCACATGATCGGCCTGCTCAAGCCGGACTCCGGCCAGATGATCATCGACGGCGAGGACATCGTGCCCATGGGGGTGGATGCGCTGGAGCGCGTGCGCCGCAAGTTCGGCATGGTGTTCCAGGCCGCCGCGCTCTTCGACTCGATGAACGTCTACGAGAACGTGGCGTTCCCGCTGCGCGAGCACCGGCGCAAGATGCCCGAGGAGCAGGTGCGCGAGACGGTGCGCGCGAAGCTCGCCCTCATGGGCCTCAACAACGTGGAGCAGAAGTTCCCGGCGGACCTGTCCGGCGGCATGCGCAAGCGCGTGGGGCTCGCGCGCGCCATCGTGCTGGACCCGAAGATCGTCCTCTACGACGAGCCCACCACCGGCCTGGACCCCATCACCACCGACTACGTGGACGAGATGATCCTCGCCGCCAAGCGCGAGCTGGGCGTCACCAGCGTGGTCATCTCCCACGACATCGCGAGCGCCTTCAACGTGGCGGACCAGATCGCCTTCCTCCACAAAGGCCACATCGTGGCGCGCGGCACCCCCGAGCAGATGCGCGAGAACGACCACCCTGCGGTGAAGGTCTTCCTGCAGACCTGGTTCGGGAAGAACTGACGCGCATGTCCCACCTTTCCCTTCCCATGCTCGCGGCTGTGGCAGCCACGCGGGCAGCCACGTTAGAAGGGGCCTGCAGCGCCCCGGCCGGCCGCTCTCGGAGTGCATCCAGGTGAAGAAGCTCGTCACACCCTTTCGTGTAGGCCTGCTGGTCATCACGGCCGGCGCCTTCCTCTTCACCTTCCTCACCTTCGTGCGCAAGGGAGGCCTGGGGGACAAGGACTCCATCTCCGTGTACGCGTACTTCCGGGACGCGTCCGGCATCGGGCCCAAGAGCCGCGTGCAGATCGCCGGCATCCCGGTGGGCGAGGTGACGGACATCGTGCTGCAGGGCACGCGCGCCAAGGTCACGATGCGCATCCGCCACGAGGTGGACCTGCACGAGGACGCCTCGCTGACCAAGCGCTCCGAGTCCCTGCTGGGCGACTACCTGCTGGACCTGAACCCCGGCACCGACGCCGCGCCGCGGATGCCCGACGGCGGGCAGATCCGCCGCGTCATCGACACCCAGGGCATGGAGGCGGTGTTCGAGTCGCTGGGGCAGATCACCGCGGACATCCAGCAGGTGACGCGCGCGCTGCGCGACACGCTGGGCGGAGACAAGGGCCAGGGCTCGCTCGAGCGCATCGTGGAGAACATGGTGCAGCTGTCGGAGACGGTGGACGTCTCCTCGCGCGCGAGCGCCGAGCGCATCGAGGCCATCTTGCGCAACTTCGAGAGCGTGAGCCAGGACGTGCGCAACCTCACGCACGGCAACCAGGACGACCTCAACCGCATCGTCGCGAACATCGAGGTCATCACCCGCGACACCCGCGACGTGCTGAGCACGGTGAAGGGCATCGTGGGAGCGGGCGGGGAGGGTGACCTCAAGGAGGGCGTGGCCAGCCTCAAGCAGACGCTCAACCGGCTGGATCACACGCTGGACAACCTGGAGGCCATCAGCACCAACGTGCGCGAGGGCAAGGGCACCGTGGGCACGCTGCTGTCCGACGAGGGCCTGGGCAACAAGCTCAACGAGACCGTGCGCGACGTGTCCATCTACCTGGACCGCCTCACCCAGCTGCAGACCGAGGTGGGCATCCGCAGCGAGTACCTGCTCACGCAGGGGCGCACCAAGAACGCGCTCTCGCTGCGCCTCATCCCCAAGCCGGACAAGTACTACCTGCTCGAGGTGGTGGACGACCCGCGCGGCAAGGTGGAGACCGAGGTGGTGCAGTCCAACCCGCCCAGCGCGGGCGACCCCGTGGTGCAGACGCGCACCATCACCAAGGAGACCTTCAAGATCAGCGCGCAGTTCGCCAAGCGCTTCTACTTCGCCACCCTGCGCTTCGGCATCATCGAGAGCACCGGCGGCGTGGGCGCGGACCTGCACTTCCTGAAGGACACGCTGCACCTCCAGATGGACGCGTTCAACTTCTCCGTCGCCGAGCTGCGCTACCCCCGCGTGCGCACCACCCTGCGGGCGCAGGCCTTCGATCACCTCTTCGTCTCGGCCGGCGTGGACGACCTGCTCAACGCCCCCCAGCGTGACCTGACCACCCAGCGGCTCATCGCGGGCCGCGACTTCTTCTTCGGCGGCGGCCTCTTCTTCACCGACGACGACCTCAAGGCCCTGCTGCCCTCCGCGCCCAAGCCCTGAGCGAGCCCCCGCCGGCTCCAGGCCCTGGCGGCTCGGAGCCCGGGCGGCTTGACCTCGGCGCGCGGAAACGGTAGCCCGCACGCCATGTCACTGCTCGTCGTCGGCTCGGTTGCGCTGGATTCCCTGGAGACCCCCTTCGGCCAGAAGGAGGACGCGCTGGGCGGCTCCGCCACCTACTTCTCCACCTCGGCCTCGTTCTTCTCGCCGGTGCAGGTGGTGGCGGTGGTGGGGGAGGACTTCCCCGAGCAGCACCTCACCTTCCTCAAGGGTCGCGGCATCGACCTCGAGGGCGTGACGCGCGAGCCGGGCAAGACCTTCCGCTGGAAGGGCAAGTACGGCTACCAGCTCAACGAGGCGCAGACGCTGGACACCCAGCTCAACGTCTTCGAGCGCTTCAGCCCCAAGCTCCCCGAGAGCTACCGCGGCGCGCCCTTCGTGTTCCTCGGCAACATCCACCCCGAGCTGCAGGGGCAGGTGCTGGACCAGGTGCGCAACCCGAAGCTGGTCGCCGCGGACACCATGAACTTCTGGATCCAGGGCAGCCGCGCCGCCCTGCTCAAGACGCTCGCGCGGGTGAACCTGCTCTTCGTCAACGACGCCGAGGCGCGCCAGCTCGCCGGCGAGCACAACGTGGTGAAGGCGGCGCGCGCCATCCTCCAGATGGGCCCCCAGCGCGTGGTCATCAAGCGCGGCGAGTACGGCGCGCTGCTCTTCGACCGCGAGCACATCTTCGCCTGCCCGGCCTATCCGCTCGCCGAGGTCTTCGATCCCACGGGCGCCGGGGACACCTTCGCCGGCGGCTTCATGGGCACCGTGGCCACCGTGGGCAACCTGCAGCCGGAGACGCTGCGGCGCGCCATGGTCACCGGCAGCGTGATGGCCTCCTTCACCGTGGAGCGCTTCAGCCTCGAGCGCCTGCGCGAGGTGACCCGCCCGGAGATCCACGCCCGCTTCGCAGATTTCAAGAAGCTCACCCATTTCGAGGATCTGGGCCCGCTGTAGCGCGCGCAGCGTCAGCGGCTGCGGGCCCGGAAGTTCGGCCCCTGCCTTGACGCGGTCGCGCGCGGCTCCCTACGCTCGGCCCCACTCTGGCGCCGTGCGGAGGCTGCGAGTTGGACGGAAACCGTAGGCACAAGCGAATCCCCTCCCGACTGCGCTGCTGGTGCGAAGGCGACAACGTCACCTTCTACGCACGGGTGGGGGACCTGAGCGAAGGCGGCCTCTTCCTGCGCACCAGCACCCCGCTCGCGCGCGGCAGCCGCACCCTGGTGCGGCTGCACGGCGAGGACCGGCACGAGCTGCGGGCCGAGGCCACGGTCATCTGGGCCCGCAGCGAGGAGTCCTCCGCAGCGCAAGGCGGGGAGCAGGCGGGGCCGCCCGGAATGGGGCTGCAGTTCGCCGAGCTCGCTCCGCCCGCTCTCGAACACCTGCGCCGCATCCTCGCGCAGGAGCAGCGCGGCACTGGCGCGCTCGACTAGGTTCTGTCAGGACGGAGCTCCCGTCCCTCCAGCCCGCACCCGGCCATGCGCATCGCGATCATCAGCGACATCCACTCCAACATCGAGGCCCTCACCGAGGTGCTGCGCGTGGCGGAGGAGCAGCGCGTGGACCGCATCGTCTCGCTCGGGGACACGGTGGGCTACGGCGCCTCGCCCAACCCCTGCTGCGACCTGGTGCGCTCGGTGGCCGAGGTCACGCTGCTGGGCAACCACGACGCCGCGGTGGCCGGGCGCATGGACTACTCGTTCTACTACGACGCCGCCCGCCACGCGCTGGACTGGAGCGCCAGCGTGCTCAGCGACGAGAACCTCGCGTGGCTGCGCAGCCTCCCGTACACCTACCGGCTCGGCGACGTGGGCTTCTGCCACGGCTCTCCCGTGGAGCCGCAGGCCTACGAGTACATCTTCGCGCTCGAGCAGGCGCGCGAGCTCACGGCGCACGTGGCGGACCTGCCCGAGGTCACCTTCATCGGCCACAGCCACCTGTGTAAGGCCTTCGCCATCGGCAACGGCGAGGTGAACGACGTGGTGGCCCAGAAGTTCGGCATCCGCCGCGGCTACAAGTACCTCATCTCGGTGGGCAGCGTGGGGCAGCCGCGCGACTACGACAACCGCGCGTGCTTCGTCATCTGCGACACCGGCGCGCGCACGGTCGAGTACCTGCGCGTGGAGTACGACATCGACGCGGCGGCGCAGAAGATCTACGACGCGGACCTGGCGCTGAACTTCGGCAAGCGCCTCTACCTCGGGGTCTGAGCGGCGGCTTCGCCGGCCCTGGAAAAGCGCGGCGGGGCGGGGGGAAAAGTGCCATAACCCCCCACCGTGCGGACCCCCATCCCCGTTCCTGCCTCGGGGCCCCGGCGTCGGGCCCCCCTGCTGCTCCTCGCCCCCGCGTGCGCGCTGCTGCTGCTGAGCGCCTGCCGGAGCAAGCCGGAGCCCTCGCCCGACTTCGTCGCGGCCTCGCAGCGCTTCAACCGCCTCTACGCCCAGCGCCTGGATGAGGCCTACCTCGACCCGCAGATGGACGAGATCGAGGCGCAGCTGCAGCGGGTGCCGGACAAGAGCCTGGACGCGCCCTCGGCCGCAGCCCTGCTCGCGCGCATCCGTGAGGGGCGCACGCAGGCGCAGAAGCGCGCCCAGGACACCCGGTCCGCGCTCGCCGAGCTGAAGACGCCGCTGGCCATGGCGCCGTCGTCGAGCGCGGGCCCCTCCGAGCCCCCCGTGGACGCCACCCCGGACGCCGGGCCGCCGGACGCGGGCACGGACGGCCCCCAGGTGGGCACTCCGGAGAGCGAGCTGGTGGGCGGCTTCCGGGGCTGCTTCTTCCGCGGGCAGAGCGTGAACGTGATTGGCCGCGGGCCTCGCCAGACCTGGGAATTGCAGAGTTCCTCGCGCTGTCGGCTGGAGTACGCCGCGCTCGTGGACAGCCTCGTCGTCACCGAGGACGGCAAGGTGCTGATGATCAGCCCGAAGAGCGCGGTGAAGCCCGGACCGGCGGCGGACGCCGGCCGCTAGCACACTGCGCGCATCCCTTTTCCCCTCAGGGGCATCCAAGTCGAACATGAACGAACAGACCTTCATGAAGCTGATGCAGCTGCTGCCCAAGTCCGCGGTCTCCACCGCGGTGGGGCTCGCCACCCGCCTGCCCGCGCCCGCGCCGGTGCACCGCATGGCGATCAAGGCCTTCGCCAAGCGCTACAACGTGAACCTCGAGGAGGCCGAGCACGAGGTGGCGCGCTACCCCACCTTCGCGGAGTTCTTCACCCGCGGGCTCAAGCCGGGGCTGCGCCCCATCGAGGGGGGCGAGAAGGTGGTGGTGTCCCCGGTGGACGGCGCCGTCTCGCAGGTGGGCTACTCGGAGAACGGGGAGTGCCTGCAGGCGAAGGGCATCAACTACTCGGTGGATCAGCTGCTCGGTGACCCTGAGGCCGCGCGCTCCTTCCACGGCGGTGCGTGGACCACCATCTACCTGTCCCCGCGCGACTACCACCGCATCCACGCGCCGCTGGGCGGGCAGATCGAGGGCTACTCGTACATCCCCGGCGAGTTCTGGCCGGTGAACCCCGCCTCGGTGAAGACCAAGCAGGCCCTGTTCTGCGTGAACGAGCGGCTCGTCACCTACCTGCGCGGCACGCCCGCGGGCCGCGTCGCCGTGGTGAAGGTGGGCGCCACCTGCGTGAGCCGCATCAAGGCCTCCTACGACGACGTGCTCACCCACACCGGCAAGCCCGGCAAGGAGCACACGTACCCGCAGCCCATGGCGGTGGAGAAGGGCGGCGAGCTGGGGCGCTTCGAGATGGGCTCCACCGTCATCCTGCTCTTCGAGCCGGGCCGGGTGCGCTGGAGCGAGAGCCTGCAGCCCGAGAGCGTGGTGCGGCTGGGCCAGAAGATCGGAGAGGTGCTGTGAGCCAGAAGGTCAGTGGCGTGAAGGGGATGAACGATCTGCTGCCGGGCGACACCGAGCTCTGGCAGCACGTCGAGCGCACCGCGCGCGACGTGTTCACCCGCTTCGGCTACGGCGAGGTGCGCACCCCCGTGCTGGAGGACACCGCGCTCTTCGTGCGCACGGTGGGCGAGGCCACCGACATCGTGGGCAAGGAGATGTACACCTTCGAGGACAAGGGCGGGCGCAGCCTGTCCCTGCGTCCCGAGGGCACGGCCCCGGCCGCGCGCGCGTACATCGAGCACTCGGTGGGCAACCAGGAGCCCGTCACCCGCTGGTTCTACATGGGGCCGATGTTCCGCTACGAGCGCATGAAGACCGGGCGCTACCGCCAGTTCTTCCAGCTCGGCGCCGAGGCCTACGGGGTGAAGGAGCCCGCCCAGGACGTCGAGATGATCGACCTGGTGGTGCAGTTCCTCGAGGCGCTGGGGCTTCAGGACATCTCGCTCAACATCAACTCGCTGGGCGACGACGCGTGCCGCCCGCAGTACCAGGCGAAGCTGGTGGAGCACCTGCAGGCGCACCGCGCCGAGCTGTGCGAGGACTGCCAGGGGCGCCTCGAGCGCAACCCGCTGCGCGTGCTCGACTGCAAGAACCCGCGCTGCCAGGAGATCGCGCGCGCCGCGCCGGACATCCTCCAGTTCCTCTGCGAGCCCTGCGCGACCCACTTCGCCGAGGTGCGCCGCAAGCTGGACGTGCTCGGCGTGAAGTACGTGGTCAACCCGCAGATGGTGCGCGGCCTGGACTACTACACGCGCACCACGCTCGAGTTCATCGCGGCGCACCCCTCGCTGGGCACCGCGAGCACGGTGGGCGGCGGCGGCCGCTACGACAAGCTGGTGAAGAGCCTGGGCGGACCGGACGTGCCCGGCGTGGGCTTCGCGCTGGGGCTCGATCGCCTCGTGCTCCTGCTCAAGGAGGCGGGCCAGAAGTTCGCGACCCCGCCGGACCTCTTCCTCGCCGTCGCGGACGAGGGCTCGCACGACGCGGCCTTCCTCCTGGCGAGCCAGCTGCGGCGCCAGGGGCTGCGGGTCGAGTTCGACACCCGCGGCGGCAGCCTCAAGAGCCAGATGAAGCGCGCGGACAAGACGGGTGCGCGCTTCGCCCTCGTGCTGGGCGAGGCCGAGCGCACCAGCGGCCAGGCCCAGCTCAAGCCCATGGCGGGCGGGGACCCGAAGCCGGTGAGCCTCGCCTCCGTGGCCGAGGCCCTGCGCGCGGCACGCTAGGGCTTGCTAGACTGCGGCCCTCCTGCGGCGCGCCCCAACAGGGCGCGCCGCTCCTGCACGAGGCGACGAAGCGATGCGAGCACAGGCATGGGTGGGGATGGCGGCGGCGCTGCTCCTGGGCGCAGCGCACGCGCGGGCGCAGGAGCCCCTTCCGGCAGAGGGCCGGCCGGCGCCCGCCTTCCGACTCCCCGTGTACAACGCGGACGCCGCGGGGGCCGGGGTGGTGGGGCTCGAGCGCTACGTGGGCCCGGAGGCGCAGGACAAGGACACGCGCCTGGTGCTGCTCTCGTTCATGGCCAGCTTCTGCCAGCCCTGCAAGAAGGAGCTGCCCTATCTCCAGTCCCTGCACGCGCGCTACCGCGAGCAGGGCCTGCGCGTGGTGATGGTGTCCATCGACTCGGAGCCCTCGGGCCAGAAGTTGATGGACGAGCTCCTCCGCGAGCACCACGTCACGTTCCCCGTGCTCAAGGATCGCTTCAACCTCGTGGCGCGCCGCTGGCTCGGGCAGCAGAGCCCCTTGCCCTCGCTGTTCCTCGTGCGCCCGGACGGCACCGTGCTGCGCGTGCACCGCGGCTACGACGAAAAGACCTCGCGCCTGCTCGCCGAAGAGGTGGCGGCGGCGCTCGGCTCGGCGCGGCCCGTGGCGGCCGGCACGGCCCCCTGAGCCGGTGGCGGCTCCCTCCTCATCGGACGGTGTCGGGCCACCGCTCACGGTGATCGCCGGGCCCACGGCCTCGGGCAAGAGCGCGCTCGCTCTCGCGCTCGCCGAGCGCACGGGCGCGGAGATCATCAGCGCCGACTCGCAGCAGGTGTACCGCCACTTCGACATCGGCACCGCGAAGCCCTCCGCGCAGGAGCTCGCGCAGGTGCCGCACCACCTGGTGTCCGTGGTGGAGCCGCTCGAGCCCTTCTCCGCGGCCGAGTTCCAGCGCCGTGCGGACGAGGCCATCCGGCAGGTGCGTGCGCGCGGCCGTCCGGTGCTGGTGGTGGGCGGCACGGGGCTTTACCTGCGCGTGCTGCTGCACGGGGTGGTGGAGGCGCCGGGCGCGCTGCCCGCCCTGCGCGCCGAGCTGGAGGCGGTGGCGGCGGCGCAGGGCCGCGCCGAGGTGCATCGGCGGCTCGCCGAGGTGGACCCCGAGTCCGCCGCCCAGCTCTCGCCGAACGACCTGGTGCGCACGGTGCGCGCGCTGGAGATCCACGCGGCCACCGGGCGCCCGGCCTCGGAGTTCCGGCGCGCGCATGCCTTCACGCAGGACCGCTATGCGTACAGGCTCGCGGTGCTCGAGCCCCCGCGCGAGGCGCTGTACGCCACCATCGACGCGCGCACCCGCGCCATGTTCGAGCGCGGCCTGCTCGAGGAGGTGGAGGCGCTGCTCGCGCGCGGCTACGCGGACGCGGCGCCCATGCGCAGCGTGGGCTACGTGCAGGCGCGCGCGGTGGTGGAGGGGCGCCTCAGCCGCGAGCAGGGGATGGCGGACGCCGCCCAGGAGACGCGCCGCTACGCGAAGCGGCAGCTGACCTGGTTTCGCAAGGAGCGCGGCGCGCGCTTCCTCGCGCCGCCCTTCACGCCGGAGCGGCTCGAGGCGGCCCTCGCGGAGGGGGCGGGCTGAGTCCCGGGAGGAGGGCCTGCGGCCCCTCGCCAGGACTCACGCCCTGCGCGCGTGACCTCGAGCGCAGCGCTCAGGATGCGGCGCGGCTCTCCGCGCCAGCGGCCGCGAGCGGCCCCCCCGCGGCGAGCGGCAGCGTCTCCGCGGTCTCGCGCCCGGTGACGACGCGCAGCAGGCGCTGCGGGTCCACGGGCTTCACCAGGAAGGCCTCTGCTCCGGCCTCGAGTGCGCGCTGGCGCACGTGCGGGCGGTTGAGGCCGCTCATCACGAAGACGCGGGTGTCGCGCGTGAGGGGGTGACGCTTGAGGCCCTCGCACAGGCGCAGGCCGTCCACCCAGTGCAGCACCACGTCCAGGAGGATGGCGGTGGGCGGACGGCGGGCCACCGCGCTGTAGAGCGCGAGCTCGTCCGCGAAGGCCACGACGGTGGCTCCGGTGGACTCGAGCAGCTGCGTCATCGCCTCGCGAGCGTCCGCGTCGTCGTCCACGATGTAGTAGAGGTCCGGCTCCAGGGTGGGGATGGTGGCGGGCGCGGGCTCCACCGAGCTGCGCAGCCAGCCTCCGACCAGCTCCCGCAGGCCCGCCCAGCGCGCGGCGGTGAGCAGCGTGTGCGGCGTGGGGGAGGGAAGACCCAGGATGCCCCCGCCGTAGACGCCCGTGGTGGGCGCGCGGCGGCGCGCCTCGAGGAAGCCTGCGGGCGCGCGGGCTCCGGCGCGCCGCAGCCACGCGAGCGAGCGCGCGCCCGCGGTGACGTCCTCGAGCAGGTCTCCCAGCCCCTCGCGCACGTAGCGGCGCTCGAGGCGCGCGGCGTCCAGGCCCGCATCCAGCAGCGCCACGGCGGCGCGGCTGCAGCTCGCGAGCGTCTCGCTGAGCCCCACCTGCAGCGGATGCCCGAGCGCCGCGGCACCCACCGCGAGCTGCCCGGGCGCGACGAGCGTGTGCCCGGGGCCGTAGGGAAGGCGGGTGGTCTCCAGCGCCGCGAGCTCGAAGCCCTCGTCCACCAGCCCGTCGCGCGCGGCCATCATCAGCGCCTGGCACAGGTCGGCCGGCTGCACGGCGGGCCCGTACGCGAGCGCGTACACGGAGCCCGCGGCGGGCAGCAGGAACAGCCCCTCCACGCCGGGAAGCGGGGCGATCCACAGCCGCGCGACGAGGCTGCGCCCCACGTTGCGGCGCAGCGCATCCCAGCGCAGCCGCGCCTGCACCGCCGGCATCGTGGGCGCGCCGCGGAAGCCCGGGAAGAAGGCGTCGCCGAGGTTGGCCCCCGCGCCCGAGGCGAGTGCCACCGCGTGGAAGCGCTCGCCGCTGCCCTGCGCGCGCACCACGAGGCCGCCGCTGCTCTTCACGGCGGCCGGGGCGTCGGGCGCGGGCGCCTGGCGCTCCACGCGCTCCACCCGGCGCGTGACGAAGCGGGCGCCCTGTGCCGCAGCGGCCGTGGCGAGTGCCTCGCGCACGCGCGCCATCCCGCCGGTGCCCTGGGGCCAGCCGTCCACCACCCAGAGGCCTCCGGGAGGCGCGGGCAGCAGCTCGTTGCGGCCCTGGGCGTGGACCTCGATGCCGCGCAGCTCCAGCGCGCGCCACTCGGGCGGCATGCGGCAGCCGAGCGCGGCGAGGCGCGAGCGGCACTCCGGGGTGAGCAGCGCCGGGGGCGCCACGGCGTCCGGGCTCCCGCCGTCGTAGACGCGCACGTCCAGCGCGCAGCCGCGCGCGCGGCCGTTGAAGAGCAGCGCCGCCGCGAGCCCCGCGCCCGCCACGCCTCCGCCGATGATCGCCACCCTCGAACCGCTGGTCAGCCTGCCCGCCGCATCCATCCCGCTGTCTCCCCGCTCCAACCGTCCCCGAACCCTGCGGTACCTAGTGCCGCGCGGAGTCCGGAGACCCGCCCACGGCGACGCCGTCCACCACCACCTGATCCCTGCCCGCGCGCTTGGCCACGTAGAGCGCCGCATCCGCCGCGCGCATCAGCTCCGCCACGCTCTCGCGCGGGTGGGTCGCGGAGTGGTCCGCGATGCCCACGCTGATGCTCAGCCCGAAGGGGGCAGGGCGCCCGTCGTCGCGCTGCACGCCCACCGCCCGCAGCCCCGCGCGCACGCGCTCGGCGAACACCGCGGCCTCCGCGGCCGTCTGGTGCGGCAGCAGCGCCACGAACTCGTCCCCGCCGAAGCGCGCCGCGAAGTCCACCTCGCGCAGGTTGCTGCGCAGGTGGCCCGCGAGCGCGAAGATGGCGCGGTTGCCCACGTCGTGGCCCATGCCGTCGTTGATCGCCTTGAGGTGATCCAGGTCGATGACCACCACGGCGAGCGGGTACTGGTAGCGGCGCGCCCGCTTGAACTCCTCCTCGAGCCGCAGCTCGAGCGCGCGGAAGTTGGCGAGCCCCGTGAGCGCGTCCGTCTGCGCGAGCTCGTGCAGCTGCTGCTTCTGCGCGCTCTGGCGCAGGGCGCGCTGGATGCGCGCGAGCAGCTCTCGGGCGTTGGCCGGCTTGTGCAGGAAGTCCACCGCGCCCAGCTCCAGCCCCCGCTCCAGCGTGGCCTCGTCCTCGTCCGCGGTGAGCAGGATGATCGGCACCCGCTCCGTACGCCGGTCGCGCTGCAGCGCCTCGAGGATGGAGAGCCCGTCACCGTGCGGCAGGAAGCGATCCAGCAGGATGAGGTCCGGCAGCCGGTCGCGCGCGACGGCGAGCCCTGCGTCGCCGTCCGCCGCGGTGAGCACCTCGTAGTGCGTCTCCAGCAGCTCCGCGAGGCTCTCGCGACTCGCCTCGTCGTCCTCGACGATCAGGATGAGCGGCCGGTTCGCGCCGCTGCCCGGCCGCAGCCGCTCGCCGCGCTCTGCGCCCTCGCTGCCCCCCTGTGCCGGACCCGCACCGCCACCGGGCGCGCCAGGGCCCGCGGACGCGCGAACCGCGTTGACCGGCATGCCGCAAATGGCAGGCCGAAAGTCTCGAGTGCCACGCCCAATGGAAGCGTCCCCGCCCCCCCGTGCACCACGCACGAGGCCCGCCGTGTCCCCCGACGAGCTTCCGTTGACCTCCGCCACCTTCACCCGAGACCTCCGGCTGCCAAGACTGGACGTGCCTGTATGTGCACCCTCTCTACGGGTGAACACCGGAGCACGACGTTCGATGGGAGCGCGGCCGAGCGGGGAGCAAGCGACGTGCCGTCCCCTGCTCAGGAAAGTCGAGTCATTCCAGAAGCTTGAAAGGCCCGCTGGCCACCCTTCCGCAGAATCGGAAAGAGCTTCCAGGGGCCTCTCGGGGGAGGCGGCAAGAATTGCCGCCGGGGCGGATGTGGGCGAGGGGGCGTGGATCAGCGCCGGGTGAACTGCACCCGCCGGCCGCCACCGCCGCCGCCCATCATCTGGGGGGGCGGGGCCTCGAGGCCGAACTGCCACCACAGGGGCTCGTAGGGCTTCATCTTGAGCCGCTTGTCGTTCTGCAGCTGGGTGAGGCTGCTCTTGAGCTTCTCGTCCGCGGGGTTGGCCTCCGCGCCGCGTGCGAGCACGGCGAGCGCCTGATCCTTGTCCTTGAGCTGCAGCAGGCACCAGGCGTACGCCGCCCAGACGATGCTCTCCTTCTTGCCGGCCTTCGCGGCCGCCTCGAAGGAGGCCTTCATCGCGGGCAGGTCCTTGCGCTGGTAGTGCAGCGCCCCCTCGAGCGCCTTGGCCATGTAGTTGCGAGGGTTGGCCTTGGCCAGGTGCGGCTGGGCGCCGGCGAGATCCTTGGCCATGTAGCGCAGCATGCCGATCTGCGCGTGGATCTCCGGGCCCACCAGGAACTGCCACTTGTCCCAGACGAGGCCGGTCTCCAGCGTCTTCACCGCCCGGTCGATGCGCTGCTGCAGGTCGCGCTGGCTCGAGGGTTGCCCCTGCAGCTCCGTCTGCACGGACGTCATCAGGGCCTGCACCTTGAGCGACACGCGGCGCGCGAGGACGACGTAGGTGGCGAGGAAGACGATCACGCCGGGGACGAGGCCCGCCCAGACGGAGAAGCCCGCGAGCTTCACCAGCAGGGTCACGGCCACGCCCGCAGCCAGGGCGATGAGGAGGTTGTACATGGGCGACCGTTTAGCGACCCTGGACGGCGACCGCAATCTCCGGATGCACCCCGGGAGGGCGCGCGCTATAAGGGCGACCTTCCGCGCCACGACGGCCCTCTGTCGAAATTGGTAGACGAGGCGGACTCAAAATCCGCTGCGGCTGACCCCGCGTCCCGGTTCGAGCCCGGGGAGGGCCACAAGCAGTCCGCCTCCGCTGGCGCGGCAGGCGATGGCGCGGCACGCAGCTGAGGGGTGGTGGCTCGGATGAAGGTGCTGCTGGTCGAGGACGACGCCGGCGTGCGAGAGGGGCTCAGCGAGCTCGTCTCGGAGCAGGCGACCGTGCACGACGTGGGCAGCGTCCCCGAGGCGCTCGCCGCCCTGCGCGCCGGGGTCTACGACCTGGTCCTCACCGACCTGCGCATCGGCGGAGATCGGCTCGGCGGCCGCACCATCCTCGAGGCCGCCCGCGGCTGCCTCGTCCCGGTGGCGATCATGAGCGCCTCGGTGCCCGAGGAGGTGGAGCGCACGCTCGCCCCGCTGCACCCGGACGCGCAGCTCACCAAGCCCTTCCAGCTCGAGGACGTATTCGGCCTCGTGGAGCGCTTCCTCGCGCTGCGCACGCGCGCCCAGCAGGCAGGCGAGGCGACCCCGGCGGCCAGCGGCTGGGAGCCCCACGGCGCGCAGGCGCAGCGGCTGCGCGAGCCGCACGCCACGTGGCTGCGGCTTGCGCCCGGAGCGCGCCTGCCCTGGCCCACCGAGGGCCACGCCTGCGGGGTGCTGGTGGTGGAGGGCGAGCTCGAGCTCAACGGCCAGCGCCGCGGGGCGGCCCAATACTTCTATGTGTCCGCCGACGGCGGCTGCGAGGCGGCCACGCGCGAGGGCTGTCTCGCGGTGTCCCTCCCGCTCGCCCGCTGAGGCTCTCCGTGCCCGCCTTCTGGCCCGCCCCCCATCCCGCTGCCCTGCTCGGGCGCCCCTCGCGCCGCGCGGCCACCGCCGCGCTCGAGGCGCACGTGGCGGTGCAGAAGGGCGAGCCCCTGCGCGCGGCCCTCTCCGAGGCGCTGCGCGAGGCGCAGGGGCTCGGGGGCCAGGAGCGGCGCTACGCGGCGCTCGTCACCCGCGAGCTCTCGCGCCACCAGCGCCTGCTGGACCTGGCGGCGCGCGCGCTCGGCCATGCGCCCGGCAAGCTGGGGATGATCGAGGATCACGCCCTGGTGCGCTACACCCTGTGGCGGCGGGTGCTGTGCGGCGAGGACTGGAAGCGCATCGGGCCCGAGGTGAAGCTGCCCGGCCCCATCCGCCCCCGCACCCTCAAGGATGACTTCCTCGAGCGGCTCCTGAGCACGCCCCTGCCGGAGCTGCCGCCCGGGGTGGAGGCGCCGCTGGACCGCATCGCGAGCCGCCACTCCTTTCCCACCTGGTTCGTGGAGCGGCTCGCCCCGCGGCTCGGCGAGGGCGAGCTGGAGGCGCTGCTCGCGGCCCTCAACGAGGAGCCGGGGCTCACCTTCCGCGCCCGTCCGGTGACGGAGCGCGAGGCGCTGCTCGCGGCGCTCGCCGAGGAGGGCGTGGCGGCGGAGGCGATACCCGCCGCGCCGGGCGCCCTGCGCATCACGGACGCGAGCCACCGGGTGTTCGAGACGCGGGCGATGAAGGCCGGGCGGCTGCAGGTGCAGGACGTGGGCAGCCAGCTCATCGCCGAAGCCTGCGGGCCCCTGGGCGGCGAGGGCGGCCTGCAGGGGCGCACCGTGGCGGACGTGTGCGCGGGGGCGGGCGGCAAGACGCTGGCGCTGGCGGATGCCGTGGGGCCCTCGGGGCGGGTGCTCGCGGGAGACCGCTCCCGGCGCCGGCTCGCGGACGCACGCGAGCGGGTGCGCGAGCTGGGCCTGCGCAACGTGTCCTTCCCGCATCCCTTGCCCCTCGGCAGCGCCGACGTGCTCCTGGTGGACGCGCCCTGCAGCGGCTCCGGCTCGCTCGCGCGCGAGCCCGACCAGAAGTGGAAGCTCACCCCGAAGGCGATCCTCGAGTTCCAGAAGACGCAGCTTGCGCTGCTGCAGGAGGTGGCGGCCGCGGCGCGCCCCGGAGCGCTCATCGTCTACGCCACCTGCTCGGTGCTCTCGGAGGAGAACGACGAGGTGGTGCAGCGCTTCCTCGCGCAGGCGCCCGGCTTCGCACTCGAGCCGCTCGCGCCCGTGTACGGGCCCGAGCGCGCGGCGCTGCTCTGTGACGGGCCCTTCCTGCGGGCCCTGCCGCCGCGGGTTCCGGGCGGAGGCTTCTTCGCCGCGCGGCTGCGCAAGGGCTGAGCCGGGCGGGGCCCCGACGGGTCGGTTGCTCCCGCCGCCCCTCGGGGCGCCCAAGCGCGCGAATCGCCGTCCGGTGCAGGGCAGGGGGAAGGAAAACGCGGCGCCGTGCATTCAGCACTGGCATCGGGAGAAAAGAAGCGGTAGAAGAGCGCCGCTTTCGACGCAACGGCGCGCCCCCCATGGCGCGCTGGAGAAGAGAAGGGGCTATAGCTCAGCTGGGAGAGCGCTTGAATGGCATTCAAGAGGTCGACGGTTCGATCCCGTCTAGCTCCACAGTAAGGAAGGCCCGCTCGGGAAACCGGGCGGGCCTTTTGCTTTTCCGGGCTCCGCGCGAAGGCACCGCCCCAGACGAAAACGGGCGGCCCTCGCGAGGAGAGCCGGCCGTCCGGATGGCATGAGCCGTCGGGCTCCGGGGCTACTTGCCCGCGAAGATGGCCATCACGTCCTTGAGCAACTTCACCGACTCGTCGTGCGGGCGCTGGAAGGCGTTGCGGCCCATGATGGAGCCGAAGCCGCCACCCTGGTGGATCTGGCGGATCTCCTCCATCAGCTCCGGCGTGCCCTTCGCCTCGCCGCCCGAGAAGATGACGATGCGCTTGCCGTTGAAGGCCGAGAGCACGACGTTCTTGATGCGGTCGGCCATCGTCTTGGTGGGGATGTTGAACTTCTCGTAGACCTTCTTCGCCTCGGGCTGCTCGAGGAAGTCCTTGGGCGGCTTCACCTTGATGATGTGCGCGCCGAGCTGCGCGGCGATCTGCGCGGCGTAGGCGACCACGTCGATCGCGGTCTCGCCGTCCTTGGACAGCTTGCTGCCGCGCGGGTAGGCCCAGAGCACCGTCGGGAGGCCGTAGCTCTTCGCCTCGGCGATGATGTCGCGCAGGTTCTCGTACTGCTCGTTGCGGGCGCCGGAGCCCGGGTAGATGGTGTAGCCCACCGCGACGCAGCCCAGGCGCACCGCGTCCTTCACGGAGCTGGTCACCGCCGAGTTGGGCTCGCCCACGTTGCCCAGCGTGTCCGAGTTGTTGAGCTTGAGGATGAGCGGGATCTCACCGGCGAACTTGCCGGCGGTGATCTCCA
The DNA here is from genome assembly GCF_009659535.1 of Aggregicoccus sp. 17bor-14. Taxonomy (NCBI): domain Bacteria; kingdom Pseudomonadati; phylum Myxococcota; class Myxococcia; order Myxococcales; family Myxococcaceae; genus Aggregicoccus; species Aggregicoccus sp. 17bor-14. The sequence goes on from NZ_VJZZ01000001.1 coordinate 109,864, forward strand.
GCGCGCCCAGCGGCGCCGCGTAGGCGTTGCAGCCCGCGTCGATGGCCAGCTGGTAGTGGTAGTCCGGATCGTAGCCCGCGGGGTTGGGCTGGAACGAGCGGTGCGGCCCGTGCTCGAAGCCCTGGTCCACCGGGAGGATGACCATCTTGCCGGTGCCGGCGAGGGTGCCCGTGTTGAGCAGGCGGGCGAGGTTGGTCAGGGTGCCCGGGTTGTCGGAGGGGTACCAGGACAGGATCTGCTTCACGCGGTCGGTGTAAGCCATCGGCTCCTCTGGGGATCGGCGCGGGGGCGCCTGATCGAGAATGTTGCGCCGATTGTGCAGACCCCGCCCCGTCCGGCAAGGAGATCTCGCGATTTGTACGCGGCCCGCGTTGCCCTCCCTACAGCCTAGGGAGCCCGGGCCACCACCTTGAGCGGCCAGGTACCCAGGGGCTGGCCCGCCACGCGCACCAGCACGGAATAGGTGCCCGGGCCGCGGCACTCGGTGGGATCCCAGTCGACCGTGTACTCGGAGACCTCGCCCTGCACGCCGGTGAAGGAGAGCGTGCCCGAGGCGCTCATCGCCGTGTCGCCGCGCGCATCCAGCACCACCACGTCGATGGGGGCCGTGCGCCGCGCGCTGCTGCGCACCTTCACGCGCGTGCTGAAGGGCTCGGTGCGCAGGGGGCTGCCCGTGAGCGCAACCTCCGAGAGCGCGCCGGTCTGCCGGGCGCCCTTCATGTGCTGCACGCCCAGCACCTCGAAGCGCTCGTCCACCGCGCGCACCTGGGGGCCGGCGGGCTCGGGGGCGGAGCGGCTCGCAGAGAGCTCCTCGCCCTTGGGCAGGGCGCCGAGGCCCGTGAGCCCCAGCGAGGGGACGGACATGGGCGGCTTCTTCGCCTTGGCTTTCGGCTTCTCGGCGAGGACGGCCGAGGAGCAGAGCAGGGCGGCGACCACGAGCAGGGCAGGGCGCATGGGCGCCAGTCTAGCCCTCCTACAGCGCGCGCTGGTAGATGCGGTAGGTCTTGGAGCGCTGGCCGCCCATGGACTCGATCGCGCGGTTCACGAGGTGGTTGTCCTCGAGCGTCCAGGAGATCTCGCCGCCGCGGTAGCCGAGGCGGTGCGCGGTGCGCAGGGTGTCCAGGTAGAGGATCGCGTCCAGGCCCCGGCGCCGGTAGCCCTCCTTGATCCCCAGCGTGATGAGCCGCAGCCGCTCGATGCGCCGCGAGGCGAGCACCAGCTTGGCGAGCCCGATGGGCAGGCCGTAGCGGGTGAGCCGGCCGCCGGCCGCCTTGAGGGCGTAGTTCGCGTCCGGCAGGGTCATGGAGAAGGCGACGGGCTCGCCCTTCACCTCGGCGATGAGCACCAGGTCCGGGCGGACGATCGCCTTGAGCTCGCGCGCGAGGTGATCGAACTCGTGGTCCGTCATGGGCACGAAGCCCCAGTTGCGCTCCCACGCCGCGTTGTAGATGTCCTTGATGAGGGCGATCTCCTTGGAGAGCTCCTTCATCCGCACGGGGCGCACGGTGATGCCCTCGCGCTTGCGCATCTTCTCGGCGATCCGCACCACCTTCTCGGGCGGGGTGGCGGACGCCGAGAGCTCGAAGGCCCAGAGGTCCTTCGCCTTGCGGAAGCCGCACGCCTCGAGCAGCCCCGGGTAGTAGCCGGGGTTGTAGGGCATGAGGATCGCGGGCGAGCTGTCGAAGCCCTCCACGAGCAGGCCGAACTCGTAGTTGCTGCTGAAGCTCGCGGGGCCCAGCACCTCGGTGAAGCCGCGCGCCTTGAGCCAGCTGCTCGCTGCGTCGAACAGGCCGCGCGCGACGCCCGGCTCGTTCACGCAGTCGAAGAGGCCGAAGAAGCCGTACGTGGTGCCGTGGTACTCGTTGTAGCGCGGGTCCTTCACCGCCGCGATGCGGCCCACCACCTCGCCGCCGCGGCGCGCGAGGTACAGCTCCACCTCGCCGAACTCGAACCAGGGGTTCTTCTTCGGGTCGAGGAAGTCCTTGCGCTCCATCTCCAGCGGCGGGACCCAGTGCGGGTCGTGCCGGTAGAGGGCGTAGGGGAAGCGGATGAACGCCTCCCGGTCCGCGGCGCCGCGCACGGGCGTGATGCTGACGTCCGCGGGGACGGGAGGAAGCTCGAGGGCCTGTTGCTCGGCGGGAAGGGCCATGGGCGTTGGAGTCTTACTCAGCCTGCTTGCCGTTGCGAATAAAGAGGTTCGCGCCCTTCTCGAGCAGCATGCCTGGCAGCTCGGTGCGCTTCTCCCAGAGCCGCAGCGGGGTGCCGCTCAGGCGCTTGAGGTCCTCGGACTGGAGGTTGGCCGCACGCCAGGTGAGGGTCTCCACCGCGTCGAAGAGCTTGCCCGCCACCTCGCGGCCGCTCATGCGGCTGATCTGCTCGAGGGAGAAGCCGCGCTCGGCGAGGAGCCCCGCGCTCGCGGCCGCCCAGCGCTGGCTGGCCTCGTTGGAGAGCACCGCGGTGCCCGGACGGGCGATCTGCACCGGCGTGTACACCGTGGGACGGGTCTCCGGGATGACGCCCATCTTCTTGCCGATGCGCTCGAAGGTATCCAGCACGCGGTCCAGCTGCGCGTCCGTGTGCGTGGCCATGTAGCTGGTGCGGATGAGCGCGTGGCCCGGCTCCACCGCGGGGGCGGTGACGGGGTTGGCGAACACGCCCGCCTCGTGCAGCGCGCGCCAGAAGCGGAAGCACTTCACCTGGTCGCCGATCAGCACCGGCACCACCGGGGTCACCGAGACGCCGGTGTCGAAGCCCATGGCGCGGAAGCCGTTGTGCATCTTCTCCGCGATGTCCAGCAGGCGCGCGCGGCGCTGGGGCTCGGCCTGGATGATCTCCAGGCTCTTGAGCGCCGCGGCCACGCTGGCCGGGGTCATGGACGCGCTGAAGATGACCGAGCGCGCCTTGTGGCGGATGTACGTGATGACGTCCTGGGGACCCGCGAGCACGCCGCCGAGCGAGGCGAAGCTCTTGGAGAAGGTGCCCATCACCAGGTCCGTCTCGCGCTCGAGGCCGAAGTACTCGCTGGTGCCGCGGCCGTGCTCGCCGATGACGCCCATGGCGTGCGCGTCATCGGTCATGACGCGGGCGTTGTACTTCTTCGCCAGCTCCACGATGCGCGGCAGGTTGCAGATGTCGCCCTCCATGGAGAAGACGCCATCGGTGACGATGATCTTGCCCGCCTCGGGGTCGGCCGCCTGCAGCAGCTGCTCCAGGTGCTCGAGGTCGTTGTGGCGGAACTTGCGCTCGGTGGCGAAGGAGAGGCGGATGCCGTCCACCAGCGAGGCGTGGTTGCCGCGGTCCGAGAAGACGATGTCGTGCCGGCCCAGGATGGAGGCGAGCGCCAGGTTCGTCTGGAAGCCGGTGGAGATCACCACCGCCGCGTCGCGGTTGAGGAACTGGGCGAGCTTGTGCTCGAGCTCCTCGTGCAGCACCAGCGTGCCGTTGAGCAGGCGCGAGCCGGAGCAGGTGGAGCCGAACTTCTCCACCGCCTTGATCGCGGCCTCCTTCACCCGGGGGTCCGCGGAAAGGCCGAGGTAGTTGTTCGAGCCGACCATGATCACGCGGCGGCCGTCGATCTCCACCTCGGTGGCCCCGTGGCTCGCCTCGATCACCCGGAAGTAGGGGTAGAGCCCCGTCGCCTTCGCGATCTTGTAGTCCTTCCAGCTGCTGCACTTCTCGAACACGTCACTCATCGCGGGGCCTCGGGGCGTCGGTTGCCCGGGTGGGGATAAAGGGGGCGAGCTGGAGTGCAATGGGCATTCCAGGCGGAGCCTTCCGGCGGGTGCCGCTCCGCGTCGACGCGGGGGCGGCTCTTAGAGATTGGGTCTGGCGGTGTCAAGGCGAAGGCCGGGTCCCGGTCCTAACTCTGGGAGAACACTCAATTCCCCTGGAGGCCAAGAAGGCAGGCGGGCCTCCGGTGGGATCGGCAACATCCGCGGAGCAGGCGGACCGCCCGTCCGTGTGCTCGCGTGCAGCGTTTAACACGGCGCCGCGCCGGCCGCCGCAGCGTCCGAGATCAGGCCGCAACCCTGACAGGCGTGTCAGACTGTAGGCGTGAGGCCTACCGCCCCCAGCCCCCTGCAGCTCCCGGTGCGCCTGCTGCCAGTGGACGCGGTGATCGTCGCCGTGTGCGCGGGCGCGAGCCTCGCGCTGCTCTCCCCCTGGGGGCGCTGGGCGCCCGGGGCAGCGCGCTCGGCGGCGGGCTTCGGAGTGCTCGCGCTGGGGCCCCTGCTCCTGCGCTGGCTGCAGGCGCGTGCGCCGCAAAGCCGCACGCTGCGGCTGCTCGCCTCCTTCTGGATGCTGCCGGTGGCGGGGCTCGCGCACACGCTGCTCAACCCGCTCGTCGACGCCGTGGGGCACCCGCTCTACGACGCGCAGCTCGCGCAGCTGGACGCGCACCTGCTCGGCGTGCAGTTCGCCCTGTGGGCCGAGCAGCACGGCCCGCGCTGGCTCGAGGACGTGCTGCTGGTCTGCTACTACGGGCACTTCGTCTGGTCGCTGGTGCTCGCCGGCGCGCTGTACGCGCGGGCCGAGCGCCGCGCCTTCGAGACCTTCCTGCTCGCGGTCTCCGTCTACCTCGCGGCCAACTACGCGCTCTATGCGCTGGTGCCGGCCGTGGGCCCGCGCTTCTTCCTCGCGGCCCACTTCGCCGAGCCGCTGCGGGGCCTGTGGCTCGCGCCGCGGCTCGCCGGGCTGATGATGCTCCCGGCCTTCCTGCGCGACTGCTTTCCCTCGGGGCACACGGGGCTCGCGCTGCTGGTGTTGATCACCGCGTGGCGGCGCGCCCGGGGCGTCTTCTGGGTGGCGCTCGCGCCGTGCGCGGGGCTCATCGCCGCGACGCTCGTGGGCCGCTTCCACTACGCGGTGGACCTCGCCGCGGCGCTGCCGCTCGCCTGCGGGGTGGCGGCGGCGGCCGAGGCGCTCTACCGTCGCCTGCCGGATACGGAGGGCGCCGTGGCGCGCGCCGAGCCCGGCGTCCCGGAGTCCGAACCGCAGTGAGCCCTCCCGCGCCACGAGCCCCCAGGAGCCTCCATGTCCGTGCTGGCAGCCCGCGTCTCCCGCTTCGGCACCACCGTCTTCTCCGAGTTCAGCGCGCTCGCCGTCCAGCACGGCGCGGTGAACCTGGGGCAGGGCTTCCCCGACTTCGACGGGCCGGACGCGGTGAAGGAGGCTGCCCAGCGCGCCATCCGCGACGGCGTGAACCAGTACGCGCTGAGCGCGGGCGCGCGCGACCTGCGTCAGGCCATCGCGGAGCATGCGCAGCGCTTCTACGGCCAGGGCGTGGACCCGGACACCATGGTCACCGTCACCAGCGGCGCCACCGAGGCGATCCTCGCCACGCTGCTGGGCCTGGTGAACCCGGGCGACGAGGTGGTGGTGTTCGAGCCGGTCTACGACTCGTACGACGCGAGCATCGCCTTCGCGGGCGGCGTCGCGCGCCACGTGCCCCTGCACCCGCCGGACGCGCAGCACGCCACCTGGTGGTTCGACGAGGCCGAGGTGCGCGCCGCCTTCGGGCCGCGCACCCGCCTGCTCGTCCTCAACACCCCGCACAACCCCACCGGCAAGGTGTTCACGCGCGCGGAGCTGGAGCTGCTCGCGGGCCTGTGCGAGGAGCGCGGCGCGTACGTGCTCGCGGACGAGGTCTACGAGCACCTCGTCTTCGCGCCCGCGCGCCACCTGCGCGCGGCCACGCTCCCGCAGCTGCGCGAGCGCACCGTCACCGTGAGCAGTGCGGGCAAGAGCTTCAGCTTCACGGGGTGGAAGATCGGCTGGGCCATCGCGCCGCCGGCCCTGCGTGACGCGGTGCAGCGCGCCCACCAGTTCATCACCTTCGCCGTGCCCTCGCCGCTGCAGGCGGCGGTGGCCGTGGCCCTGCGGCTGCCGGACGCGTACTTCCGCGACCTCACCGCCCTCTACACGGACAAGCGGGCGCGGATGCTCGGGGCGCTCGGCGAGGCGGGCCTGACGGCGCACGCTCCGGAGGGCAGCTACTTCGCCATGGCGGACATCCGCGGGCGCGGCTTCGCGGACGACGTGGCCTTCTGCCGGCACCTGGTGACGCAGGTGGGGGTGGCGGCCATCCCGCCCAGCGTCTTCTACTCTCCGGAGCACCGCGCGCTCGGGCAGGGCTTCGCCCGCTTTGCCTTCTGCAAAACGGAGGCGGTGCTGGACGAGGCGCGCCGCCGGCTGGTGCGTGGCCTGGCGCGCACGGGGTGAAGCGCGCGCTCTTGCGCGCCTTGCGACCCCCAACCCCCTTTGCTACTAGGCCGGGCATGCCCGCGCGCACTCCGCCCAGCCCCAAGAAGCTCAGCCGTTCCGTCGCCTCCCGCACCGCCAAGCCCGCCCCGGCGAAGTCCTCCAAGGCCGCCGGCAAGGCCTCCGCCAAGGCTCCGCAGAAGCGCGGCGCCCTCGCCAAGGTGTCCAAGGTGTCCAAGGCCGCGAAGGCGGTGGCCGCTCCGGTGAAGAAGGCCGCGAAGAAGGTCGCAGCGGTGGCCGCGGCGAAGCCCGCGGCGCGCAAGGCCGGCAAGGGCACCAAGGTCTACGACGCGGCGGCGCTCAAGGCCGTGGCGAAGGCGACGGACGTGTGGGCCAAGGGCGAGCTCGCGAAGATCACCGCGAAGGCGCCGCTGCGCCGCCCCGGCTTCATCACCGACTCGGGCGTGCCCATCCCGGACGTGCTCACCGCGGCGGACCGCAAGGCCGAGGACTTCGAGCGCATCGGGCTGCCGGGTCAGTTCCCGTTCACCCGCGGCGTGCAGCCGTCCATGTACCGCGGCCGCCTCTGGACCATGCGCCAGTTCGCCGGCTTCGGCACGCCCGCGGACACGAACAAGCGCTTCAAGTACCTCATCAGCCACGGCATGACCGGGCTCTCCACCGCCTTCGACATGCCCGCGCTCATGGGCTACGACGCGGACCACCCCATGAGCCGCGGCGAGGTGGGCAAGGAGGGCGTGGCCATCTCCTCGCTCAAGGACTTCGAGGTCCTCTTCGACGGCATCCCGCTCGAGAAGGTCAGCACCTCGATGACCATCAATGCGAGCGCCGTGGTCGCGCTGTGCATGTACATCGCGGTGGGTGAGAAGCAGGGCGTTCCGATGGAGAAGCTCGCCGGCACCATCCAGAACGACATGCTCAAGGAGTACATCGCGCAGAAGGAGTGGATCGTCTCGCCGCGGCCCGCCGTGCGGATCGTGACGGACATGATCGAGTTCTGCACGAAGAACATGCCCAAGTGGTACCCGGTCTCCATCAGCGGCTACCACATCCGCGAGGCCGGAGCGACGGCGGTGCAGGAGCTGGCCTTCACGCTCGCGGACGGCATCGGCTACGTGGAGGAGTGCGTGAAGCGCGGGCTGGACGTGGACAGCTTCGCCCCGCAGCTCTCCTTCTTCTGGGACGTGCACAACGACTTCTTCGAGGAGGTCGCGAAGTTCCGCGCCGCGCGCCGCATCTGGGCGCACGTGATGCGCGACCGCTTCGGCGCGAAGAACCCGCGCTCCATGCAGCTCAAGACGCACGCGCAGACGGCCGGCGTGAGCCTCACCGCGCAGCAGCCCTACAACAACGTGGTGCGCACGGCGCTGCAGGCCTTCGCCGCGGTGCTCGGCGGCACCCAGTCGCTGCACACCAACTCGCTGGACGAGACCTACGCGCTGCCCACCGAGGAGTCGGTCACCATCGCGCTGCGCACCCAGCAGCTCATCGCGCACGAGTCCGGCGCGGACCGCGTGGTGGACCCGCTCGCGGGGAGCTACTACGTGGAGTACCTCACCGACGAGATGGAGAAGCGCGCGCTCGAGTACATCCGCCGCATCGACGAGATGGGCGGCATCATCCGCGCGGTGGAGGAGCAGTACCCGCAGAAGGAGATCGGCGAGAGCGCCTACCGCTTCCAGCGCGAGGTGGAGCAGGGCGACCGGCTCATCGTCGGCGTGAACGCCTTCAAGAGCGAGGGCAGCGCGCCCATCGAGCTGCTGCACATCGACGAGAAGGTGGCCGAGGAGCAGATCGCCCGCCTCAAGCAGGTGAAGGCCGAGCGCAACAACGAGGCCGTCAACGCGGCGCTCGCCAAGGTGGAGGCGGCGGCGCGCGGCACCGAGAACGTGGTGCCCGCGGTGCTCGAGGCGGTGAAGGCCTACGCCACGCTGGGCGAGGTGTGCGACGTGTTCCGCAAGGTGTGGGGCCCCTACCGCGAGGGCGGCGCGTTCTAGAGCGGCGCGCGAGGGGAGGGCAGGGCCGTGAGCTTCTTCGGCGAGCTGTACCTGCGCTCCACCCTCCCGTTCCTCTCGGAGCAGCTCACCGCGCGCGAGGTGGACTACCTCGCGCGCGCGCTCGGCCCGCGCGCTCCTGCCGGCTGGGTCGTGGACCTGGGCTGCGGCCACGGCCGCCACGCGGCCCCCTTGAACCGGGAGGGGCCCTTGGCGGGGCGCGTCATGGGCCTGGAGCGCGACGAGCGCTCGCTTGCGCAGCGGCTGCCGGGCTTTCCCGTGGTGCGGGGAGACCTCCGGACGCTGCCCTTCGGCGCCCGGGCGCTCGCCGGGGCCTACGCCTGGTACACCAGCCTCTTCACCTACTCGGACGAGGAGCACCGGGAGATGCTGCGCGAGCTCGCCCGGGTGCTGCGGCCCGGCGCGCCCCTGGTGCTGCAGACGGTGCCCTGGGAGCGGATGGCGGCCGCGCCCGAGGCGGCGTTCCGCCAGGCGCTTCCCGACGGGAGCGTTCTGGAGGAGACGAGCCGCTTCGACCCCCGCACGGGACGCGACCACGGGGAGCGGCGCTTGAGCATTCCTGATGGCCGCGTGCTGTGCGGCGCATACGCCATTCGTTACTATCCGCTCGCGGATCTGACACAACTGCTGGAAAGTGCCGGGTTTTCAGTGGCATGGGTGCACGGCGGCCTGGCGGGGGAGCCGTTGTCGTCCACCTCGACCGACCTCATCTTGGGAGCAGAGCGCACACATGGCTGAGAGGAAGCTTCGAATTTTGGTGGCCAAGCCGGGCCTGGACGGACACGACCGCGGGGCGAAGATCATCGCCCGGGCGCTGCGCGATGCCGGCATGGAGGTCATCTACACGGGGCTGCATCAGACCCCCGAGATGATCGTGAACGCGGCGGTGCAGGAGGACGTGGACGCCATCGGCATGTCCATCATGTCCGGCGCGCACATGACCCTGTTCCCGGCGGTGATCGATCTGCTCAAGGGCAGCCAGGCCACCGACATCGCCGTTTTTGGTGGCGGGATCATCCCGGACGACGACATTCCCAAGCTGAAGAAGCTCGGGGTGACCGAGATCTTCACGCCCGGCAGCTCGACGCAGGACATCGTCCAGTGGATCCGAAACAACATCTCCAGCCGCCTGTAGGCTGGCTCAACTCGCTCCCGCGCAAGGTCGACATCTACGAGGTCGGCCCTCGCGACGGGCTGCAGAACGAGCTGCGCACGCTGCCCACCCGCGACAAGGCGCGCCTCATCGAGGCGCTGGTCGCGGCGGGTGAGAAGCGCATCGAGGTCACCTCGTTCGTCAGCCCCAAGTGGATTCCGCAGCTCGCGGACGCCGAGGAGCTCCTGCGCCTGGTGGGGCGCAAGCCGGGCGTGGTGTTCAGCGCCCTGGTGCCCAACCTCAAGGGGCTCTCTCGCGCGCGGGACGCCGGGCTGGAGGAGGCCGCGGTCTTCATCTCCGCGAGCGAGGCCCACTCGAAGAAGAACATCAACAAGAGCATCGCGGAGGCGGTGGCGGGGGCCAAGGAGGTCATCCACGCCGCCTCGGGCGAGGGCATGCGCGTGCGCGGCTACCTCTCCACGGTGTGGGGCTGCCCCTACGAAGGCGCGGTGCCGGTGGAGCGCGTGGTGGGCATCTGCCGCGAGCTCGCCGACGCGGGCATCTACCAGCTGAGCCTGGGGGACACGATCGGCGTGGGCACCCCGCGCCAGACGGAGCAGATCCTCGAGGCGCTCGCGCCGCACATCCCCGTGGACCGCATCGCGCTGCACCTGCACGACACGCGCGGCACCGCGCTCGCCAACGCCCTGGTGGGCCTGTCTGCGGGCGTGACGACCTTCGATGCGAGCATCGGGGGCCTCGGCGGCTGTCCCTACGCGCCCGGAGCGGCCGGCAACCTCGCCACCGAGGACGCCGTCTTCATGCTGCACGGCATGGGCGTGGACACCGGCATCGACCTGGACAAGCTCGTGGAGGCCGGGGAGATCGCGCAGGAGCTCATCGGCCGCAAGCTCGCGGGCAAGTACCTGCAGGCCGCGCTCGGCGAGCGCGAGAAGAAGGCCTCGCGCCGCGCCGCCACCTGAGCCCGGGGTCCGCTCCCGCAGGGAGGGGCGCTCCCGCGCTCAGCGCCCCGCGAGCAGCGGCCCGAGCCGCTCGGGGATGCCCAGCAGCTGCGCCGCCGCCTCGAGCATGCGGCGCTCCTGACGGTCCACGCGCCCGTCCACCAGCGCCATCTGCACGATGTGGCGCAGGAACACCTCCGCCTCGGCGGAGGCGGTGGGGATGAGCCGGTCGAAGAGCGCGGGACCGGCGCTCAGCGCCCGCTCCACGTTCACCCACGGCACGCTCCAGCGCTCGGCGCAGGTGCGCAGGAGCCGGCGCTCCCGGGCGTCCACCTCGCCGTCCGCCGCCGCGAGCGCCGCCATCATGTAGAGCAGCCGCTGGCGCTCCTGGGCGTCCATCGGGGCATCCGTCGGCGCGGCCGGTGGGGCGCCGCTGCGGGGCGCCCGCACGCGCGCCGCCTCGCGCGCATCCCAGGCCTCGAAGGGCAGGGCGCTGTGCAGCACCCAGTCGCGCTCGCCGCTGCCCAGGGGCGTGCTGCAGTAGTCGCAGCTGGGGGCGGCGCTGTCGGTGAGCGGTGCGTGGCACTGCGGGCAGCGGTCGGTGGAGAGGCCGTGCTCGGTGGGGGTGAGCGCGCCGTGGCGGCGCAGCAGGGTGAACATCCAGCGCTGGGGCACGGTGGGAAGCTGCGGCGGGCGCTCGCCCTCGGGGCCCACGCCCATGCGCGCGCTCCAGCGCACCTCCACGTGGGCCCGGTCCCAGTCCCCCGCGTGCACCTCGAGCGCGCGCGTGAGCACCGCGCCCACTGCGCACTCGAGGAAGACCTTGCGCCGGCCCTGGCGCCGCAGCGCCTCGAGCTCGGCGGAGAGCGCCGCGAGCGCGTCCGCGTGGGCGAGCTTCGCGAGGCGGGTGGGATCCCTTCGGCTCTGCGCCTCCACCCAGCGCCAGAACACGAGCGAGGTGCGGTCCTCGAGCATCTCGAGGTTGAGCGCCGGGTCCGCCTGGCGGGCGTCGAGCAGGCCGTCCACGGTGGTGTGGTGGCGCACGTGCTCGCTGCCCTGGGTGATCTCCGAGAGCGTCCAGTCGTAGTTGCCGCTGTTCACGATGGCGCTGCAATACTCGCAGGCGTTGCTCGCGCCGCCCCGGAACGGCGCGCCGCAGTTCGGGCACTTGCCCTGGTACAGGTCCTGCCCGATGCGCGTGAGCGCGCCCGGGCGGCGCACGAAGGTCCACACCTCGACGAAGGGCTCGGGGGCCACGCGGCGCGCGGCCGCGAGCGCCGCCTCGTCGCTCATGCCCGCCGGCACGTCCGTGTCCCGCATCTGGGCGCGCACCCGCAGCTGCACGCTGTCGAACCAGCGGCTCTGGTTCAGCCCGATGATCTGCACCTCGAGCACCTGCACGTCCGCCATGGCGTCGCGCACGCCCTGCGCCGAGAGCAGCTGCAGCTGCACCCCCAGGCGCTGGTAGGTCGCGTCCGAGAGGAAGGGGCGCAGGGCGGTCAGGTCGCGGCGGAACCACGCCTCCTGCAGCCGCACGAAGAGGCCCCTCGTGCGGTCGAGCAGCGGGAGCAGCTCGAAGCCCGGGTCCTTGAGCTGCAGCGCGTTCACCCAGCCCTGCACGTCCCGCGAGGAGACCTGCGTGCGCAGCTCGGCCTCGCGCTGCTGGAAGGCGCGCTGGGTGCTGCCCCGGGGGCTGAGCCGGCGCTGGTACACGACGTAGCCCACCACCGCGAGCCCCAGCACCGGCAGCATCAGCTGCGGGTAGTGCAGGGTGAGATCCAGCAGCATCCAGAGGATGAAGCCGAAGTCGCCGTCGCCCCCGCCGCCACTCGGGCCGTGGCCGCGGTAGTGCTCGCCGCCACCGGCGCGGGCGAGCGCCACGCAGGGCACCAGCAGCAGCACGAGAAGGGACAGCAGCGTGGGCAGCGCGGCCAGGGGCCTGCGCCCGCCCCGGCGCGGGAGGGTGGGGGTGCGCATCGCTTCGGACTCTACCGCCTTTCCGCCTTGCCAGGGCCTGCGGCCGGACGCAGTCTGCCGCACCCAGCTGGGGCCCTCTCGTGGCCCCGTTGGCCGTACGAAGGGCCTACGAACGAGGAGCGAGACGCATGCCGGAGTTCAAGATCGACGCGCGCGGTCCCATCGAGATCTGGACCATCGACGGGGAGGGGCGCCGCAACGCCATCAGCCGCGCGATGCTGCAGGAGCTCGCCAGCCTGGTCGAGCGGGTCTCGGCCTCGCGCGACACCCGGGCGGTCATCCTCACGGGGGCGGGGGACAAGGCCTTCTGCGCGGGCGCGGACCTCAAGGAGCGCAGCACCATGAGCGAGCCCGAGGTGCGCGCCTTCCTCGATCAGCTGCGCCGCACGCTGCGCGCCATCGAGAAGAGCGACTGCATCTTCATCGCTGCGCTCAACGGCACGGCCTTCGGCGGCGGCACGGAGCTCTCGCTCGCCTGCGACCTGCGCGTGGCCGCGCCCGCCGCGGAGCTGGGCCTCACCGAGGTGAAGCTCGGCATCATCCCCGGCGGCGGCGGCACCCAGCGGCTCGCGCGGCTCATCGGGCCGGGCCGCGCGAAGGATCTCATCCTCACCGGCCGCCGCCTCAACGCCGCCGAGGCCTTCAGCATCGGGCTGGTGAACCGGCTCGCCCCCGAGGGGCGCCTGCTGGACGCCGCGTACTCGCTCGCCGAGGCGATCGTGGAGAACGCGCCCGTGGCGGTGTCCACCGCGAAGCACGCCATCGACGAGGGCGTGGCGATGGAGCTCGACCAGGCGCTCGCCCTGGAGTTGCAGAAGTACGAGGCCGTGCTCAAGACGGAGGACCGGCTCGAGGGGCTGCGCGCCTTCGCCGAGAAGCGGCCGCCCGTGTTCAAGGGCCGCTAGGGCGCCACCCGGGCTGCGCAGAAACGACGACGGGACGCCCGGTCTCCCGGAGCGTCCCGTGTGTGCGCGGCTTGCGCGGCGCGTGCGTGCCTAGGCGCTGGCCTGGGTCTCGCTGCGGGTGTTCTTGGCCTTGTCCAGGTAGTTCATGGCCTTCTCGCGCACGTCGGTGCGCAGGTCCGAGCCGGGCTTCGGCGCGAGCAGCAGGGCCACGATGCTGCCGGCGGCGGCGCCCAGGAGGAAGGCCCCCGTCACGCCCAGGCCGGTGGAGACCGGCTTGTGCTTGGCGAGCCCGATGAGGTTCAGGACGTCGTCGGCGTCGAAGTCGTCCCACTTCTCCTTGGAGTAGCGGGGCAGGTCGTCCGTCAGCTTGTTCTCGAGCCAGTTCTTGTAGAGCAGGCCCTTGGTCTTCCACTTCGCCTTCTTCGCGAACATCGAGTTCCCCCTGTCCTGTGGTGCGGGTAGCCGGAGGGGGCCCACCCCCTCCATCGTGCCCAAGGTAGGGCGGGCAGGGCAGCGGGGCATCCCCCCGGGAGGTGCGAATCCGCCCGTGCGACCAGGCGGGCGCTCCAGGCGTTGCTCGCATGACGATCCCCGGGACGATGCGCGCCGGCAGCGCACACTCGGGGCAGCCAGGCAGGCGGGATTTTGCTATGCCGCCCGCGCCATGTCTCTCGACCAGAACCTGCTCCAGAAGATCGCCCAAGTCGAAAAGGGCGGCGCCCAGAAGTACCACGCCAAGAACGCCGAGGCGGGCAAGCTGTTCGCCCGCGAGCGCATCCGCCTGCTGGTGGACGAGGGCTCCTTCGTGGAGGACGCGAAGCTCGCCAACAACATGGACCCGGAGCTGCCCTCCGACGGCGTCGTGATCGGCGTGGGCAAGGTGGACGGCCGCACCGTGGCCATCATGGCCAACGACTCCACGGTGAAGGCCGGCAGCTGGGGCGCGCGCACGGTGGAGAAGATCCTGCGCATCCAGGAGACGGCGAAGGGGCTGCGCTGCCCGCTGCTGTACCTGGTGGACTCCGCAGGCGCGCGCATCACGGACCAGGTGGAGATGTTCCCCGGCCGCCGCGGCGCGGGCCGCATCTTCTACAACGAGGTGCACCTGTCGGGTGAGGTGCCGCAGATCTGCCTCCTCTTCGGGCCCTCCGCCGCTGGCGGCGCCTACATCCCGGCCTTCTGCGACCTGGTGATCATGGTGGACGGCAATGCCTCCATGTACCTGGGCAGCCCGCGCATGGCCGAGATGGTGATCGGCGAGAAGGTGACGCTCGAGGAGATGGGCGGCGCGAAGATGCACTGCTCCGTCTCGGGCTGCGGCGACGTGCTGGTGAAGAGCGAGCCGGAGGCCATTGCCGCCGCGAAGAAGTACCTCTCCTACTTCCCGGAGAACTTCCGCCAGCTGCCCCCCACCGTGGAGCCCAAGGCCCCCAAGGCCAGCGGCAAGCGGGTGGACGAGATCATCCCGGGCGACCAGAACAAGCCCTTCGACATGCACGCCCTCATCGCGGAGCTCATCGACGAGGGGAGCTGGTTCGAGGTGAAGAAGCTCTTCGCCCAGGAGCTGATCACGGGCCTCGCGCGCATCGGCGGGCGCCCGGTGGGCATCGTGGCGAACCAGCCCAAGTACAAGGGCGGCGTGCTCTTCGTGGACTCGGCGGACAAGGCCGCGCGCTTCATCTGGCTGTGCGACGCCTTCAACATCCCGCTGCTGTACCTCGCGGACGTGCCGGGCTTCATGATCGGCACGAAGGTGGAGCGCGCGGGCATCATCCGCGCCGGCGCGAAGATGATCTTCGCGGTCTCCGAGGCGAGCGTGCCGCGCATCTGCGTGGTGGTGCGCAAGGCCTACGGCGCCGGCCTCTACGCCATGAGCGGCCCGGGCTTCGCCCCCGAGGCCACGCTGGCGCTGCCCCAGGCGATGATCGCCGTGATGGGCCCCGAGGCGGCGGTGAACGCCGTGTACTTCAACAAGATCCAGGAGAAGCCCGAGGCCGAGCGCGCTGCCTACGTGCAGCAGCTGCGCGACGAGTACCGGGCGGACGTGGACATCTACAAGCTCGCCGGCGAGCTCGTCATCGACGAGATCGTCCCCGGAGACAGCCTGCGCGCCGAGCTGGACAAGCGTTATGCCCTGTACAGCCGGCGCTTCGAGCCGCGCGCGGAGAAGAAGCACGGCGTGCTGCCGGTCTGACACGCCGCGCCACAGGCTGCCCGTCCGTCCGACTCCCGACGCTCTGCCGCGCCGGGATGAGTGACGGGCGGACGCTGCGAGAAGCGCAACTTGCGGCCGGGCCCGCGAAAGCCCCGCCGCGCCACCCTTTGCGATACATCCTCGATCCCATGGACTTCGAACTGCCCGAGACTCACCGCGCCCTGAAGGCGTCGCTGCGCGACTTCTGCGAGCGCAAGGTCAAGCCGTACGCCCGCGACTGGGACCGCGACGAGAAGTTCCCGATGGAGGTCGTGAAGGAGCTGGGCGAGCTGGGCGTGCTCGGCATGCTGGTGGCCGAGGAGTTCGGCGGCGCGGCGCTGGACTGCCTGGCGGTGGCCGTGGCGGTCGAGGAGATCGCCCGCTACGACGGCTCGCTCGCGCTCACCGTGGCGAGCCACAACGGCCTGGGCACCAGCCACCTGCGCGTGTTCGGCAACGAGGCGCTGCGCAAGAAGTACCTGCCCAAGCTCGCCACCGGCGAGTACCTGGGCGCGTGGGGCCTCACCGAGCCGGGAAGCGGCTCGGACGCGGCCGGCATGAAGACCACCGCGGTGCGCCACGGCGACACCTGGGTGCTCAACGGCGCCAAGATGTTCATCACCCAGGGCACCGTGGGTGACGTGTTCGTGGTGCTCGCGCTCACCGACCCCTCCAAGAAGCAGAAGGGCATCACCGCCTTCGCGCTGGAGAAGGGGATGAAGGGCTTCAGCCAGCGCGCCATCCACGGCAAGCTCGGCATGCGCTCCTCGGACACCGCCGAGCTCATCATGGAGAACGTGGAGGTGCCGGACTCGCAGCGCGTGGGCGAGGTGGGCCAGGGCTTCATCGACACCCTGAAGATCCTCGACCGCGGCCGCATCACCATCGGCGCGCTCAGCGTGGGGCTCGCGCGCGGGGCGCTCGAGGAGTCGGTGCAGTACTCCAAGGATCGCACCGCCTTCGGCCAGCCCATCTCCGAGTTCCAGGGCCTGCGCTGGATGATGGCGGACATGAAGACCGAGCTGGAGGCGGCGCGCCTGCTCGTGCACCGCGCGGCGCGCCTGTGCGACGCGAAGCAGCCCTACAGCCGCGAGGCCTCCATGGCGAAGCTCTTCGCCTCCGAGGTGGCCACCCGCGCGGCGAACAAGGCGGTGCAGATCCACGGCGGCTACGGCTACACCCGCGAGTTCCCCGTGGAGCGCTACCTGCGCGACGCGAAGCTGTGCGAGATCGGCGAGGGCACCAGCGAGATCCAGCGCAGCATCATTGCGCGCGAGATCTTCAAGGGCTAGCAAGGACCCGATGGACGCGGCACTCCTTCAGAAGCTCGGGCTGGCGTGGGAGGCGGAGGAGGGCGGCGGCGAGGCGGTGCTCGAGCTGCACTCGCTGCCGCTCGTCAATCCGCTCACCCGCCACTTCATCGACCAGGTGCGCCTGCGGCCCGAGGGCGAAGGCGCGCAAGGCGCGCTCCTCCCCGTGGCGCCCGCGGAGGTGCGGGGGCTCGCGCCCGTGCCTCTCGCGGGCGTGGAGCGCTCGGCGGACCTCGAGGCGCAGGTGAGCGCCCTCTTCAACGCGGCCATCCTGAGCATGCAGCGCCGCTCCGCGGAGCTCCAGGTCCTGGGCGTGACGCCGCGGGTGGACCCGGACTCGCTCGAGCTGAGCGCCGAGCTCGACGCGGTCGTGGCCGTGGAGGGCACCGGGGGCCGGGGCCGCGCGCTCCTGCAGCTCACGCTGACGGCCGACCGCCAGGGCCAGTTCCGGCTCACCCGCGCCGAGCGCGACGGGGCGACGCTGGACATCCCCGAGGCGGCCGCGGCGCCCTTCGACCTCTCGGAGTTCCGGGAGAAGAGCGCCCTGGTCGGCTACCTCGCGGCGCTGGTGGGTGAGGAGCTCGCCCCCCAGACGGCTTCGCCCCGGGAGGCCGCCGAGCCGCAGGAGGCGCCGCTGCGCTACAGCGAGCTCGTGGCCACCTTCGGGGCGGGGCTGATCGTCCCGCCGCGCAGCGCGCTGGAGCTGCTCGCCGAGGTGGTGGTGGAGGGCAAGACGTACCGCTTCGCCGCCGCACGGGTGGCGGGGCGCAGCTTCCGCGGCCTGCTGGCGGGAGCGCAGGGCAAGCTGTGGGCCGAGCGTTTCGAGCTCGAGGAGTTCCCGGGCGTGGTGGCGCTGGTCTCCCGGCTGCTCCACGTCCCGCCCGAGGCCGTGCAGGTGGTGGGCGGAGAGGCAGCCCCGCATTCCGAAGGGGAGTGAGTCTTGGCAACGAAGTCCAGTCTGTCCCAGAGGGTGCTGGAAGGTGACGTGCGGGCCGCCAGCCGGCTGATGCGCAACATCGACGACGGGGCGCCCGGCGCCACCGGCGAGCTGCAGGCCCTGTTCCCCAGGACGGGCCGCGCTTACGTCATCGGCATCACCGGCTCGCCCGGCGCGGGCAAGAGCACCCTGACCGACCGCCTCATCGCGCACTACCGGCAGGCGGGCAAGACGGTGGGGGTCATCGCGGTGGACCCGACGAGCCCCTTCACCGGCGGCGCCATCCTCGGAGACCGCATCCGCATGCAGGACCACGCCACCGACCCCGGCGTGTTCATCCGCTCGCTCGCCACCCGCGGCAACCTGGGCGGCCTCTCGCGCGCCACCGGCGACTGCATCCGCGTGATGGATGCGATGGGCCGCGACGTGGTCATCGTGGAGACGGTGGGCGTGGGCCAGGACGAGCTGGACATCGCCCAGATGGCGCACACCACCATCGTGGTGGTGGTGCCCGGCATGGGCGACGACATCCAGGCCATCAAGGCCGGCATCCTCGAGGTGGCGGACGTCTTCGCGGTGAACAAGGCGGACCTGGACGGCTCGGACCGCACCGTGCGCGAGCTGCGCATGATGCTCGAGCTGCGCCACGCCGTGCGCGCCCCACCCCTGGACCACGACGCGTACCACCGCATGGTGCGCGCGAAGGCCGAGGGCACGCAGGCGCCCGAGCCGGCCGCGGAAGCCGCCGCGCCCGAGTGGGAGCCGCCCATCCTCAAGGTGGTGGCCGCGCGCGACCAGGGCGTGGACAAGCTGGTGCAGGCGGTGGAGCAGCACCGGGCCTTCCTCGACAGCAGCGGCACGCGCGGGCTCAAGGAGCGCACGCGCGCGGCGATGCAGTTCGTCACGCTCTTGCGCGAGCGCCTGCTGCGCAGCGCGCTGGAGCGCCTCGAGCGCGAGAAGGGGCAGCTGGACGAGGTGGCCGGGCGCATCGCCTCGCGCCAGGCGGACCCCTACGCGCTCGCCGAGGAGCTGGCGCACCAGCTGGCGGAGTAGCGGCGCGTGGGCTCGGGCGAAAAGCTGAGCGCCACCGAGCGCGTGCAGGCCCTGGAGGAGCGGCTGCAGCTGCGCTTCGCCAGGCCCGAGCTGGGGCGGGCGGCGCTCACCCACAAGAGCTACGTCAACGAGCACCGCGACGAGGGGCTCACCGACAACGAGCGGCTCGAGTTCCTCGGGGATGCGGTCATCGATCTCGCGGTGAGCCACCGGCTCATGGAGCGCTACCCCGCGGCGAACGAGGGCGAGCTGACCAAGCGCCGCGCCCTCATCGTCAACGAGGAGGGGCTCGCGCGGGTGGCCCGCAGCCTTCGGCTGGGGGAGCTGCTGCTGCTGGGCCGGGGCGAGCAGCGCACCGGCGGCAGCGACCGTGCCTCCCTGCTCGCGGACGCGATGGAGGCGGTCATCGCGGCGGTGTACCTGGGCGGAGGGCTCCCCGAGGTGCTGAAGCTCGTGGACCTGCACTTCGCGGACGCCTTCGTGGAGCTGGCCGAGGGCCGCCACGGGCTCGACTACAAGACGCTGCTGCAGGAGGAGATCCACGCGCGGCTGAAGATCAGCCCGCGCTACGGGCTGGTCTCCGAGTCCGGCCCCGAGCATGCGAAGCAGTTCGAGGTGGAGGTCACCATCGGCGCGAACCTCTACGCGCGCGCCACGGGGCGCAACAAGAAGGAGGCCGAGCAGGCGGCGGCCCGCGCCACGCTCGCCATGCTGCGCGCCGCGCAGCAGTCGCCCGCTCACAGCGCGGGCGAGCAGGCGCCGGCAGCGCCCGGTGTCGCCCCGGAATCGGCTCCCGTGAAAGGGCTTGGTGGGGTAGGTCCAGAGGAATAAGGTCCGGCGCCCGTCGGCTTTACGCCTACATCGCGCCCCCTCAGGAGCCCCGCCCGATGTCCCGCCCGTTCTCCCTCTCCGCGCTGCTGCTCGCCGTCCTGATGCTCGCTGCCCCGGCCTTCGCCGCCGGCAACAAGTGGACCCAGCGCGTCGCGGCCGGCCAGGACGTGTGGGCCACGGTGCAGACGAGCCAGGGCGACTTCACCCTCCGCCTCTTCTCCAAGGACGCGCCGAAGACGGTGGCGAGCTTCGTGGGGCTGGCCACGGGGCAGAAGG
This sequence comes from Aggregicoccus sp. 17bor-14, assembly GCF_009659535.1. Taxonomy (NCBI): domain Bacteria; kingdom Pseudomonadati; phylum Myxococcota; class Myxococcia; order Myxococcales; family Myxococcaceae; genus Aggregicoccus; species Aggregicoccus sp. 17bor-14. The sequence goes on from NZ_VJZZ01000001.1 coordinate 129,636, forward strand.
AGTGGACGAACCCGGAGACCGGCAAGCCCACGAAGAAGCCCCTCTACGAGGGCGTCACCTTCCACCGCGTCATCCCGGGCTTCATGATCCAGGGCGGCGACCCCACCGGCACCGGCGCGGGCAGCGTGGGCTTCAACGTGCCGGACGAGTTCCACAACGGGCACACCTTCGACAAGCCGGGCATGGCGGCGATGGCGAACGTGGGCCGCCCGGACACGAACAGCTCGCAGTTCTTCGTCACCGTGGCGCCCACCCAGTACCTCAACGACCGCCACACCATCTTCGGCGAGGTCGTGCAGGGCTACGACGTGGTGGAGAAGATCTCCAAGGTCCCCACCTCGCGCGGCAACCGCCCCGAGGAGCCGGTGGTCATCCGCAAGGTGGTCCTGAGCGACCGGGCCCCGGGGGCCAAGGCGCCTCCCGCGAAGGCGGCTCCGGCCAAGGGCAAGGGCGCCTCCGCGGCCCACAAGCCCTGAGGCCGGGGCACACACGCAAGCTTCCTCGGGGGGTCCTCGCCAGCGCACGGGCCGCCCACCACAACGCAGGTCGGGAGACAGAGCATGGGAATGATGGACGAGGCACGCGCCGGCAAGGACCTGTACGCCACCTTCGACACCACCGAGGGCACCATCGTGGTGAAGCTGTTCACGAAGGACGCCCCCAAGACGGTGGAAAACTTCGTGGGCTTGGCCACGGGCGAGAAGCCCTGGACCCACCCGGCCACCAACGAGAAGCAGAACGGCACGCCGCTCTACGACGGCACGATCTTCCACCGCTGCATCGGGGACTTCATGGTGCAGGGCGGCGACCCGCTGGGCCGCGGCACCGGCGGCCCCGGCTTCCGCTTCGAGGACGAGTTCCAGAGCGGCCGCAAGTTCGACAAGAAGGGCCTGCTCGCCATGGCCAACGCCGGCCCGGGCACCAACGGCTCCCAGTTCTTCATCACCGTGATTCCGACCCCTTGGCTCAACAACAAGCACACCATCTTCGGTGAGGTCATCAAGGGCCAGGAGGTGGTAGACAGGGTGGCGAACGAGATCCCCAAGGGGGCCGGTGACCGCCCCAAGACGGACGTGAAGATCAAGAAGCTCTCCATCAGCACCTCCGCCTAGCCGTACCCCTTCATCCCGCGCTGCGCCTCCCCGGGCAGCGCGGGCCCGCAGTCCCACGGGGCAGCCGCAGGGCCGTCCCCAGACCACCTCCCAAGCGATGCCTTCCAAGACACATCGCAGCGGTTTTGCCGCGTTGATCGGCCGTCCCAACGTAGGCAAGAGCACGCTGCTCAATCAGCTGACCGGCGAGAAGATCGCCATCGTCTCGCCCAAGCCGCAGACGACCCGCAACCGCATCCTCGGCGTGGTCACGCGCCCCGAGGGGCAGGTCGCCTTCATCGACACCCCCGGCATCCACGAGGCCAAGGGCGAGCTCAACCGGTACATGGTCGAGGCGGCGCTCGCGGCCGTGGACGACGTGGACCTGGTGCTCTTCCTCATCGAGCCGCCGGGCGGAGACGCCCCCTCGGTGAGCCCCGGCAACCGCACCATCCTGGAGCGGCTGCAGGCGGCGAAGAAGCCCACCTTCCTGGTCATCAACAAGATCGACCAGATCGCGAAGCCTGCGCTGCTGCCGCTCATCGACCTGTACCGCAAGGAGTTCCCCTTCGCGGAGGTGGTGCCGGTGAGCGCGCGCGAGGGCGACGGCGTGGACAACCTGTTCCAGACCGTGCTCGGGCACCTGCCGGAGGGAGACCGCCTCTTCGACGAGGAGATGCTCACCGACCAGGCCGAGCGCGCCATCGTGGCGGAGTACATCCGCGAGCAGGTGCTGCGCCACTGCCGCCAGGAGATCCCGTACTCGGCGGCCGTGGTCATCGAGGAGTTCGACGAGACCGAGCGCGAGCCGATCAAGCCGCAGGCGCCGGGACGGCTCGCGGGCCTGGTGCGGATCATGGCCGTGCTGGTGGTGGAGCGCGAGAGCCAGAAGGCGATCGTCATCGGCAAGGGCGGCACGATGCTCAAGACCATCGGCACGGACGCGCGCAAGGCGATCGAGCGGCTGCTGGGCACCCACGTGTACCTCTCCCTTCGCGTGAAGGTGGAGGAGCGCTGGAGCGAGCGGCCCGAGGGCCTGAAGAAGCTGGGGTACGAATGAAGCCGCTGGTCGCCATCGTCGGACGCCCCAACGTGGGCAAGAGCACGCTCTTCAACCGGCTCGCGGGCCGCAGGCTCGCCATCGTGCAGGACGAGCCCGGAGTCACGCGGGACCGCCACTACGTCGACGCCGAGTACGAGGACCGCGCCTTCACCATCATCGACACGGGCGGCTTCGTGCCCGGCGAGAAGGATCACCTGCTGAGCGCCGTGCGCGAGCAGGCCCAGCTCGCGGTGGAGGAGTGCGACGTCATCCTCTTCGTGGTGGACGCCCAGACAGGCATCACCGCCGCGGACCTGGAGGTCGCCACCTACCTGCGCAAGAGCGGCAAGCCTTGCGTGGTGGGGGTAAACAAGATCGACAGCGAGGGCCACACGCAGAAGGCCGCCGCGGCGGACTTCCACCGCCTGGGCGTCAGCGACGAGGTGCTGCCCATCTCCGCCGAGCACGGCATCGGGATGGGGCACCTGCTCTCGGCCATCAAGGAGCGCCTGCCCCCGCTGCCCGAGGGCGCCGAGACGGACACCGAGGAGCTGCCGGACGACGGCGCGGTGCGCATCGCGATCATCGGCCGGCCCAACGTGGGCAAGAGCACCCTGGTCAATGCGCTGCTCAAGGAGAAGCGCGTGGTGGCCAGCCCCGAGGCGGGCACCACCCGAGATCCCATCGACTCGGCGCTCGAGTACAAGGGCCGCAAGCTCATCCTCACGGACACCGCCGGCATCCGGCGCAAGAAGACCGTGGCGCACCAGCTGGAGAAGTTCGCCGTGGTGAGCGCGCTCAAGGTGCTCGAGCGCAGCGAGGTCGCGGTGCTCCTCATGGACGCCACCGAGCCCGCGGTGGACCAGGACGCGAAGCTCGCCGGCATCGCCGAGGAGAAGGGCCGCGCGCTGGTCATCGTGGTCAACAAGTGGGACCTCATTGCGCAGGACAAGCGCAAGCAGGACCAGTTCCGCGAGGACCTCAAGTACGCCATGAAGTTCGTGGGCTACGCGCCCATCGTCTTCTGCTCCGCGCTCACCGGGGACAAGGTGGAGAAGGTGCTGGAGCTGGCGGTCGCCCTCAGCGACCAGTTCCGCTTCCGCGCCCCCACGCCCCAGCTCAACCGGCTGCTCGAGCAGATGATCGACTCGAACCCCGCGCCCATCGTGGGGGGGAAGCCCTTGCGCCTGTACTACATCGCGCAGGTCACCGCCGCTCCGCCCACCTTCGCGCTCACCGCGAACAAGCCCAACGACGTGCCGGACATGTACACGCGCTACATCACCAACCAGATCCGCAAGACCTTCGATCTGCGCGTGCCCATCCGCATCCACTTCCGCGAGCGCCCCGGCAAGGCCAAGCGCGAGGCCCGCCGCCGCCCGCGCAAGGAGCGCTAGCGGGGGGCTTGCCCCACCTTCGTTGAAGCGTTGACACCCCTCGGGAGCGGTCCTTAGATTGCCCGCCCTTCGCCCGAGGCAAGAGAGGACGAACCGCCGTGGCCGAGAAGTCCCAGAAGATGACGAAGCAGGAGCTGAAGCATCTCAAGGAGCCGGACGCGTTCCAGCGCGTGGGCTCCCAGGCCCGCGACTGGCTCGACCAGCGCCAGAAGGCGGTGGCGATCGCCGCCGTCGTCGTGCTGCTCGGCCTGCTCGGCGTGCTGGTGGCCCGCCACTTCTCCGCGCGCGGCGAGGAGCAGGCCTCGCGCGAGCTGGGCGAGAAGCTCAAGATCCTCAGCCGCCCGGTGAAGGGGCAGGTGCCCGCCGAGCCCGGTGACACCGAGCAGCCCTTCGACAGCGTGCAGGCCCAGGACCAGGCGCTGCGCCAGGCGCTCGAGTCCTTCCGCAAGGAGCGCCCGGGTACCCGCGCCGCCGTGACGGCCGCGCTGCCGCTGGGCAAGGCCCAGTACCGGCTCGGCGACTACGACGCCGCGCTCGCCAGCTTCAACGCCTTCCTCGAGTCCGCCCCCGCGGACGACACGCTGCGCGCCCAGGCGCTCGAGGGCCAGGGCTACAGCTACGAGGCGAAGAACCAGTACGACCAGGCGCTCGCGTCCTTCCAGAAGCTCTCGGAGACGGCGAAGAGCGACTTCCTGGTGGGCATGGGCGAGTACCACCGCGGGCGCATCCTCGCGCTCAAGGGCCAGAAGGACGAGGCCGCGAAGGTGCTCTCGCAGCTGTCCGCCCAGCACCCCAACACGGCCGCCGCGCGGCTCGCGGCCGAGCGCCTCGCGGTGCTCGCCTCGCAGGGCGTGAAGCTGCCGCCGCCTCCTCCGGCGCCCTCCGCTCCGCAGGCCACCCCGGAAGGGAAGTAGCCCCGCACGCATGAGGCACGCCTCCCTCTGGAAGCGCCTGTGCATCCCCGTGGCGGCGGCCGGCCTGATGGGCGGCTGCACCTTCGGGATGCCGCTGTACGGCAACGCCGTGACTTCGGACACCGCGCGCCCGCCCTACGCCACCTTCACCGTGGACTGGTGGAAGCCGCTGGTGGAGCCCCGGATGCTCGAGTACGGGCCCCGGGAGACGGCGCGGCCCACGCTGGATCCGGACTCGGGCCGCGTCATCGCCGCCACGCGTGACGGGTACGTGCGCAGCGTGGCGCCGGGCGGGCAGGTGGCGTGGGAGTTCAAGACGCCCAACCGCTTCCTCGCGGGCGCGCTCGTCCACGAGGGCGTCGTGTACGCGCCGGGCGGCGACGGCACCCTCTACGCGCTGGATGCGAAGACGGGCGCCCTCAAGTGGCGCTTCGCCTCCAACGAGGCCCTGAGCACCCCGCCGGTGTACGCCGGCGGCCGCGTGCTGGTGGTCTCCGAGAACGACACGCTCTTCGCCGTGGAGTCGGCGAGCGGGAAGTGGGCCTGGCAGTACCGGCGCGATCCCCCCAGCGGCTTCACCGTGCGCGGCGCGGGCACCCCCGTCGTGAGCGGCGACTTCGCGTACCTCGGCTTCTCGGACGGCTACCTCGTCGCGCTCGCCCACGAGGACGGCAGCGTGAAGTGGGAGAAGGAGCTGTCCTCCGCGGGCTCCGAGTTCCTCGACGTGGACACCACCCCGGTGCTCGACGACAAGGGCCGGCTCTTCGTGGCCTCGTACAAGGACGGCATCTTCGCCGTGGACTCGAAGAACGGCGACGTGCTCTGGAACACCAAGACCCAGGGCATCACCGGGCTCGTGGCGCGCGGCGAGGCGCTCTTCGCTACGGGCGATGACCGTGTGTCCGCGTACCACGCGGAGACGGGGCGCCACCTGTGGACCACGGATCTCGGCGGCCACGCGGGGCAGACCCCGGTGTTCGCGCGCGGGATGGTGATCGTCCCCAACGAGGAGGCGCTGCTCTTCGTGGACCCGAAGACGGGCCGCAAGGAGCTGAGCTGGAACCCGGGCAAGGGCGTCACCGCGACCCCCTTCGTCGCCCAGTCGCAGCTCTACGTGCTCTCCAACCTCGGCGGCCTCTACGCCCTGGAGCTGCACGGGGGCCCGGGGTGAGCTCCGGCGCGGTGCGCACGGTGCGCGTGGTGGCTGCGCTGATCCCCCAGCGCGACGCGCCCGGGCGCTTCCTCGTCCAGCAGCGGCTGCCCGGCGGAAGCCGCGCGCTGTTGTGGGAGTTCCCCGGCGGCAAGGTGGAGCCGGGCGAGAGCGAGCCCGAGGCGCTGGCGCGCGAGTGCCGCGAGGAGCTGGACGTGCAGCTCGCGGTGGGCCGCCGCCTCTGGGAGGGCCGCCACAGCTACCCGGATCTCACGGTGGAGCTGGTGCTCTACGCGGCGCGCATCGAGTCCGGTGAGCCGCGGCCGCTCGGCGCGCAGGCGCTGCGCTTCCTCACCATCCCGGAGATGCAGGCGCTGCCCTTCTGTGAGGCTGACATCCCGCTGCTCGAGGAGCTCGCCCAGGGAAGGCTGGGCCCGCTCGGCTGATGCTGCGCCGCACCTTCCAGCACATCCCCGGAGTGGGGCCGTGGCGCGAGAAGGACCTGTGGGCGCGCGGCATCCGCACCTGGGATGACTTCCCCGCGGGCGGCCCGGCGGTCGCTATCTCGCGCAAGCAGGACGCGGTCGCACGCGAGCGCATCGCCCAGGCCCGTGAGGCACTCGAGCGACGGGATCTCGCGGCGCTCGCCGCGCTCCTGCCGCCGCGCGAGCACTGGCGCCTGTACCCCGAGTTCGCCGAGTCGGCGGTGTTCTGGGACATCGAGACGGACGGGCAGGAGCTGCAGCGGCCCACGGTGGTGAGCCTCTTCGACTCCACCGGCCTGCACGTCTTCATCCAGGGCCGCAACATGGACGCGCTGCCCGAGGCGCTCGCCGCCCGGGCGCTGTGGGTGACCTTCAACGGCTCCTGCTTCGACGTGCCCGTGCTGCGCGACTACTTCGGCGCCGAGCGCTTTCCCACGCCCGCGGCCCACATCGACCTGCGCTTCGTCTGCAAGCGGCTGGGGATGGGGGGAGGGCTGAAGGAGATCGAGGACGACCTGGGCCTCGGCCGCCCGCCGCACATGCGCGGCGTGAACGGCTGGGACGCCGTGCTCCTGTGGCGCGCCTACCGGGCGCGCGGGGACGTGGAGGCCCTGCGCTTCCTCGTGGAGTACAACCTCTACGACTCCTTCCAGCTGCGCACCCTGATGGACACGGCCTACAACCGCGGCGCGGACGACCTGAACTGCGACGTGCCGCGCCTTCCCGTGTTCGATCGCGGTGACGTGCTCTACGACGTGAGCAAGCTGCTGCTGGAGCTCGGCCCCACGCGGCGCGACCTGAACGTCATCGAGCGGATCCGCCGCCAGAGCCGGGATCTGCGAGACGACTGAGGGGCCGGGCGGAGGGGGGGAGGGCGCTTCAGGAGGGCGCCGGGACCTCGTCCGTGGGCTGCTCGGCGGCGACCTGCCCCACTGCTACAGGTCTGATCAACGGACGCTCCAGCGCCTGGCGGTCCCAGCCGGCCCGGTCGGCCGCCGCGGCATAGGTGCTCTCGAGGAAGTCGAAGACGGTCCGGCGGGGATCCGCGGAGGTGCGCACGGCCTCGTAAGGCAGGAGGAACTCGCCGAACGAGGCGTTGTAGTGCGCCTCCGGGGGGCGCACCGGGGCCTGGGCGAGCCCGTCGGGAGCCGGCGCCGCGTACGCGTAGAACGCAGCCTCCGGGAACGGACCGCCGCCGGGCCAGAAGCCCGCGCTGATGACCTCTTCGCAGTAGGACTCGCGCGTCACCGCGTCCGCGCCTCGGCGCTCGGGCGCACGGCGGCCCGCGAAGCGCGTCACGGCCAGATCGAAGCTTCCCCAGAAGAAGTGCACCGGACTGACCTTGCCGGTGAAGCGCGCCCGGAACTCCTTGAGCAGGGCGTCCGCCTGGACGAGGACCTGGAACCAGCGGCGCACGGCTTGCGGATCATAGGTCCGGTGGACGCGGTCGTCGCTCAGCGACTCGGTCGCATCCGGGATCTCGCAGACCCGATCAGAGAGCCGGACCTCGATGCCCAGCCCGTGCAGGGTGGCCAGCAGCTCCCGGTAGAAGTCGGCGACCGACTGCGAGCCCAGCTCGCGCTCGTGGCGCTCGCCATCGCTCGTCTGGATGCGCAGCTCGTGCGCGAGGAAGTCGAAGTCGACCTCGAAGGTCCGGTCGCCGTACGGGATCGGCGAGGTCGTGAGGCCGCGGCTCGTCACGTAGAGCGCGACGTGCCAGTAGTGGTTGAGCATCGGCGAGAGCGCCAGGCGCACCTTGCCCACGATCTGCGTGTACCGGTGCAGGGTCTCGTACGTGGGCTTCCACTCAGCGAGCGGCAGTGCCGGCCACGCCTCGATCGCGGTGCTCATCCAGGACCTCGCTCCTGAGGAGCGGGCGCGCCGTGCGCCCGCTCGGGTGTCAGTCGCGAAGCTTGGCCTGCGCAGACGGTCGGACCATTGGACCGGAACGCAGCCGGGCGAGAGCTCGGGCCGTCGCGAGCCTGGTCGCTGGGCTCAGTGCCGGCGGTGTCGGCGGCTGGGCTTTTCCTTCTTCGGGGCCGGGGCAGGCTTTTCCTTCTCGCCAGCCACCAGGAACTCGAAGCGCTGGTCCGGGACGTGCCGGCCGGCCGCGTCCGTCATCGTCGCGCCTGTCTGGGCGTCCACGACCAGGGTGTACTTGTGGCCCGCCTTCAGGGGCTCCGGCAGGGCGATCTTGTAGACGAAGCCCGCGTCCGAGTCCGTGGCCTCGTCGTCGGAGACCATCGCGCGGCCGGCCTCGTCGAAGAGGCGCACGCGGTGGTTGCGCAGCCCCAAGTCGGTGCGGAGCTCGAGGCCCTGCGTAGGCTCGATGACGGGGCGCTCGGAGCCGCCCACGGCGACGCCCTGGGTGCCCGCGTCGAGAAGCTGCTCGGACAGCGTGAAGGTGACCACGTCCGGGATGCTGGCAGGCGCCTCGCCGGCATCTCCAGCGGCGACGGGGCCGCCGTCCGGAACGCCCGCGGGCTGCTCGCGGCAAGCGAGCGGGGCGACGAAGACACAGCAGGCGAGCATCGTGAGTGAGCGCAGGCGCATGGTGCGCGGAACCTACGTGCTGGGCCCGGGTCTTTGAAGAACGGAGTCAGCCCCGGGGCGCACAAATGGGTCGCTCGGCCGGTCCGCACACCCCATTCCCCCTCTGACCAGACGTCGGATAAGATGCGTTATGTAAACTTAGCTCGTGGATGGCCGGCGTGGCTCTGGGGCCTGGGCTCTCGAGCCGAACCGCAGCCGCTCGCCTGCTCCGGGTGTCCGTCGGCGGGCGTCCAGCCAGCTCGCGAACGTCGGTCGTGGTCCTGGGATACGACGGCTTGTGTGACGACACTTCCGCGGGCGGCGTCACGGTTGCCGTGACGCCCTGCCCCTGTTCTCGCCAGGTTCCTTGCAGCTCAGGGAGGCCCGCCGGTCCATGAGGATGAGCTCGATTGTTCGTGGTGCCGTACTGGGCGTCGCCTTGGGCCTCACTGCGTGCGCGCACTCGGATTCGCCTCATGCGTTGGGCGGCACTCCTCCAGGCCCGGCGGCCGCCCCTGCGGAGGTCCCGGCCCGCATCGACGTCGTGTTCGACAACGAGGACATCTACGAGGCCTTCCGGGCGCTCGCGCAGCAGGCCCGGATCAGCCTTTTCCTCGACCCGGACATCGAGGGTCGCGTGACCTGGTCGGCGCACGCCGTTCCCTGGCCGGACGCCCTTGCGGCGCTCGCCCAGGTGCATCGACTCCGCGTCGAGCGATTGACCGTCCACGGAGTCGCAGCCCCGTGCTTCTGGGTGTCCCGGACATCGAGCCCCCCAGCGCCTCAGACCGAGTTCACCGGCACGCGCGTCAGCCTCCGGTTCGATGACACCCCGATTCGGGAAGCAGTCAGGCAGCTCGCGGAGGCCGCGAAGACGCCCATCGTGGTGGACGAAGGCGTCCCGGACGTGCCGATCACGCTTCACCTCTGGCTGCCGTGGGACCTCGGCCTGGCGCACCTCGCGCAGAAGTACGCGCTGCACCTCGTCCGGACGAACGGCACCATCCACGTGGCCCGCTGAGGCACGGCTCCGGGCCGATCACCCGGGAACCTCCGGGATGACGTGTCGGAGGTTCGGGTCCCCTTCCGGAAACGTGACGCCCAGGGAGACGTTGCGCGGAGTGTCCGCCGCCTGCTCCGCGGCCTCGAGCAGTGCGGCGGAGACCTCGTCGAGCATGACCCCCGCCGCACGGAGGCGCTGCGCGAAGTCGCCGAGGCGCGCGGTCTCGAGCTCGGCCTGGAACATGAAGTAGAGCCCGGAGAATGGCCGTGCGGCGACGAGCCATCCGCACGCGGAGATGGCCTCCTCGATGCGTGCGATGGCCGCGGTGCGGTCACCACGAGCGACGGCTGACAGCGTGAGCCGGCCCTTCATCGGTGCACCTTCACCTCGCTCCAGAGTGCTTCAGACGTTGCTGCCGTCCCAGGGCGTCGTGGGCGGCACCGCGGCGGCTCCCTCTCCGTTCGCCCTGCCCGCAGCCGCGCCGTCGGCGCCCAGGGTATAGGCCGTCATGGAGAGCGAGCCGAAGGCGTAGCCGTCCACCAGCACGTCCGCGGGCTTGCCGGCGGCGCTCGCGAGCCCTGCCAGGTACAGCAGCGGGATGAAGTGCTCGGGCGTCGGCGCTGCGGCCTTGAAGTCCTGGTGGCCGGCCACGGCCGGGAGCTCCGAGGGACCCCCGGCCATGATCTCGCGCACCCGCTCGTCCACGTGCTGGGCCCAGGCGAAGCCCGTCTCCGGCTTGTGCCAGTCGATCGCCCGCAGGTTGTGCACCACGTTGCCACTGCCCAGGATGAGCACCCCGCGCTCGCGTAGCGGTGCCAGCTTCGCGCCGAGCTCGAGGTGGTAGTCGAAGGGCTTGAGCGAGTTGATCGACAGCTGCACCACCGGCACGTCCGCCGCTGGGAACGCGTGGACGAGCACGGACCAGGTCCCGTGATCCAGCCCCCAGCTGTCCACGTCCGCGCCCACCCAGTCGGGCTTCGCAAGCTCCGAGACCTCGTCGGCGAGCTCAGGCAGCCCGGGCGCCGGGTACTGCACGTCGAAGAGCGCCTGGGGAAAGCCGTAGAAGTCGTGGATCGTCTTCGGCTTCGGCATCGCCGTGACGGCCGTCGCGTTGATGTACCAGTGCGCCGAGACGACCAGGATGGCCCGGGGCTTCGGGACCGCCCTGCCGAACGCGCGCCAGGCCTCGGTGTACCGGTTGGCCTCCAGCGTGTTCATCGGGCTGCCGTGTCCGAGGAAGGCCGCGGGCATCAGATCTCGTGGGGTCATCGCTGCGCACTCCTCCGGCCCGAGCCGGCGCACCTCAGGGACTGCGGGTGAATATGGGCATTCTCACCGGTGAACCCAGGGTCTCGACCAGAAGGCCAAACCCCTGAAATCTGACGCGCCGCGGCGAGGTTGACTGACCAGCAATGGTTGGGGGTCCGGCCAACTTCAGCGCTTGACCCCCCTTCCGGCATCCCGCAGAAACACAGTCCCGATTTCGGGACCCCTGAAAGGAACCAACTTGAAGCGACTGCTCGTCGTGGCATCCCTGGCGCTCGGAGTGAGCGCGTCAGCGGACGAGGGAATGTGGACGTACAACAACTTCCCCTCGCAGCAGGTGAAGCAGAAGTACGGCTTCGAGCCCACGCAGCAGTGGCTCGACAACGTGCGCCTCTCGTCGGCCCGGCTCGCGGGCGGTTGCTCGGCCAGCTTCGTGTCCGAGAACGGCCTGGTGATGACGAACCACCACTGCGCGCGCGGCTGCGTCGAGCAGCTCTCCACGGCCAAGCAGAACTACCTGGACAACGGCTTCTACGCCAAGACCGAGGGCGAGGAGCGGCAGTGCCCGGCGATGGAGCTCAACCGGCTGGAGAAGATCACCGACGTCACCGACCGGATGGACAAGGCCACCCAGGGCCAGAGCGGCGCCGCGTACGCGACCGCGCTCAAGGCGGAGATGGCGAAGATCGAGAAGGAGTGCGCCACCAGCGACGACGTGCGCTGTGACGTGGTGACGCTGTACCAGGGCGGCCGCTACAACCTGTACCAGTACCGCCGCTTCCAGGACGTGCGCCTGGTCTTCGCGCCCGAGCACGCCATCGCCTTCTTCGGCGGCGACCCGGACAACTTCGAGTTCCCGCGCTACGACCTCGACGTGTCGTTCCTGCGCGTCTACCAGAACGGCAAGCCGGCGAAGATCGATCACTACTTCAAGTGGTCCAAGGCGGGCGCCAAGGACGGCGAGCTCACCTTCGTGTCCGGCCACCCGGGCAGCACCAGCCGCAACCTGACCGTGGCCCAGCTCGCGTACACCCGCGACGTGCTGCTGCCCAAGGGCATGGAGCGCCTCGGTGAGATGCGCGGCATGCTGACCGAGTACATGAAGCGCGGGCCCGAGCAGAAGCGCACCGCCAGCAACCTGCTCTTCGGCACGGAGAACTCGCTCAAGGTCTACATCGGCCGCCAGGAGGCCCTGACGGACTCGGACTTCTTCGCCAAGAAGGTGAAGGAGGAGAACGACCTGCGCGCCAAGATCAACGCGGACCCGAAGCTGAAGGAGCAGTTCGGCGGCGCGTGGGATCAGATCGCCCAGGCGGTGAAGCAGGCGAAGAACATGCGCGTGGAGGTCAGCCAGATCGCCATGCTGCAGGGCCTCAACGAGCCGCTGTTCCAGAACGCGCTGCGCCTGGTGCGGTACGCAGACGAGCTCGCCAAGCCCAACGAGCAGCGCCTGCGCGAGTACGTGGACTCCAACGTGCCCGCGCTCAAGGCGCAGATCGGCAGCGCGGCGCCGCTCTATCCCGAGCTGGAGATCGCCCGCCTCACGCACAGCCTCACCAAGATGCGTGAGGACCTGGGGCCCAACCATCCCTTCGTGAAGAAGGTGCTGGGCAACGAGAGCCCGGCGGCGCTCGCCACGCGCCTGGTCAAGGGCACCCGCATGTTCGACCCCAAGGTGCGCCTGGCGCTGCTCAAGGGCGGCAAGGCGGCGGTGGACGCGAGCCACGACTCGATGATCGAGCTGGCCAAGCGCCTGGACGCGGACTCGCGCCAGGTGCGCAAGGCCTACGAGGAGGGCCCCGAGGCCACCCTCGACAAGGCCAGCGAACTCATCGGCAAGGCGAAGTTCGCGGCCTACGGCACCGGCATCTACCCGGATGCGACCTTCACGCTGCGCCTGTCCTACGGCTCGGTGAAGGGCTACCAGGAGAACGGCAAGCGGGTGCAGCCGTTCACCTACATGGGCGGGACCTACGATCACGCCACGGGCGAGGACCCCTTCAAGCTGCCGCCCAGCTGGCTGCGCGCGCGCGGCAAGATCAACGCCCAGACCCCGATGAACTTCGTGACCACCAACGACATCATCGGCGGCAACTCCGGCTCGCCCATGGTGAACAAGGACGCGGAGATCGTGGGCCTCATCTTCGACGGCAACATCCAGTCGCTCGGCGGTGACTACGGCTACGACGAGAGCGTGAACCGTGCGGTCGCGGTGCACAGCGACGCCCTCATCGAGGCGCTGGACAAGGTGTACGGCGCCAAGCGGGTGCTCGAGGAGCTGCGCCCGGGCAGCACCCCGCAGGCTCCGGTCAAGGCGCCCACCCCGGGGTAGTCGCCTCCCGCAGGCGTTGAAAGCACGAGAGGCTGCCCTGGACACCCGGGGCAGCCTCTCCGCTTTTCGGGGCGCGCCTTCGAAGCGCTACTCCCCTACTCCCACTCGATCGTCGCCGGCGGCTTGGACGAGACGTCGTAGACCACGCGGTTGATGCCGCGCACCTCGTTGGTGATGCGCGTGGAGATGCGGGCAATGAGATCGTAGGGCAGGCGGGCCCAGTCCGCCGTCATGCCGTCCACGCTGCTCACGGCGCGCAGCACGCAGGTGGACTCGTAGGTGCGCTCGTCGCCCATCACGCCCACGCTCTGCACGGGCAGCAGCACCGCGAAGGCCTGCCACAGCTCGCCGTAGAGGCCGGCCTGGCGCACCTCGTCCTGCACGATGGCGTCCGCGCGGCGCACCAGCTCGAGGCGCTTCTCGGTGATCTCGCCGAGCACGCGGATGGCGAGACCCGGGCCCGGGAAGGGCTGGCGGCTGACCATCTCGTCCGGCAGGCCCAGCTCGCGGCCGAGCGCGCGCACCTCGTCCTTGAACAGCTCGCGCAGCGGCTCCACGAGCTTCATCTTCATGTGCTCGGGCAGGCCGCCGACGTTGTGGTGGCTCTTGATGGTGACCGAGGGGCCCTTGTACGAGACGCTCTCGATCACGTCCGGGTACAGCGTGCCCTGGGCGAGGAACTCCGCGTCCTGCACGTCCTTCGCGGCCTCCTCGAACACCGCGATGAACTCGCGGCCGATGATCTTGCGCTTCTTCTCCGGGTCCGTGACGCCCGCGAGCGCGGTGAGGAAGCGCTCGCGCGCGTCCACCGTCTTGAGCGGCACGTGGAAGCGGTCCACGAACAGGGCCTCCACCTGGGCACGCTCGCCCTGCCGCAAGAGCCCGTTGTCCACGAAGATGCACTGCAGGCGCGAGCCGATGGCCCGGTGCAGCAGCAGCGCCGCCACCGAGCTGTCCACGCCGCCGGAGAGCCCGCAGATGACCCGGCCGTGCTCGCCCACCTTCGCGCGGATGGCCTCCTCGGCCTCCTGCACGAAGCCCTTCATCGTCCAGCTGCCGCTCACCTTGCAGTCGTTGAAGAGGAAGGCGTGCAGCATGCGCTTGCCCTCCGGGGTGTGGACCACCTCGGGGTGGAACTGCACGCCGTAGATGCCCTTCTCGTGGTGGGCGGCGGCGGCGAACGGGGAGTTCGCGCTGCGGCCGATGGCCTCGAAGCCCGGGGGCAGCGCGTCCACGCGGTCGCCGTGGCTCATCCACACCTTCACCCGGTCGCCGACCTTGAACTCGGAGAAGGGGCCGCGGGCCGAGAGCACCTCGACCTCGGCGGGGCCGTACTCGCGGTGCGCGGTGCGATCCAGCTTGCCGCCCAGCAGCTTGGAGATGAGCTGCAGGCCGTAGCAGATGCCCAGCACCGGCAGCTTGGACTCGAAGACGTAGGGGTCGCAGCGGGGGGCGCCCTCCGCCTCCGCCGAGGAGGGGCTGCCCGAGAGGATGATGCCGCGCGGGTTGAAGCGGCGGATCTCGTCCGCCGCGAGGTCCGGGCGGTGGATCTCGCAGTACACGCCCAGCTCGCGCACCCGGCGCGCGATCAGCTGGGTGTACTGGCTGCCGAAATCGAGGATCAGAATCTTTTCTGCGTGCAGGTCCACCGAGGCCTCCCGGCTTCTCGCGTTGACGTTTGGGGGGCCTTATCGCTACAAACTTTCGGAAAGCAACCCTTAAGAAGCCTGCCGGCTTCCCGAGAGAGAGACGCCCCGATGCGCTTGCCCGCCGCGGTTGCCTTCGCCCTGCTTTCGTCCTTCGCCACCGGCTGCGTGAAGGAGATCTCCTCGGAGGAGCGGCTGGATCGCGCCACGTCGGACTCGAGCGCGTCCGCCTGCAAGAGCCCCGAGGAGCTGCGCAAGCTCTCGTGCGAGAGCACGGGGGACGCGCTGGAGCGCGCGCGCGACCTCAACCGCCCCGAGACGGACCGCATGCAGGGCTACATCGACCTGTACCGCTCGCTGCGCCAGCGCACCGCCGCCTTCGAGCAGGCCATGGCCTGCAACCCCGACCTCGCCTACCGCGACGACACCAAGGCCCTGGTGGGCGCGCAGGACGGCTGCGTGCGCACGCTCGCGGACGTGCAGGTGGAGTTCGAGACCTACGTGCGCGAGCTCGTCACGGTTCCCACCGCGCAGGACATCAAGGGCGGCAACACGGTGACGGTGGCGCGCCTGGACTTCAACACCCTGCGCCAGGCCATCCAGGTGCTCGCCCCCGACGACGCCGAGCAGCTGCTCGCGCGCGTGGACGGCGCCGAGAAGCGGCTCAGCCCGGGCGGCGCGGAGTCCAGCAGCGGGCGCCGCCGCTAGCGCGGGGCCCGAGGTAGGGGCGAGGAGCACTCGCGACGACCTCGCCGCGCGAAGCGGGGCCTCCCCGCGTTTTGATGGCCGTCCACCGAGCGTTCGGGCGATACTCCCGTCCTCTCCTCTCTGCGCGCGAGCCAGGCATTGGCGGACACAACCCAAGGGGCCATCGGCCTCGTCGTGAAGCTCCCCTTCGCAACGCCCGAGGAGTTCCTCGCCAAGTACGGCCGGAACCTCTCCCGCGGCGGCATCTACCTGCGCTCGCGCACGGTGAAGCCGCCGGGCACGCCCGTCACGCTGGACCTCAAGCTGGTCAACGGCGAGCGGCTCATCTACGCCTCCGCCGTGGTGCACTACACCACCGGCACCACCGCGTCCGCGGGCACCGGCGTGCTGGGCATGGGCCTGCGCTTCGTGACCCTGGACGAGCCCACGCGCGCCTTCATCGAGAACGCGCCGGGGCTCGCGAGCTCGGACCCCGCGCTGCCTCCGGTGCCCGCGGGCGTCGGTGAGCCGCTCTACGCACCCGAGGCCCCGGCGGCCCCCGCCACTCCTCCCCCGCCGCCCCGGCCTCCCACCGTCACGGCGAGCGCGCCCGCCCCCACGCTGGGCGCCCCCGTGGCCGCGCCCAGCGCCCCGGCCTTCGAGGAGCCCACCGAGGAGCCCAAGCGCACCGGGCTCATCATCGGCATCGACCTGGGGACCACCAACAGCTGCGCCGCGTACGTGCGCGGCGGCAAGCCCGCGGTGCTCGCGAGCCGCGAGGGGCACAACACCGTGCCCTCGATCATCGCGCTCAACGCGCGCAGCAAGCTGGTGGTGGGCCACCCCGCCAAGGGGCAGATGCTCACCAACCCGCGCCAGACGGTGTACGGCGCGAAGCGCCTGGTGGGCCGCGCCTTCGAGTCGCCGATCGTGCGCACCATCAAGGATCGCTTCGCGTACGAGATCGCCCCCGGCACCGAGGGCGAGGCGGCGGTGCGCCTGGGAGACCGGGTCTACACCCTGCAGCAGATCTCCGCGCTCATCCTGCGCGAGGTGCGCGAGGTGGCGCAGAACCAGCTCGGCCAGCCCATCTCGCGCGCCGTGATCACGGTGCCGGCCTACTACAACGACAACCAGCGCCACGCGGTGCGTGAGGCAGGACGGCTCGCCGGGCTCCACGTGGAGCGCATCCTCAACGAGCCCACGGCAGCGGCGCTCGCCTACGGCTACGGGCGCAAGCTGACCCAGCGCGTGCTCGTGTACGACCTGGGCGGCGGCACCTTCGATGCCTCGGTGCTCGAGCTGAGCGACAACGTCTACGAGGTCATCTCCACCGGCGGCGACACCTTCCTCGGCGGCATCGACTTCGACAACGCGATCGTCGAGTACCTGCTCTCCGAGTTCCAGCGGCAGACGGGGCGCGCCTTCCAGGGCGACCGCGTGGCGCTGCAGCGCATCAACGACGCGGCCGAGCGCGCGAAGATGGCGCTCTCCGAGCGCACCGAGGTGCGCGTGCACGTGGCCTTCGTCACGGTGCTCGACGACAAGCCCTACGACCTCGACGTGATGCTCACCCGCGAGAAGCTCATCTCGCTCACCGAGGGGCTGGTGGACCGCACCGTGCAGGTGTGCGGCGAGGTGCTGCAGGCGCGCGGCCTCAAGCCCGAGGACATCAACGAGGTCATCCTCGTCGGAGGCCAGAGCCGCTTCCCGCTCGTGCACGAGAAGATCACCCGCTTCTTCGGCAAGGCCCCGAGCAAGGGCGTGCACCCGGACGAGGCCGTGGCGCTGGGCGCCGCGCTGCTCGCGCACAGCCTCGGGCAGCTCGAGGGCGTGGTGCTCATCGACGTGCTCCCCATGGCCATTGGCGTGGGGCTGCCCGGCGGGCGCTTCAAGGCGGTGCTCGAGCGCAATACGTCGCTGCCGGCGACCAAGAGCTACCAGCTGTCCACCAGCCGCGACGGGCAGACGGAGCTCGAGCTCACCATCTTCCAGGGCGACTCGGACAAGGCCGCGGAGAACGAGTACCTGGGCACGCTGCGGCTCGCGAACCTGCCCAGGCTGCCGCGCGGCGCGGTGCGGGTGGAGGTCACCTTCGAGGTGAGCAACGAGTCGCTGCTGCGGGTGACCGCGAAGGAGGCGACGACCGGAGCCCAGGTCTCCAGCACCTTCACCACGCGGGACACCCCCGAGGCCGTGAAGGCGCGCCTGAGCGCCGCCGAGGGGCCGCAGAGCTCGACGGGCGTGCCCACCGTTTCGGCGGCGCCCGCAGCTGCGGCCAAGAGCGAGGGCGGCGGTCTCTTCGGATGGCTCGGCCGCCTCTTCGGCGGCGGGCGCTAGCGGGGCTCTGCCGCCCCGCCGTGCCTACTTGCGCAGCTCGCCGCGCACGCCACCCGTGCCCTCGTAGAGCTTCGCCGGGGGCGGCGCGTCGCCGTCACTGGCGAGCGCGGGCTCGAGCGAGCCCGTGCGGGGCAGCGCCGCGCTGTCCTGCGCCGCCTGGGCGCGCGCGGCCGCTGCGCGGCGCCGGCTGAGCACGAGCGTCACCACCGCCACGACCGCGAGCCCGACGAGCACTACCGTCTGGCCCTCCTTGAGCTTGTCGATGAGCAGGTCCAGCTCGCCGCCGAAGTGGAAGCCCAGCCAGATGAAGAGCGGCGCCGAGGCCAGCGCCGCGAGCCCATCCCACAGGATGAAGCGCGTATAGGCCATGCCGGCCGAGCCCGCCGTGAAGTAGGTCACCGCGCGCACGCCGGGCAGGAAGCGGGCGATCATCACGATCTTCTGCCCGTGCTTCGCGAAGAGCCCTTCCACCTTCGCGCGCTTCTCGGGCGTGACGATGCGCGCGAAGAAGCCCCCGGGCTTGCGCCCCACCTTGGTGCCCAGCCGGCGTCCCGCGACGAAGATGAGGCTGTCGCCCACCAGGATGCCCAGGAAGCCCACCATCATCATCACTGGCAGGCTCGCCGCGCCCTTGTGCGCGAGGAAGCCGCCCAGGATGAGCGAGATGTCCTCGGGCAGCGGCACGCCCAGGCCGCAGATCACCAGCACCCCGAACACGGTCAGGTAGGCGATGAGGCCCTGCGAGTTGCCCAGAAGGCTATGAAGAAGGTCTTCCACGCTGCGTCCTGTCGATCTCGAAGAGGCCCGCACGTGCCGGCAGGCAACCAGGGCCCGCCGGGAGTCCCCCCTGCGGCGCCCCTTCAACCGGGCCCACGCCCCTAAAACTCCGCCTCCCCCGGCCGGCCGCTCCGCGAGGTAGACCCGGCTCCGCCGGGGGTGAAGGTCTTTAGCGCGGCTCCCCTACGGGATTCCAGAAGATCGCTCGTCTGCCCGCCTGGACTGATCAGGTCCTACCCACCAGGGAACGCAGGGGCTCGCGGTTGTCGCGCACCTTCTGGCCGAAGTGCGTGACCATCCCCATCAGCAGCTTGATGCAGGCCTGAGGCTTCTCGGTCATCAGGCGCTGGAAGTCCTCATGGCGGATTTCCAGCGCACGCACGTCCGAAACGGCCGTGGCAGTGCAGAGCCGGGGGCCGGGCTTCACGAGCGTCAGCTCGCCCAGGGGCTCGCCTGCCCCCACGTCTCCCAGCGCCACGTCCTCGCCGGCGCCGTTCTGGGCGCTGAGGCGCACCGTGCCCTCCTCGACGATGAGCATCGAGTCGCCCGCCGCGTTCTCGGCGAAGAGCCGGGCGCCCTTTGGGAAGGCGCGCGCCTTGGCGACGCCCCCCAGGATGCGGAGACCGGTATCGGTGAACCCCTTGAAGAGGGGGCACGCCTTCAGCGCATCCGTGACGACCATGGCGCTTTCTTACCACGCGCCTGCATAGGCGTCAGCGACTCGCGCCCGCGCGGCTCACGCGGTGACGGGGAGCCGGAAGCCCGGGATGGGGCTCTCCGCGGGCTCGGGCATCACCGTGGGCGGCTGCAGCACGGCGAGCTGGGTGCCCGCGAGCGCCGCGACGCTGGCGCGCTCGATCTTCACCCTCACGAGAGCGCCCGCGGGCGCGTCGCCCTCGAAGTTCACGGTGCGGTTCTCCGGCGTGCGGCCGAAGCGCTTGGTGGGGTCATACTTCGAGTGGCCCTCGACGAGCACCTCCACCTCGCGGCCCACCTGGGCGGCCATCAGCTCACCGGAGATGCGCTTCTGCAGCTTCTGCAGGCGGTCCAGGCGCGCGGTCTTCACCTCGTGCGGGATGACGCCCCACTCGTCCTCCTTGAGGCTCGCCACCGTCTTGGGGCGGGGGCTGAAGACGAAGGAGAACTGGTTCTCGTAGCGCACCTGCTCGGTGAGGGCGAGCGTGCGCTCGAAGTCCTCCTCCGTCTCGCCGGGGAAGCCCACGATGATGTCCGTGGTGACGGCGATGCCGGGACGCGCGGCGCGCAGCTTCTCGAGGCGCTCGAGGTACTGCACCACGGTGTAGTCGCGGCGCATCCGCTTGAGCACCGGATCCGAGCCGCACTGCACCGGCAGGTGGAAGTGCGGGGCGATCTTCGGCTGGATGCGGAAGGCGTCGATGAGCTCGTCGGAGAGATCGTGCGGGTGGCTGGTGGTGAAGCGCACGCGCTCAATGCCCGGCACCTCCGCGGTGCGCAAGAGCAGCTGCGCGAAGCTGATGCCGCCCGCGTACGAGTTCACGTTCTGGCCGATGAGCGTCACCTCGCGCATGCCCACGCGCGCGAGCGAGTCCACCTCGAGCAGCACCTCGGGGAACGCACGGCTCACCTCGCGGCCGCGGGTGTGGGGCACCACGCAGAAGGCGCAGACGTTGTCGCAGCCCTTCATCACGGTGACGAACTCGGTCACCTTGCCGCGGCTCGTCTCGGGGTCAGCGCGAGGGAAGACGTACTCCTCGCTGTCCACCCAGGCAGTCTCCACCACGCGCGCCCGGTCGTTCTCCACCTGGCCCACGATCTCCGGCAGCTTCGCGATGGCGTCCGGCCCGAACACGAAGTCCAGGTAGGGCACCTTCTTGAGCAGCTTCTCCTTCTCCTGCTGCGCCACGCACCCGCCCACGCCCAGGAGCGTCCCGCGCCGCGTCTTCTGGGTGCGGTAGCGCCCGAGCGCGGAGAGCATCTTGTCCTCCGCCTTCTCACGGATGGCGCAGGTGTTGAGGATGATGAGGTCCGCGTCGTCCGCCGTGGGCGTGGGGGCGTACTGCATGCGCCCCAGCACCTCGCTCATGCGGAGCGAGTCGTTGACGTTCATCTGACAGCCGAAGGTGTGGATGAAGTAGCGCTTCATGGGAAATCGGCACCTTATCCGTCGGAGGCGCGGGGAAAGCAACCCGTGAGGGCCCCTGGCTCGGGGGGGGCCTCAACCCTGGAGGACCTGGCCCATCCGGGTGTGCAGGGCGAGGATCTGCGGCTCGTGCGCGAGCAGCAGGGCCACCTGCTCCGGGCCGTAGCGCTGCTCGAGCTCCTGCAGGCTCTCTAGACGGGCGAGCTCCTCCTCCACCCTCGCCCGGCGCTCGGCCGCGCGGGGGCTGTCCTCGCCCTGGAGCTCGGCGTAGCGGGTGCGCACCCGCTGCAGCGTCCAGCGTCGGCCTCCAAAGGCACGCAGCAGGGCGAGCCCCCGCTCGACCTCCTTCACCCCCAGGGCGCTGGCCTCGAGGCCCTTCGCGTGCGCCTCGGCGAGGGTCGCGGGCGCCGCCGCGCCGGGGCGTCCTTCCGCGTGAGCGAGGAAGGCCTCCTGGTAGCGCAGGAGCGCCCGGAGCCGGACCTCGTCGATGCCCGGGGACGCGAGCCGCAGCGTGCGCGAGTCGCCCGTGCCGGGCTCCTGGTGGAGCGGGACGAGCTCGGCCTCGGGGCCCGAGGCACTGGGATCGTCGAAGAGGTTGCCCATGGCGGCGGTCTCCTTCAGGCGGGGACGAGCTGGTCGGCCAGGCGCGCGAGATCGCCCACCGACTGGACGACCACCGCCTGGTGGCAGTGCTTGGAGTACGTCAGCATCTCGCTGTCGCCAACACCCCAGTTGCGCTCGGGCTCGGGGCAGATCCACAGCAGGCGCTTCGCCTTGCGCCGCAAGTCCTTGAGCGCCCAGGCGTTGGCCGCGTTGAAGTTGTTGCGCCCGTCCCCGATGACCATCACGGTGGTGCGCCGGGTGATGCTGCCCAGGTGGTCGCGGCTGAAGCTCGCGAGCGCGCGGCCGTAGTTGGAGTTGCTGGTGAGCGAGATGGCCTGGCCCGCGGTGGCGAGATCGATGGCCCGGTCCACGTCCAGGTCCTTGAAGTACTGCGTCACCTCGCCCACGTCCGAGACGAAGACGAAGGAGCGCACGCGCACGAAGAGGCTCTGCAGCGTGTGCATGAAGAGCATCATCATCCGGCTCGCGTTGCGCACCGAGTCCGAGACGTCGCAGAGGATGACCACCTCGGGTCGCTCGGGCCGCCGCGCGCGGAACTGCGGCACCATGGGGATGCCGCCCCACGGCATGTTGCGCCGCAGGGTGCGCCGCACGTTGAGCGCGCCGCGGCGGCGCGAGCGCTGCTTTCGGATGAGCCGGCTCTTGAGCTTCTCCGCGAGCGTGCGCACGGCCGTCTCCATCTGGGCGACCTCGGCGGCGCTCAGCGTGTGCAGCGGCTTGTCCACTGAGCCGTCCCCGCTGCGCCGCACGCGCCCCTTCGCCTGGCGCTGCACCTCGCGGCGCGCCGCGTCCTCCACCTTGCGCATCGCCTCGGCGACCTGGCGGCTCACCACCTCCACGCCTTCCGCACTGAGCCCGCGCGCCTTGAGCTCGTCCTCGAAGCCCTTGAGCTCGCTGCGGGCGCGCTCCATGCCGGCGCCCGCGAGGAGGCGGCGGCTGTAGAAGCCCACCTGCAGCGTGCTCTCGAGGCCCGAGAGATCCAGCTGCAGGGTCGCCGCGCGGAAGATCTGCGCGAGCCGCGCGCGGTCTCCCTGCAGGAGCGCCTGCGTGAGCGGGCTCATCTCCGGCAGCAGCAGGTTCATCTGGTAGAGCAGCATCGTGAGGTTGTCGCCCTCGAGCAGCCCCTGCTCCTGCATCTGCTGGAACAGCGAGCGATCCAGAGCCTCGAAGGTCTGCGCCGCGCCGGAGAAGTAGAAGTCGAAGCAGCGATTGAAGACCTCCACGTCCAGCTCACGCTTGATGAGCGTGGTGCGCAGCACGGCGCGGAACACGCCCTTCTCCTGCAGCCCCACCTCCGCGCTCGCGCGCAGCGCGTCCTGCACCTCGCTGGTGCTCACGCGCACGCCGTTCTGGCGCAGGACCTCGGAGAACTCGACGATGCGGGCGTCCACGCGTGTCCCCTCTTCCCTCAGGCGCGCTCGAAGGAGAGCAGCGCCTCCACGTGGTGCGTCTGCGGGAACATGTCCAGGACCTGGAGGACCTGCGGCCGGTAGCCCGCCTGGGCGAGCTCGCCAGCGTCGCGCGCGAGCGAGGCCGGATCGCAGGCCACGTACACGAGCCGCTTCACGCCCAGCGCCTTGGCCCAGCGAGACAGGCCCGGCGCCCCCGTGCGCGGCGGGTCCGCGAGCAGCAGCTCGAACTGGGCCCCCTCGCGCACCAGGCCGTCACAGGCCTTGCGCGCATCCGCCTGGATGAAGCGCACGTTGGCGACGCCGCCCTCGCGGGCGCTGCGCTGGGCGAGCTCCACCGAGACGCTGGAGGACTCCACCCCCAGCACCGAGGCCGCCGTCCCGGCGAGCGGGAAGGTGAAGTTGCCGTTGCCCGAGTAGAGCTCCAGCACCCGCTCGTGCGTGCGCGGAGCGAGCTCGGTGAGGGCCGACGCCACCAGGCCCAGGTTGGCCTCGGCGTGCGCCTGGCTGAAGGCATCCGGGCGCAGGAAGAGCGGCACCTCGGGGCGCAGCGGCTGCAGCGAGCGCAGCGTGGGCTTTCCCACGAGGCGCGGGGCGCCGGCCTGGGGACCCGGCACCAGCACCGCGCCCTCGAGCCGCAGCGCGCGCACCGCTCCTTCCGCCACCTCCACGTGGCGCGCCGTGACCAGGCCCTTGAAGGTCACCGCGAAGGCGGCCTTGGTCCCTTCCGAGAGCAGGTGCAGCTCGTCCGCGTCCTTCGCGAGGGGCTTCAGCAGCGGGGCGAGCCGGCCCGGCAGCGCCGCGAGCGGCTCCGCGAGGGCGCCGCAGGTCTCCACCGGGACCCGCTCGTGGCTGCGCCGGCCGAAGTAGGTGGGCAGCCCTTGCGAGAAGTGGAGCACGGCGCGGCGGCGGTAGCCGGTATCGCGCGGGGCCACGAGCAGCGGGCGCACGGTGAGCTGGGCGCGCGGGATGCGCCCCAGGTGCTCGAGCGCGGAGAGGACGATCTCCTGCTTCGCCTCGCGCTGGGCGGGCTCCGCGAGCTCGAGCCAGTCGCAGCCGCCGCACGCGGAGCTGAGCGCGCACCCGGAGAGGCGGCGCGAGGGGCTGGGGGCGACCACCTCGGCCAGGTGGCCGCGCAGCACCTTGCCCGCCTGCTCGAGCCGCGCGCGCACGCGCTCGCCCGGGAAGGCGCCGGTGACGAAGACGGTGCGCCCCTCGAAGAGGGCCACGCCCTCCCCCAGCTGGCCGAGGCGGTCGATGTGCAGCTCGACCGGCTGCTCTGGGAGGGGAAGTTCGAGAGCCATGGGGGTACGGCCTTGGATGCAGCGCCTAGCGCTTTGCTTCGCTCTGCGCAGAGCCGCCGGACAGCTCCGGCAGCTCCTGGCGCAGGCGGGTGACGAAGCGCTCGATGCGCGAGCGCCTGTCCTCGTCAACGTTCACGAACTCGATGCCCATCCCCGCGCCCTGGTGCTGCGCGTTGTCCGCGCCGCTCACCCGGGCCACCCTCCCCTCCACCTCGAAGGGGGTGGGCGCGTCCGGGAGGCTGAGCACGAGCTCCAGGGGGCTGCCCACGGGCAGCGGAGTGGAGGTGTTGATGAACAGGCCGGAGCCCGAGAGGTTCACCGCCCAGTGGCTGGCGAAGCTGGCGCCGCCCGGGCTGCGGTAGGCCACCAGCAGCTCGTGCTGCAGGCGGCTGCCGCGCCGCTGCGGCGGGGAGGACTCGACCTTGTCCGTCATGGGCTCGGCTCCAGGGTCCCGGGTGATGCGCTCACCCGGGACTCTAGCAGAGCCTAGACCTTCATCTCGCGCACGTCGGGCGCGATCTTCAGCTTGGGCTCGGTGAGCTTCTGCACCTGCTCCACGGTGACGCCGGGGGCGAGCTCGCGCAGCACCAGGCCCTCGGGGGTCACGTCGATGTACGCGTGATCCGTCACGATGTGCTGCACGCACTTGAGGCCGGTGAGCGGCAGCGCGCACTTCTTGAGGATCTTGGGCTGGCCGTCCTTGTTCGCGTGCTCCATGGCCACGTAGACGCGCTTGGCGCCCACGGCGAGGTCCATGGCGCCGCCCATCCCCTTCACCATCTTGCCGGGGATCATCCAGTTGGCCAGGTCACCCTGCTCGCTGACCTCCATGGCGCCGAGCACGGCCATGTCGATGTGGCCGCCGCGGATCATCCCGAAGGAGAGCGCGGAGTCGAAGAAGGCCGCGCCGCGCACCGCCGTCACGGTCTCCTTGCCGGCGTTGATGAGGTCCGGGTCCTCCTGGCCCTCCACGGGCCACGGCCCGATGCCGAGCAGGCCGTTCTCGCTCTGCAGCATCACGTCCATGCCGGCCGGGATGTAGTTCGCCACCAGCGTGGGCACGCCGATGCCGAGGTTCACGTAGTAGCCATCGCGCAGCTCCTGGGCGATGCGCTGGGCAATCTGTTCGCGGGAGAGGGGCATGGTGTCAGGCCTGCTTGCGGACGGTGCGCCGCTCGATCCACTTCTGGAGGTTCTTACCGACGACGATCCGCTTCACGAAGATGCTCGGGATGTGGATCTGATCGGGCTCGATCTCGCCGGGCTCCACCAGCTGCTCGCACTCGACGATGGTGGTCTTCGCGGCCATGCACATCATGGGGGCGAAGTTGCGCGCGGTCTTGCGGAACACGAGGTTGCCGTAGCGGTCCGCCTTCCACGCGTGCACGATCGCGAAGTCCGCCTTGAGCGGCGTCTCGAGCACGTGCAGGCGCCCGTCGATCATGCGCGTCTCCTTGCCCTCGGAGACCTGGGTGCCGGCGCCGGTGGGCGTGAAGAAGCCCGCGATCCCGCAGCCGCCTGCGCGGATGCGCTCCGCGAGCGTGCCCTGCGGGTTGAGCTCCACCTGCAGCTCGCCGCTGAGGAACTGGCGCTCGAACTCCTTGTTCTCGCCCACGTAGCTGCTGACCATCTTCTTCACCTGCTTCGCCTTGAGCAGGACGCCGAGGCCCAGCTCCGTGGTTCCGCAGTTGTTGGAGATGATGGTCAGCCCCTTGATCCCCTTGCGGTGGATCGCCTCGATGAGGTTCTCGGGGTTGCCACACAGGCCGAAGCCGCTGCTCATCAGCACGGCGCCGTCCGGAATGTCGCGGACTGCCTCGTCCGCGTTCGCCACGACCTTGTCCATCGCCCCTCCTGCTCCAGGTGAAGGGGGCATCAGGGAGCCCGGACTTGCGCCAGGCTCCCTCGCGCCCCGAAGGATTGCTTCAGCGCTCGACCATCAGCGCGATGCCCTCGCCGCCGCCGATGCAGAGGCTCGCGACGCCGCGCTTCTTGTCCTGGTCCTTCATGGTGTGCAGCAGCGTCACCAGGAGGCGGGCGCCCGAGGCGCCGATGGGGTGGCCCAGCGCCACCGCGCCGCCGCGCACGTTCACCTTGCTCGGGTCCAGCTTGAGCAGGGTGTTGTTCGCGATGGCCACCACGGCGAAGGCCTCGTTGATCTCCCAGAGGTCCACGTCGTTGGTGGAGAGCTTCGCCTTGCCGAGCATCTTGTTGATCGCGTCCGTGGGCGCGATGGTGAACTCCACCGGCTTGCGGGCGGCGCTCGCGTAGGCGGTGATGCGGCCGAGGATGGTGCGGCCCTCCTTCTTCGCGCGCTCCTCCTCCATCAGCACCAGCGCCGCGGCGCCGTCGTTGATGGAGGACGCGTTGGCGGCCGTCACCGTGCCGTCCTTCTTGAACACCGGCTTGAGGCCCGGGATCTTGTCCGGCTTCGCGTTGCGGGGACCCTCGTCCTCCGCCACGATCGTGGTGTCCTCGGGCTTCTTGCCGGGCACCGGCACGGGCACGATCTCGGCGGTGAAGAGGCCCTCCTTCTGCGCGCGCACGGCGCGGCCGGTGGACTCCTTCGCGTACTCGTCCTGGGCCGAGCGGCTGATGTTGTGGCTGACGCTGCACTCCTCGGCGCAGTTGCCCATGTGGACGTTGCCGTACACGTCCCAGAGGCCGTCGTGGATCATCGCGTCCTTGAAGGTCACGTCACCCATGCGGGCGCCGCCGCGCATGCTGTGGCTGATGTACGGGGCGTTGCTCATGGACTCCATGCCGCCCGCCACCACCACGTCCGCGTCCCCGAGCGCGATGGACTGCGCCGCCATCACGACCGCCTGCAGGCCCGAGCCACAGACCTTGTTGATGGTGATCGCCGGGGCGGTGTTGGGGATGCCCGCGCCGATCATCGCCTGGCGCGCGGGGGCCTGGCCAACGCCGGCCTGCAGCACGTTGCCCATGATGACCTCCTGCACCTGGTCCATGGGGACGCCCGAGCGCTCGAGCGCAGCCTTGATCGCGATGGCGCCCAGCTGCGGCGCGGTGAGCTTGGAGAGCGAGCCTTGGAAGGCGCCGATGGGGGTACGCGCAGCGCCGACGATGACGACGGAACGAGCCATGGAAGAGGTCTCCTGAGAGAGGGTGGGAAGCCGCCGCGGGCGGGCCTTCCAAAGTAGTAACGGCCGCCCTTAAACACCGCGCCTTCGGAGGGGGTCAAGCACTGTAGGTGTGGCTGCGTCCCAGAAAGCACGAAAGCCGGGCTCCCTCGCGGGAACCCGGCTCCGTGTGACTGGTTACGACGTCAGGGCGACTACTTCTTCAGCTTGCTCGCCATCACGTCGCCGAGGCGGGCCTTGGAGCCCTCGGCCTGCTTGCGCAGGTACTCGCGGTAGTCGTCCGAGCCCTCGCCGATGAGCGCCTTCATGGAGAGCGCCACCTTCCGGTCCTGGGTGTTGATGTCGATGATCTTGACGTCAACCTCCTGGCCCTCGTTCACCACGTCGCGGGGGTTCTCCACGCGCTCCTCCTTCAGCTCGGAGACGTGGACGAGGCCCTCGATGCCGGGCTCGATCTCCACGAACGCGCCGAAGTCGGTGACCTTGGTGACCTTGCCCTTCACGCGGCTGCCCACGGGGGTGCGCTCGCTGAGGGTGTCCCAGGGGTCCGGCTGGAGCTGCTTGATGCCCAGGCTGAAGCGCTCGTTCTCGACGTCGATGTTGAGCACCACCGCCTCGACCTCGTCACCCTTCTTGAACATCTCGCCCGGGTGCTTGATGCGCTGGGTCCAGGAGATGTCGGAGACGTGCACGAGGCCGTCCACGCCCTCCTCGACGCCGACGAACACGCCGAAGTCGGTGACGTTGCGGATCTGGCCCTTGATGACCGAGCCGATCGGGTACTTGTCCTCGAGGAGCGTCCAGGGGTTCTGCTCGATCTGCTTCATGCCGAGCGCGATGCGCTTGGCCTTGGGATCGATGTCGAGAACCACGGCCTCGACCTGCGCGCCCACCTCGAGCATCTTGCTCGGGTGCTTGAGGCGCTTGGTCCAGGACATCTCGGACACGTGCACGAGACCCTCGACGCCCTGCTCGATCTCGATGAACGCGCCGTAGTCCGTGATGGAGACGACCTTGCCGGACACGCGGGTGCCGACCGGGTACTTCTCGTCGGCGCGGTGCCACGGGTCCTCCTGGATCTGCTTCAGACCCAGGCTGACGCGCTCGGCGGTGGGGTCGAACTTGAGGACCACCACGCGGACCTCGTCGCCCACGTTGAACATCTCGGACGGGTGGCCGATGCGGCCCCACGACATGTCCGTGATGTGCAGCAGGCCGTCGATGCCGCCGAGGTCGATGAACGCACCGTAGTCGGTGAGGTTCTTGACCTGGCCCTTGAGGACCGCACCCTCCTTGAGGTTCTTGAGGGTCTCCTTCTTCATCTCCTCGCGCTGCTTCTCGAGGAGCACGCGGCGAGAGAGCACGATGTTGCCGCGCTTCTTGTTGAACTTGATGACCTTGAACTCGAACTCCTTCGAGATGTACTGATCAAGGTTGCGCACGGGGCGGATGTCCACCTGGCTGCCCGGGAGGAACGCCTTCACGCCGATGTCGACGCTGAGGCCACCCTTCACGCGGCCGACGATGGTGCCCTTGACGATCTCGTCGCGCTCGCAGGCGGCGCTGATCTCGTCCCAGATGCGCATCTTGTCGGCCTTCTCCTTGGAGAGGACGACCATGCCGGTGTCGTTCTCGCGGCTCTCCAGGAGGACCTCCACGGGGTCGCCGGCCTTGACCGACACCTCACCGCGGGGGTTGGTGAACTCCGTGAGAGGGATCTGGCCCTCGGACTTGTAGCCGACGTCGACGACGACGTAGTCCTTGGTCACCTGGACGACGGTGCCCTTGACGATCTCGCCTTCCTTGAAGAGACCGTCGGCTCCGCGCTCCTTGATGGACGCCTCAAAGAGTGCCGCGAAGTCCTCGTCGATGCCTTCGATCCCGCTCTGCTGGTTCACGTTCTGCTGCATGTGGTTGGGAATCCTTTGCTGCGGTACAGCTGCCCAATTGTGAGAGGCGACGGTGGACCCGCAGGGCGTGTCGGGAGCCGTGGTGTTCCCCACTGTGGGGAGGGAAGGCGCGCACCCTAGACACCGGAGTTTCCGGCAGTCAAGGGAGGTCGCCAGAGGTGTGTCAGTAGGAGCTAACGCAGGGCGTAGTCGGCTGCCATCCCGGTGAGCTGCTGGGCCCCTCGCTCAGCGAGCGGGGGGACTGGGGGGGCGCCAGGTCCTTCCAGCCTGCGTCCTGGGATCAGAACGCGCGAGGTGGGGAAGTCTCTTCCCCCGCCCCGTCACCCCAGGAGCTTGATCGTCTCGCGGGCGATCACGATGCGCTGCACCTCGCTCGTGCCCTCGTAGATGGTCTGCACGCGCGCGTCGCGCAGGTAGCGCTCGACGGGGAACTCGTCGATGTAGCCGTAGCCGCCGAGGATCTGCACCGCCTTGTCGCAGACCCGGTTGCTCGTCTCGCTGGCGAAGAGCTTCGCCATGGAGGCCTCGCGGCTGAACGGGGCGCCCTGCTCCTTGAGCACCGCGGCGCGGTAGGTGAGCAGCTCCGCGGCGCGCAGCTGCACGGCCATGTCCGCCATCATGAAGCGCAGGCCCTGGAACTCGGCGATGGCCTGCCCGAACGCCTTGCGCTCCTTGGAGTAGCGCACCGCGGAGTCCAGCGCCGCGCGGCCCACGCCGCAGGCCTGCGAGGCGATGCCGATGCGCCCGCCGTCCAGCGCGATCATGGCGAGCTTGAAGCCCTCGCCCTCCTTGCCCAGGAGGTTCTCGAGCGGGATCTCGCAGTCCTCGAAGGTGAGCCCCACCGTGTTGGACGCACGCAGGCCCATCTTGTCCTCGTGCTTGCCCACGAGCAGGCCCTTCGTGCCGCCCTCCACGATGAAGGCGGAGAGGCCGCGGTTGCCCTCGCCGCCCGTGCGCGCCCACACCACCATCACGCCCGCGTGGGCGCCGGAGGTAATCCACTGCTTGGAGCCGTTGATGACCCAGCTGTTGCCGCGGCGCTTCGCCGTGGTGTGCATGGCGCCGGGGTCCGAGCCCGCGTGCGGCTCGCTCAGCGCGAAGGCCCCCACGATGGCCTCGCCGGAGGTGAGGCGCGGCAGGTACTTCTCGCGCTGGGCCTCGGTGCCGAACTTGTAGATGAGCTCGGCGCACATGTTGGTCACGGCCATGCCCACCGCGGTGGAGGCGCAGGCGGCCGAGACCTCCATCATCGCGAGCGCGTACGAGACGACGCCCGCTTCCGCCCCGCCGTACTGCGCGGGGATGTTCACGCCCAGCAGGCCCAGCTGCGCGAGCTCGGTGTAGAGCTCGCGGGGGAACCGCTCGTTGCGGTCGCGCTCCCGCGCGCCGGGCGCGATGCGCTCGCGGGAGATCTTGCGCGCGGTGTCGCGGATGAGCGTCTGGGTCTCGGTGAGCTCGAAGTTCACGGCGCGTGCCCCTACTTGATGGCCTTGAGGTTGAACGGGTACTCGATGGGGTGGTCGCGCTTGTCGTCGGGCTTGGGGAAGCTCATCGCGGTGAGCACGCCCACCACGCACTCCTTGAGCCCGGCGTCGCGCAGCGCCGGGGCGGTGCCCTTGTTGAGCACCTTCGCCCCCTTCACCAGGCCCGCGGCCGTGATGGTGAAGGAGGTCATCAGCTTGCCCTCGGGCGCGTGCTTGCCCTTGTTGGAGAGCCACTCCTCGTAGCAGTCCTGGATCTCGTCCGAGTGGTGGCCCACCACCTGGCGGATGGAGTCCGGGGTGAAGGGCATGTGCTCCACGTCGAGCGGCGCCTTGGCAGGCGCCTTCTTCGGCGCCTGGGCGGGAGCCGCGGCGGGCGTGCCCCCGTCCTGGGCGAGCGCGGGGACGGCGAGGAGCAGGGCTGCGGCGAGGAGGGTCTTCGTCTTCATCAAGGGGCTCCCGGGGCTAGTCCTTGAGGAGGTTCGCCGAGATCACGATGCGCTGGATCTCGCTCGTGCCCTCGTAGATCTCGGTGATGCGCGCGTCGCGCACGTGGCGCTCGGCGTCCATCTCCTTGCTGTAGCCCATGCCGCCGTGCACCTGCAGGGCCTTGTTGGCCACGCGGCTGGCCATCTCGCTCGCGTAGAGCTTGGCCATGGCGCTCTCCTGCGAGTGGCGCACGCCCCGGTCCTTGAGCAGCGCGGCCTGCCAGACGAGGAGGCGCGCGGCGTCGATCTCGGTGGCCATGTCCGCGATCATGAACTGGATGGCCTGGTGCTCGCGGATGGGCTTGTCGAAGGTCTTGCGCTCGCCGGAGTAGCGCACCGCCTCCTCGAAGGCCGCGCGCGCGATGCCCAGCGCCTGCGCCGCGATGCCGATGCGCCCGCCGTCCAGCGTGCTCATCGCCACCTTGAAGCCCTCGCCCTCCTTGCCGAGGATGTTCTTCGCCGGCACGCGCATGTCCTCGAAGAACATGGAGCAGGAGTGGGCGGCGCTGATGCCCATCTTGCGGTCGGGCTCGGCGCGGATGAAGCCGGGCGTGTTGGTGGGCACGAGGAAGGCGGTGATGCCCTTGTTGCCCTTGGCCTTGTCCGTCATCGTGAAGAGCACGATGGCGTCCGCCTTGGGGCCGTTGGTGATCCAGTTCTTCGAGCCGTTGATGACGTACTCGTCACCCTTCTTCACGGCCACGGTCTGCTGGGCGGCGGCGTCGCTGCCGGCCTGGGGCTCGGTGAGGCCGAAGCAGCCCAGCTTCTCGCCGCGCGCGAAGGGAGCGAGGTACTCCTCCTTCTGCGCGTCCGTGCCGAACTTGGAGACCGGGTCGCAGTAGAGCGAGTTGTTCACGCTCATGATCACGCCGGTGGAGGCGCAGCCGCGGCTGATCTCCTCCATGGCGAGCGCGTAGCAGACGTTGTCCAGGCCCGCCCCACCCCACTGCTCGGGCACGGCCACGCCCAGGAGCGAGAGCTCGGCGAGCTTCTTCACGGCCTCCGTGGGCCACGCGTGCGTCTCGTCCCACTTGCGCGCGTTGGGGATGAGCTCGCGCGCGGCGAACTCACGGCACATCCGCTGGATCTCGCGCTGGACGTCGGTCAGCTCGAAGTTCATGGCACTCCCGTTGGTAGAAACGTGGAGTCCATCCTATTCGCGCCGAGGGGGACGTACAGCGAGACTGTCAACCGGGGCGGAGAGCCCCGGTTGCCATGCCTATTAGAGAACGAGCACCCGCGAGGCCGCCCAGGACAGCAGCCCGAAGAGCGCGAGCGCCAGCGAGGCCGCCGTGCCCGGCGCCGCCGCGAGACCCGCCACGGCGCACACGGCGCTCGCGCGGAAGAGGCTGCGGCCGAGGTGGCGCAGCACCCGGAACCGCTCGTGCCGAGCGAGCGCAGAGGGCTCGCGGGGCAGCGCCCCGAGGTCCTGCCGAGGCGCCTCGTGCGCGGCGCTGAGCAGGCCGTGGGCGAGCGCGAGCAGCAGCAGGGCGAAGAGCCCGGAGGCGAGCGCGGGGCCGAGGAAGAGGCCCGCGAGGAGGATGGCCCCCACCCCACCGCCCGCGTACTTGAGGCGGCGGCGCGCGCCGCGCTCCAGCGCCGGCCCCAGCCACGCGGACTCGGCCGCCCGGAGCGTCCCCACGCCCTCCTCCGCGCAGTGATCCGAGCGGTGGACGTACCCCCACTCGCCCCAGGCCATCAGGGCGTCGCGGGACAGGGTGAGACCGATGGACGGCGCAGCGCGAGCGGGGCGTCGGAAGAGTCGGACCAAGGTGGCTCCGAGTGTACGGGAGCCGACGGGGCTCGCGAACTCCCTGGAGACTGCCCGCCTGGAGAGCAAGCGAGCAGGCTCAGTCCTCGTCCTTCGGGTTCACGTTCATCGGCGAGCCGAAGAACATGCGCAGCGGGACGGTGACGTCGAAGCTCAGGTCGTTGCGCGGGCCCTGGTCCGTCCAGGTGCGGCGCAGGACGAGCGACAGGGTCCAGGGCTGCGTCGTGCGGTGGCGCTCGATGAGATCGTAGGTGAGCCCCAGGCCCGCGACGCCGCCCTTCCCGTCCGTGCCCCACAGCCCCGCGCCCTCCACGAGCACGCCGAAGAGGTGCTTGTCCGGAAAGGCGTAGAGGCGCGCGCCGGCGAGCAGGCGCCCCTCGCGCTCGGGGCCCAGGCGCAGCTGCGGCTCCACGAAGGGCGAGGCGACGAGCGT
This sequence comes from Aggregicoccus sp. 17bor-14, assembly GCF_009659535.1. Taxonomy (NCBI): domain Bacteria; kingdom Pseudomonadati; phylum Myxococcota; class Myxococcia; order Myxococcales; family Myxococcaceae; genus Aggregicoccus; species Aggregicoccus sp. 17bor-14. The sequence goes on from NZ_VJZZ01000001.1 coordinate 162,944, forward strand.
AGGGCCCGGGATGTCCAAGGGCGGCGTGGCCCAGGGGTGCACGGGCCACGAGAGGACCGCGCGCCGGGCAGGGCCCCACTCGTAGCGCAGGTCCGGGATCAGCGGCTCGAGGAAGCAGAGCGTGTAGAGGCACAGCGTGCGCTTCCAGGAGACGAGCGGCGGCGCGCGCGGCCGGGTGTCCTCGGCGTGGGCCGCGGCTGTCAGCAGGAGCAGGACGAGGGCGACGGGTCGGGTCATCCTGTGCCTCGGGTGGGGAAGCGCACTTCCCTCACCCCGACCCTCTCCCAGAGGGAGAGGGGACATTTCGCGCGGCGCCGCGACGGCAGCGCTCGTGCGGTTCTACTTGCCGGTGAACTGCGCGGGCCGCTTCTCGAGGAAGGCCTTCATGCCCTCCTTCTGGTCCGCCGAGCCGAAGAGGTCCGCGAAGCCGCGGCGCTCGGCCTCGAGCGCCTGGCGCAGGTCCGCGTCCGCGTTGTCCTCGATGACCCGCTTCGCCTTCGCCACCGCGAGCGGCCCCACCTTGAGGATCTTCGCGGCGACGCTGCGGCAGTGCTCGAGCAGCTTGTCCGCCGGGAGCACCTCGAGCGCGAGGCCGATCTCCTTCGCCTTCGCGGCATCCAGCTTGCCGCCGGTGAAGATGAGCTCCTTCGCGCGCGCCTTGCCGACCAGGCGCGTGAGGCGCTGCGTGCCGCCGAAGCCGGGGATGACGCCGAGCGTGACCTCGGGAAGCCCGAACACCGCCTTCTCGGAGGCGTAGATGAGATCGCACGCGAGCGCGAGCTCGGTGCCGCCGCCCAGCGCGAAGCCGTTCACGGCCGCGATGGTGGGGATGCCCAGCTGCTCGAGCTTCAGCAGCGTGCGGTGCCCTGCCGCGGCGAACGCCTGCGCCTGCGCCTCGGCGAGCTGCGCCATCTCCGCGATGTCCGCGCCGGCGACGAAGGCCTTCTCCCCTCCGCCGGTCACGATGAGCGCGCGCACCCCGGTGCCGAGCGAGCCGAGCGCTGCCTCGAGCTCGGTGATTGTCTTGCTGTTGAGCGCGTTGAGCGCCTTGGGCCGGTCGATGGTGAGGATCGCCAGCGCGCCGTCGATGTCGAGGCGGATGTTCTCGTAGGCCATGGTCAGCGTGTCTCCGTGCGAGAGAGGGCTAGTACTTGTAGAAGCCGCGGCCGCTCTTCTTGCCGTACCAACCGGCGTCCACGTACTGGCGCAGCAGCGGGCAGGGGCGGTACTTGCTGTCGCCCAGGCCCTTGTGCAGCACCTCGGCGATGTAGAGGCAGGTGTCCAGGCCGATGAAGTCCGCGAGCTGCAGCGGGCCCATGGGCTGGTTGGTGCCCAGCTTCATGCCGGTGTCGATGTCCTCCACGGTGCCCAGCCCCTCCATCAGGGCGTAGCAGGCCTCGTTGATCATCGGGATGAGGATGCGGTTGATGATGAAGCCGGGGAAGTCCTTGGACACCACCGTGGTCTTGCCCATCTTCTCGGCGAGCGCGCGCGTCGTCGCGTAGGTCTCGTCCGAGGTGGCCGCGCCGCGGATCAGCTCCACGAGCTTCATCACCGGCACCGGGTTCATGAAGTGCATGCCGATCACGTTCTCGGGGCGCTTCGTCGCCGCGGCGATGCGCGTGATGGGGATGGACGAGGTGTTGGTGGCGAGGATGCCGCCGGGGCGCACCACCGCGTCCAGGTCCACGAAGATGCGCTTCTTGAGGTCCTCGTTCTCGGTCACCGCCTCGATGGCGAAGTCCACGTCCTTCGCCTCCTTCGCGCTGGTGGCGGTGCGCAGCGCGCCCTCGGCCGCCGTGCGCTTGGCCTCGTCGAGGATGCCCTTCTCCTGCAGCTTGGCGAGCCCCGCCTTGATGCGCTTCTCACCCGCGGCCAGCCCCTCCTTGGACACGTCCACCAGCGTCACCTGCAGGCCTGCCTGCAGCGCGACCTGCGCGATGCCCGCGCCCATCTGACCCGCTCCAACGACGACCAGGTGATTCGTAGCCATGGGTGTCCGTGTCCTTGCTCGAAAAAGGGGGTGTGCGACGTGCGGGCGCTATAGCCGCCGGTCCCCCGGGGGTCAACGGCGCGCGGAGAGGTAGAGCGAGTGCTCCACACGCGGCTCCGGGCCCACCGTGAAGGGCTCCAGCCGGGGCGGCAGCGTGCCTGCGTCCGTGCGCAGGAAGAAGCGCGCGCGGTAGTGGCCCTCGCGAAGCTGCAGCGGCACCACCAGCTGCGAGGGCGGCGGGCCGGAGAAGAAGCGCTCCTCGCGCTTGAGCAGCGCGTCCTGCGCGTCGAGCACCTGCACCTCGAGGCCGCGCACGCCCGCCCAGCCCGGACCGTCCAGGTTCCACACCAGCTCGCGCTCGGGCACCTTCGTCCAGTCCCAGAGCGCGAAGCCCACGACCACCAGGACCAGCACCGGCAGCCGGCGCAGGAGCGGGTGGCGGCGCCAGTCGCGCGCCGGCGGCGGCGCGGGCTCGTTCGGAGCCCCCGGCTCCTGCTCCGCGCTCACTCCTTCTTGCCCTTGCGGCCGCGCCCGGCCTTGAGATCCGAGACGGTGAGCTTCATCGCGGGCGAGGCGGCCGGCTTCTCCGCCTTCTCCTCGGGAGGCACGAGCCGGATCTGCGCGGTGACCTCCACGGTCATCCCGGAGAGCAGCTTGAGGAACTCCTCGCGCAGCTTCTCGGACTGCAGGAAGCGGCGCAGCTCCTCGCTCACCACGCGGCCGATGTCGCCCTTGGTCTTCTCCGCCTGCGAGAGGATGAGCCCCAGCACCTCCTTGGGCAGCTTGAGCTGCCCGGCGAGGGAGCGGATGCCGTCCTCCGTCATGAAGAGGGCGCCCAGGCCCGCGACCGCCGCCTTGCGGACGAAGTCGGGAACGAAGCCGGCGCGGCCCTCGCGCCCCACGCTGCCGTCGTCGTCGCCGAGCAGCGGGTCGGTGTCGTCGTCCAGGTCGTCGTGGGGCGGGCGGGGAGCCATGGCGAGGAGCGAGCCTAGCCCTCTACGGGCCCTGCACCACCGGCAAGCGCACGCGCATGTTCTCGGTGGACACTCGGCCCGCGATGTTGCGCGCCATCTCCACGAAGGCCTTGGCCTCGATGGAGTCCGGGTGGCTCTTCACCACCGGCACGCCCTTGTCGCCGCCCTCGCGCACGCGCAGCTCCAGGGGGATCTCCCCGAGGAAGGGCACCTTGAAGGCCTCGGCCGCCTTGCGCCCGCCGCCGTGGTGGAAGATGGCGGTGGTCTTGGAGCAGTGCGGGCAGATGAACTGGCTCATGTTCTCCACGATGCCCAGCACCGGGATGTGCACCCGGTCGAACATCTGCTTCGCGCGCACCACGTCCGCGAGCGCCACGTCCTGCGGCGTGGTCACGAGCACCGCGCCCGCGGCGCGCACGCTCTGCGAGAGCGAGAGGGCCACGTCGCCGGTGCCCGGCGGCAGGTCCAGCACGAGGTAGTCCAGCTCGCCCCAGTTCACGTCACGCACCAGCTGCATCAGCGCGCCGTGCAGCATGGGGCCGCGCCAGATGAGCGCCTGATCCGGCTCCACGAGGAATCCGATGGACATGACCTTCATGCCGTGGGCGGTCATCGGGTTGAGCGTCTTGCCGTCCGGGCTCACCGGCTTCTCGGTGACGCCGGTCATCATCGGCACCGAGGGGCCGTAGAAGTCCGCGTCGAGCAGGCCCACCTTCGCGCCGTGCTGGGCGAGCGCGGCGGCGAGGTTCACCGAGACGGTGCTCTTGCCCACCCCGCCCTTGCCCGCGCCCACCAGGATCACGTTCTTCACGCCCGGCAGCAGCGCCTGGCCGCCCGTCTGCGGCATGCCTGCGGGGGCGGAGCGCACGCGCGCGCCCCACTCGATCTCGAACTTCTCGAGGCCGGGCACGCCGCGCAGCGCCGCCTCGGAGTCCGCCTGGATCTTCGCCTTCATCGGGCACGCCGGCGTGGTCAGCTCGATCTTGAGCTTCGCGGTATTGCCCTCGACACGCACGTTCTGCACCATCCCGGCCTTCACCAGGTCGACGTGCAGCTCGGGGTCCACCACCTTCGACATCGCAGCGAGGATGTCGCGCTCGGAAACGTTCATGGGCGCTGCTCTAACCCAAAGCCGGCCCCTGCGCACGCGCCGTCAGCGGGAGGCGCTGCCGGGTTCCATTAGCGCGGCCGCCAGGGCCTTGCGCAGCGGGGCGAGGACGGCCGGGTCCACGCGGCTCGCCTCGAGCAGGGCGAGCGCCGCGCGGCACACCTGGGGGTCCACCGCCGGCCCCAGGGTCATGAGGTAGGGGTCGTAGCGGCCCCCGGACGTGGAGGACTGGGCGTCGAAGCTGCCGGTGCGCAGGCCCTGCTCCCGGGTCCACTCGAGCGACACCCGGAAGAAGACCAGCTGCAGGTGGCGCGGCGGCGCGCCGGGGACCCCCCAGGCGAAGAGCTCGGTCCCACTGTCGCCGAGGAACCAGCGCACCGGGTCCTCACCCTGCTCCTGCTGGAGCGAGGAGGGATCGATCTCGCGCAGGCTGCGGCCCAGGCGCAGCAGCAGCTCGGGGCTGGGGCGGCTCATTCGAGCGCCGCCACGCGGTACCCGCCGTCCTCCCGCACGAGCCTCACCGCGCGGCCCTGTCCCAGCTCGAGCCGGGCCTCCGCCCCCTCGAGCACCAGCGGCCCCGGGAGCGCGGCGCGGGCGCGCTGCAGGCGCTCGCGGGCGAGCGGCTCGGCGCGGAAGTCCGCCCCCAGGCGCTCCGGCGTGTAGCGCGCGCGCAGGGGACCCGCGAGCAGCGACCAGGCCTCGGGCCAGCGCCCTGCCTCCGCCGCCTCGAGGAAGCGCTCGAGCGCAGCGCGCGGCGCCGCGTCCGCGCCGGCCTCCCGCACGCGCCAGCCCGCGGGCGTCTGCACCAGCAGCAGCTGCGGGCTGCGCGCCTCGAGCTGCGGGAGCTCCGCGCGCACCTCGGCGGCGCGCTCGGCGCGGGCCTCGGCGCTCGCGTAGCGGGCACGAAAGGCCTCCGCGCCGGCCTCGGGCTCCGCCGTGAGCGCGAGCGCGTCTTCCACGTGCCCCTCGCGCAGCGCGCGCGCGTAGCGCTCGGCGACGTCGCCCGGGCCGGGGCGCCCGGCGCAAGCGCACAGCAGCACGAGCGGGGCGAGGAGGCGGCGCGAGGGCGGGCGGGAGGGAGGCGTCACGACCCCGATGACGCTACCACCCGGCGCGCCAGGCCCAAGCATTCGGTGTAGGCCGGCCGCTCAGCGCAGCGCGTCCAGGAGGAAGGCGACGATGCTGCCCCAGCCCCCGCCGCGCTTCGCACAGGGCTCCGCGTGCTCCACGTCCGGGGGCAGCGTGGCGCCGGACACCGCCCCCGCCGGGCGGCAGGCACCGCAGTACACGTCACCATCGAGCGCGTGGGCCTCGCGCACCGTGAGCAGCGCCGAACAGGCGGAGCACTCGAGTGCCGTGTGCGAGTTGATCCGCACCGCGTGCCCATTCGCGAGCGCGCGGGTCGCGCCCGGGGCACTCCAGGGGTCCGTCACGGGAGCCGCCGCGGCGGGGATCTCCCAGGCCCCTGGGGTGGGAGGCCTGGGGCGCGCGGGCACGCGCTCGAGCAGCTCCAGCTCGCCGCGGTCCAGCCACACGCCCTCGCAGGGCACGCACACGTCCACGGTGCAGGTGGCCGTCACCACCAGCGAGAGCCGCCCGCCGCATGCGGGGCAGGCCACCGGTGCGCTGTGGCAGGTGGCGCAGGCCACCTCCGCGCGAGGCACCAGGTGCCCGAGGCGCCGGCAGCGCGACGCCGCCTGGCGCGCGGCGGCGAGGAACTGGCGCACCGACGGGCGATCCGGAAAGAGCTCGAGCTCGCCCCGGTCGAACCACAGCCCCTGGCAGCGCGGGCAGCTGTCCACCTCCACGTCCCGGGCCGCGAGGGGGACGAGGGGCTGTTCGCTGCAGATGGGACAGGCGCGCGGCATGCGGGCCATCCTAGTCGAAGCGCTCCTGCGCAGGCAGGTCCCCGAGGCCCACCACCCCGAGTGCCAGGGGGCACAGCGCGTACAGCTGGGCGCGGGCCGCTCCTGCCAGCAGCCGCAGGAGCGAGAGCGGCTGCTCGCGGGCGCCGAAGTGCGCGAGCTCGAAGGGCCCCGGGGCCACCTCCGCCAGCTCGAGCGCGCGTCGGCACGCGTCCTCGAAGCCGCCCACGCGGTCCACGAGCCCCGCCTCGAGCGCGCGCGTCCCCGAGTACACGCGGCCCTCGGCGCGCTGGTGCACCTGCTCGGGCGTGGTGCGGCGCGCCTGCGCCACCATCCCCAGGAAGGCCTGGTAGGTCTCCTCCACCTCCGCCTCGAGCGACGCGCGCTCGTGCGGGGTGAAGCCGCGCGAGGAGGAGTGCAGCCCCGCGTTCTCGCCGCGCGTGATGAGCGTGCGCCCGATGCCCAGGCGCTCGAGCAGCGCGGACGCATCGAACTTGCCCGCGAAGACGCCGATGGAGCCGACGATCGCATGGGGCGCGCTCCACAGCTCGCGCGCCCCGAGCGCGGCCATGTAGCCGCCACTCGCCGCCACCCGGTCCACGAACGCGATGATGGGCTTGCGCTGACCCGCGCGCTGCACCGCCTCGAGGATGAGCTCGGAGGCGAGCGCGGAGCCGCCCGGGCTGTCGATGTAGAGCAGCAGAGCGCGCGAGCGCGGGTCCCGCGCGGCGGCCCGCACCGCCTTCACCACCGCCTCCGAGCCCGCGGCCTGCGGGCCCACGCCCCGCGTCCCCTTGCCCGACACGATCATCCCCGACACCGACACCAGCGCGAGCCGCGGAGGCAGGCGCAGCGGCCTCCAGCGCACCGGGGGCCACGGCAGGTGCGCGAGGTAGGCCGCGTAGGACTCCACGCCCCGCGCCTCGTCGTCCTTCGTCCCCTCGCCCAGCAGCCGTGCGCCGAGGTCCGCCTCGCTGCACAGCGCGTCCACCAGCCCCGCACCGAGCGCACGCCGCGCGCTGTAGGGGCCCTCGTCGACGAGCGCGCGCACCTGCTCCGGCGTGCGCCGGCGGCCGCGCACCACGGCGTCCACCAGCGCCGCGTAGCGCTCGTCCAGGAAGCCCTCCAGCGTCTGGCGCTGGATGTCCGAGACCTCGGCGTGGGTGAAGAGCTCGGGGGCGGTCTTGTAGTCGCCGCGCCGCACGAAGTGCGCCTGGATGCCGAGGCGCCCCAGCCCCTCTCCGAGCGCCGTGGCCTCGGCCGCGAAGCCCAGCAGGTCCACCCGGCCCGCCGGGGCGAGCAGCACCTCGTCGCAGGCGCACAGCAGCTCGTAGCCCGCGTTGTCCACGCTCACCGCCCAGCCCACCACCCGCTTGCCCGCGGCGCGGAACGTGGCGAGCAGCTGCGCGAGGGCGTCGCGCTTCGCGGGCGGCAGGTGCGCGCCCTCGAGCTCGAGGAGGATGCCCTTCAGCGCCGGGTCGCGCGCGAGCCGCTCCAGGGCCTCGCGCAGCGAGTCCAGCGAGAGCACCGTGGCGGGCTCGGGCGTGCGCTGGCCGGGGCGCCAGCGGCGCTTGCGCGGCACGCGGTAGGGCGGATCTCCCGCCACCCGGAAGCGCACCCAGGTGGGGCGCCGGCGCGCGCGCATCAGCCGGAAGGGAGCGGCCACGAGCGCGCGCAGGAGCAGCCAGAGGTTGACGAGGAGGACGGCAATCAGGCGCATGGGGGCGTTGTAACCGCAGCCAGGGCGCCGGCGCCGCTCCGCGTGGCGGGATGCGCGGCCCGCTGTCTCGCAGTGGGCCCCTCTTCCCCTACCCCGCCCCGCTCCCGGAGGGAGTCCGCGGGCGCACCTCGACGGCGCCGGCGGCCGCGTCCACGTCGATGTGCACGTCCAGGAACTGCTGCAGGACGCGGGCGTGGGTGGTGAGGTGCTCGGTCACCTCGGCCGTGGTGTAGCGCGTGGTGCCCGGCGCGGAGGGCCCGAGGTGCCCCGCGGCGAGCAGCGCCGCGGGCAGGAGGATCTGGTCCGCGAGGTGCTCGTCGATGGCGCCGCCGCGCGCCATGAACGCCGCCACCACCTCGGCCGCCTCGCGCCCCACCTCCTCCGCGGGCCGCCCACGCTCGCCCAGCGCGGTGAAGCCGGCGATGGTGTTCTCGAACTGCGCGAGCACGAAGGTGACGCTGCCGCGCGAGCCGGCCACCGGGAGGGGGCGGTTCTCCGCATGGCTGAGGATGCCCCGCTCGCGCAGCGCGGCCACCGCGGCGCGCGACTGGCGCTCGGCGATGCTGAACGGAAGCCCCGCGGCGAAGGAGCGCACCGTCATCTCCTGCAGCGTGCCGCGCGAGGGCAGGTCCACGAGCCGCGGGGGCTCGGAGGGCGGCTGCACCTGGGCGCGCAGCTCGCCGGCCCCCTCCGGGTAGAAGCCCGCGTGGGTGAGCGAGAGGCTGGCCGGCAGGCCGTAGGCCCGCATCACCGGCAGCCACACCTCCTGCAGGTAGTGGAAGCTGGGGCTCTTGGGCAGGTGGGTGCCGCCGCGCAGCGTGAGGGTGCCGCCTCCTGCGAGCGCGAGCGGGTAGAAGAGGCACTGCAGCAGCAGCGGCGTGCTGCCCGCGGTGCCCACCTCGAGCAGGTAGTCGCCGGGGACGACCGGCCGGGGGGTGAAGCGGATCTCCGAGGCGCCGACCTCGGCGCCCTCGCTGGTGCCCCCGCTGAGCGCCTCGGCGCCGCGCACGCAGGCGAGGTGCTGCGGCCGCAGCCCCCCGGGCCGCCGGTTCGCCCGCAGGTGGTGCAGGTGCAGGGGGCGCCCGGTGATGAGCGAGAGCGACAGGGCCGAGCGGAGGATCTGCCCTCCGCCCTCCCCTTCACTTCCGTCCAGCACCACCGGACTCTGGGTTGCGTCACTGCCGCGCATGGCCCTCTCGAAGGGGAAGTTGCGTCACCCTAGCAGGAGTGGCTCGGCTACTGTCGCGCTCCTCGTGGCCCTGCTCATCTTCCTGCTGACGTATGTCTTCATCGCCGGGGCGCGCCTGCCCTTCTCGCGGCTCGACCGTCCGGGCGGCGCCCTGGTGGGCGCAGTGCTCATGGTGGTGCTCGGCCAGGTCACCCCCGCCGAGGTGTTCGGGCACAGCGCGGACCCGGGGCGCCACGCGGTGGACGCGGACACGATCATCCTGCTGCTCGGGATGATGCTGCTCGCGGCGTACCTCTCGCAGGCCTCCTTCTTCCGGGCCGCGGGCTACCACGCGGTGCGCCTCGCGCACTCGCCGCGCTGGCTGCTCGTCATCGTGGGCGTCGTGAGCGCGGTGCTCTCCGCGTTCCTCGTCAACGACACGGTGTGCCTCATGCTCACCCCGCTGGTGCTCGCGGTGGTGGAGGACGCGCGCCTGCCGCCCATCCCCTACCTGCTCGCGGTGTGTATGGCCTCCAACGCGGGCTCGGTGGCCACCTTCACCGGCAACCCCCAGAACATGCTCATCCAGGGCGCCTCGGGGCTGAGCTACGCGGGCTTCGCGGCGTACATGGCGCTGCCCGCGCTGCTCGCGACCGCGGTCGTCATCCTCGCGCTGCTCTGGTTCTTCCGCGCCGAGCTGCCCAACCGCCGCTTCGACACCCAGCGCCCGCCGCCTCCCGTGGACCGGCCGCTGCTCGGGGTGAGCCTCACCGCGCTCGCCGCCGTGGTGGTGGCCTTCTTCCTCGGGCTGCCCATGGGCTGGAGCGCGCTCACCGGCGCGGCCGCGGTGATGGTCGTCTCGCGCTGGCCGCCGCGCGAGGCGCTCGAGCGCGTGGACTACGTGCTGCTGCTCTTCTTCGCGAGCCTCTTCGTGGTGGTGTACGGCGTGAACAAGGGCGGCTGGGCGGAGCACATCCGCACCGCCTTCGCGCCGCTGATGTCCGGCGGGCCCCTGCGCCAGACGCTGGGCTTCGCGTCGCTCACGCTCTTCGCCTCCAACCTCTTCAGCAACGTGCCCTTCGTGATGCTCGCGCGCACCTGGGTGCCTGCGCTGCAGCAGCCCGTGGTGGGCTGGCACGTGCTCGCGCTGGGCTCCACGCTCGCCGGCAACCTCACGCTGGTGGGCAGCGTGGCGAACCTCATCGTCTTCGAGGCGGCGCGCGGCAAGGCGGAGATCTCCTTCTGGGGCTACCTGCGCGTGGGGCTGCCCGTCACCCTGGTGAGCTTCGCGGTGGGGCTCGCGACGCTGCTGCTGGAGCACGCGCTGTTCTGACCGGAGCACCGGGCGCACGCCTCAGTGCCGCGCGTCCGGGATGGGGTAGAGCGCGTCCAGGTCGCCGTGCTGGCGCAGGCCCATCGCCTCGCGCTGGACGTGCAGGAAGTAGCGCTGCTGCAGCGCGTCCGCGCGCAGCGTCGCGTGCCGCTCGAGCGCGGACGTGCGCGCGGCGCCGTGCAGGTGCGGAAGCTCGTGCTCGAGCCGGCGCAGCTCCGAGAGCAGCGCCTCCAGCTTCTCGCCCACGCGGCGCAGGCCCCCGGCCTTCTCCTTGGCCAGCTCCAGCTCGACGTGCAGCACGCTCCCGGGGTTTCGCGGACGCAGGGCCATGCGCCAACGCTAAGCCCTGCCCCGCCCTGCCGGGAGCCCTCAGGGCAGCGTGCCGGGCTCGCGCACGCGGGGGTTGGAGGCGGGAGGCTCCGGGGTTGCGTCGCCGGGGGCCTCGACCGGGGGCTCGGGCGGCGCCGTCTCGGGCGCGGGCTCCGGCAGCTCGCCCGGCGGCAGCGCCGGCGAGGGGGCGGGCGCAGGCTGCGCGGGTGCGGCCGGGGCAGGGGTGGGCGGGCGCGCGGCGTGGTCCTTCGGCGTGAGCCCCTGCGCGAGCTCCGCAGCCACCCCGTCCAGCAGCGCGGTGAGGGCGTCGCGGAACAGCTCCGGCTGCTTCGCCACGCGGTAGGGGTCCAGCGCAGCGCCGCCCTTGTCGCGCTGATCTGCGCGGAAGGTGCGCCGCCACAGCTCTGCGCCCCCCTTCAGCTCGAAGAGCCGGCCGTAGCCCTGCACGTAGGCGCCCGCGTGGCCGTCCTCGCTGTGCATCCCGTACTCCTGGATGACGAGCTCCACGACGGCATCCGCGCCGAGCGGCCGCAGCAGCTCGTAGTCGGGCGCATTCGCGGGCACCTCCTCCACGAGGAAGCTGTCCAGGGCGGAGGCGACGCGCGCGGGGTCCAGGGCGTGAGTCCAGGGCGCCTCGGCGGGCAGCCGCGAGAGCGTGGTCACCCGCAGCCGCTCCGAGAGCTCGAAGCGGCTCATCGTCTGCCCCAGCTTCACCGCGAGCCGGCGGTCCGCCTCCTTCGGGTCGAGCCGGCGCAGGGTGGGCTCGTAGGTGTCGTCCTCGCGGAAGACGTCCGAGCGCGGGCCCGCCGCCTCCTCGATGCGGGAGATGAAGGCGGGGTGGCTCACCCGCTCGAGGCTCGCACCGGAGACCTGGTGGGAGACACAGCCCGAGAGCGCGCAGACGGAGGCAAGGGTGACCCAGAGGATGCGGACCATTCCGCTGTCATACCATGTAGGCCTGCCCGTCTGGACCCCGGGCCCGCATTCGCGGTACGAGGTCCTCGCACCCCACCGGGAAGGATCCGCCTCCGTGAGCCTCACGCCCCCTCCAGTTCGTAAACGCCGGCTGGGTGAGATCCTGATGGATGCGGGGCTGCTCACGGAGCTGCAGCTGAAGGCCGCGCTCTCCGAGCAGCGCAAGTGGGGCGGCAAGCTGGGCCGCACGCTCGTGGAGATGGGCTTCGTGGACGAGGACTCCATGGCCCACGCGCTCTCGCGTCAGCTCAACATCCCGGTGGTGGACCTGGACTCCCTGCGCCTGCCGCCGGACGTGGTGCAGCTCTTGCGCATCGACGTGGCCGAGCGCTACGGCATCTTCCCGCTCGGGGGCAACCCCGCGAACAAGCTGCTCCACGTGGCGAGCTCGGATCCCACGAACATGGAAGCGCTGCAGGAGCTCTCCTTCCAGATCGGGATGCGCATCCAGCAGTCGGTGAGCAGCGCCTCGGGGATCGACCGCGCCATCCGCCGCTACTACTACGGCGAGAACACCGTCGCCTCCAAGACCGCCTCGCCCGACAGCTACGGCCGCCAGGAGATGACCTTCGAGCCCCAGGCGCCGCGGATGGCCGCCCCGCGCGCGGCGCCCGCCCCCGCCGGCGCCCCGGCTGCCCCGGCCGTGGATGCCGAGCAGCAGCGCCGCATCGAGGCGCTCACCGAGCGCGTGGGCGCGCTGGAGCAGGCCGTGGCCGGCCAGGTGCGCGCGCTGCGGGCACTGATGGAGCTGCTGGTGGACACCGGCGTCGTGCGGCGCGAGGAGTACCTCTCGCGCGTGCGCAACCCGAAGTAGCTACACCAGCATCAGCCCTTCCTCACCCGAGGCCACCACGCCTGCGAGCAGGGCCTCGGTGTGGCGGCGCCGATCGTCGGTGAGCTCGGCCACGTGCACCAGGATCTGGGGGTGGCTGAGGATGAGCGCGTCGAAGTCCTCGCGCGGCAGCCGGAGCAGCGAGGTGCGGCGCGCGGCCACCACGCTCGCGGTGGCCGGCGCCTTGTGCAGCAGGGACATCTCGCCGAAGAGCTCGCCCTCGCGCAGCCGCGCCAGGGCCTGGTCCTGCTTGCGCACCTCGACCTCGCCCGAGAGCACGACGTAGAGGCCGTCGCTGCGCTCGCCCTCGCGCACGAGCACCTCGCCGCGCGGCACCTCGCGGGCGCGGAAGCGCTCGACGAGCACGCGCCGGTCCTTGCGATCGAAGAGCTGGAACAGCGCCGCGCTGCCCATCACGTTGGACAGCAGGCGCTCGCGGCAGAACTTCTTGAGCGCGCGCGCCACCTGCGGGTGCGCGCCGGCCAGCTCGGAGAGCACGGCCGCGGGGATCTCGAGCAGCTGCGTCTCATCCGAGGCGCTGACGACCGAGGCTGCGCGCGGCGCGCCCGAGAGCAGGGCCATCTCGCCGAAGAACGCACCCTCGCGCAGCAGCGCGAGCTCGCGCACCTCGCCCGCCGCTTCGCGCAGCACGCGCACCTGGCCCTCGCACACCACGTAGAACGCGCTGCCCACGCTGCCCTGCTCGAGCACGCGGGTGCCGGAGGCGAAGCGCCGCAGCGGGCAGCGCTCGAAGAGCGCGATGAAGGCCTCGGAGGGAAGGTCCGAGAAGAGCGGGATGTGCGGCAGCGCACCGGGGACGGGCGTGTCGCTCACCATCTCCTCGGTGAGGCTGAACACCGTCTCCTCGTCCTCCTCGGCTGCGGGGGCCGCGGCCGCCCGGGCCGCACCCTCCACCGCCTGGAGGATGGAGTCCGAGTCGAGCTCGAGCTCCGTGAAGCCCCCCGCGGGCATCTGCGGCTCCAGGGCCTCGCGCGGCGCGGGCTCCAGCTCGGGCGACGGCTCCGCGAGGGCGTTGCTGCGCCGGGGGCGCAGCCCCGGAGGCACGGCGCTGGAAGGTGCAGGAGCCTCACCGGCAGGCGGCTCCCCCTCGGGCGCGCCCGCCGGGTGGAGGGCGAGCTCCGGGGGCAGCGGGTCCGAGAGATCCACGGGACCGGCCTCCGCCGCGAGCGCCGGCTCGCGCACGGGCGCTGCTGCCACGGGCTGCGCCGCTGCGACCTGCACGGGCGCGACGGCCGGGCGCGGCGGAGACGCGGCACGCGCGGCGCGGGCGGCATCGGCGGGCGTCCCGCGCGCGGCGTACAGGTCCGCGAGCATCCGCTGCACGCCCTGGTGGGCCGGCTCCTGCTCGAGCACCAGCTTGCTCGCGGCGATGGCGCGGGGCAGGAAGCCGTCGCGCGCGAAGCCCTCGGCGGCGGCCTGGTAGGACGCCACCGCGCGCTCGCGCTCCCCTGCCTTGAGCCAGGAGTCTCCCAGGCGCAGCCGCGCCTGGTGGTCGCGCGGGTCGCCCGCGCAGTACTGGGCCCAGAGCTCCGCCGCCTTCCCGAAGCGCCCGCGGGTGAACGCGTCCGCGGCCTGATCCTTCACCTTGCGCAGGTCCATCAGCGGGTGGCCTCCGCGGCGCCGGAGTTGATGCGCGCCAGCGCCCGCTCCGCAGCCAGGCGCACCTCGCGGTAGTAGTCGCTCTTGAGCGCGTCGAGCGCCTCCACCTGCGCCCCCGAGCCCAGGGTGGTCAGCGCTCCTGCCGCGGCGGCGCGCACGTCCGGCGTGTCGCTGTAGAGGTCTCGCGCGACGGCCTCCGCCGCGGAGCGCTCGCCGATCTCCCCGAGCGCAGTCAGCAGCTCGCGGCGCGCGGCCGCCGTCGGGTCCGCGAGCGCGGCCACCAGGGTGGGCACGGCGTCGCGGGCCTTGAGGCGCCCGAGCAGCAGGGCCGCGATGCCCGCCTCGGTTCCGCCCGCCTTCACGACCTCCGCGAGTGCGGGGGCTGCGTCCGCCGGGACGCTGGTGCGGTAGAGCGCCTCGAGCACGATGACCTTCTCGGGGCCCAGCTGCGGCAGCGCCGAGACCAGCGCCTTGCGGCCCGCCTCTCCCTGCTCCGACAGCGCCAGGGCCAGCTCCTTCTGGACCTCGCGGTCGGGCTCGAGCAGCGCCTTCGCGGCGATGCCAGTGCCCTCCCCGCCCAGCCGCGCGAGGCCGACGAGCGCGGCGGTGCGCAGCGCGGGGCTCGGGTCCTGCGCATGCGGCTTCAGGGCCGCGAGCGCCCCGTCCACGCGAAGCGCGCCGAGGCTGCGCAGCAGCGCCGAGAGCACGCGCAGCTTGCTCTCCGGCACGTCGTCCACCAACTCCGTCGGCGGCAGGGGCTCGCTCGCGGGTGCCTGGCCGCGGGCCCGGGCGCGCGCGGCGTTGAGCGTCTTGAGCCGGTCGAAGAGCGCTGCCTGCTTCGCGCTGTGCGAGTCCTCCGGGTGCGCGCTCGGCGCGGGCGCGGCGGGGTCGAAGCCCGCGCCGTAGCGAAGCGGGAGCGGCGAAGAGACCCAGTCCGCCTGCAGCGGCTGCACCGCCGCGACCTCTTCCGCGTAGGCCTTGAGCAGCACCGGGCCGGCGGCGGCCGCGTCTCCGAGCGCTGCCGCGGCCTCGATGGCGCGCACGCGCAGATCCGTGTCCGTCTGGGAGATCAGCGGCAGCACGCGCGGCAGCGCCGCGGCGGCCGTGGGGCCGAGGCCTGCGAGGGTGCGCAGCGCGGACTCCTGGGTGGCGGGCTTGCCGAGCCGCTCGACCACGGGCTCGATGGGGCAGCCGCCCCGCGCGCGCATCGCACGCCCTGCATCCAGCGCATCTGTGGGAGCTCCATCGAGGGCGATACGGCACAGGGCCGCGTCGGACTCGGGCGAGCGCGGCAGGCCGGCGATCGCCGCCAGCGCACCGGCGCTCGCGCTGCTGCGCTCGAGCGCGACGGCCGCCAGCTTCTGCACGACGACGGGGTCCTGCAGCTTGAGCAGCGCGGCGCTCGCGGCGGTGCGCAGCTCCGGGAAGCTCTCGTCCAGGAGGACAGCGATCTGGCCCACCGCGCGGGCATCGTCGGCCTCGCCCAATCCCCGCACCGCCGCAGCCGCGAGCACCACCTGCGGATCACGCACCAGCGTGAGGAGGCGGTCCACGGCCTCGGGCTTGCCGCTCTTGCCCAGCTCCTCGGCAGCCCCCACGCGCTCGGCGAGCGAGCCCTCGTTCAGGGTGAGCAGGTTGCGATCCCAGATGGCGTGCGACTCGGCCGCGACGGCCGTGGTCATGGGGTTGGGCACGCTGGCTGCGCGGAGCGCCTGGACGATGGCCTGGCGCGTGCGCGGGCCGCGCCGCGCGTACTGCAGCGTGAGGTAGGCCTTCGCCTTGTCCCCCTTCACCTCGGAGAGCGACATGGCGGCGCGGCTCTGCACCTCCTCGTCGGGGTCCTCGAGCAGCTCGCCGAGCAGGTCCACGACGCGCGGGTCCTGGCTGCTGCCCAGCGCCACGGCGGCCTCGCTGCGCACCACCGGGGTGAGGTCCTTCGCGGCCTGCGTGAAGAGCGCGAGATCCTCGGCGCGCCCCTGCTTCGCGAGCTCCTTCACGGCCTGCGCGCGCGTCTCGGGACGCGGGCTCTGCAGGTCCGCGAGGAGCTGGTCCCGCCCCCGGCCGCAGCTGGCGCAGAGGAGCAGGGCCAGGACGAGAGTGGAGCACGCGCGGGTTCGCATCGGTCACCGGTGGTTGGGGGCTTCTCGCAGCCCCCGGGTTATATCAATGCGTCGCTGCTCAGCGCATGCCGCGCGCCCGCCTCAGCGGGGCTTGCGCGGGCCGCCGGGACGGGGGCGGTTGCCACCCGGCCGCGGCCGGTCCGTCGTCCAGCGCGCGGGGCCCTGGGACTTGCGCTCGCGCCAGTCGGTGAAACCCGGGCGATCTCCGCCCTCGGCCCGCCCGCCCGCCGCGCCGAAGCCCTTGCGCGCAGGGCGCTCGCTGCCGCCCGCGCCACCGCGCTGAGGCCGCTCGCCCCCGCCGGAGCCGCCCCGCGCAGGACGCTCGCCCCGCTCACCGCCGCCGCGCGGCGCGCGCTCCGGGGCACCGCCGAAGCTGCGGCGCGCAGGACGGTCCTCGGAACCGAAGCCCCCGCGCCCTGCCCCGCCGCCGAAGGGCTTGCGCGCCGGACGGTCGTCGCCGCCGCGCGCGGGCCGGTCATCGCCCGCGAAGGCACGGCGCGTGGGCCGCTCAGCGCCGCCGCGCGCGGGCCGATCGTCGCCCGCGAAGGCACGGCGCGTGGGCCGCTCGTCGCCACCGCCGAAGCTCTTGCGCGCAGGCCGCTCGTCGCCAGCGCCGAAGCTCTTGCGGGCGGGCCGCTCGTCGCCACCGCCGAAGCTCTTGCGGGCGGGCCGCTCCGAGCCACCCTCGAAGCCCCGACGGCCGGGCCGCTCGTCACCGCCGCGAGACGGACGCTCGGAGCCACCGAAGCTCTTGCGCTCCGCGCCGCCACCGAAGCCACCACGCGCCGGACGCTCGGAGCCGCCACCGAAGCTCTTGCGCTCGGAGCCCCCGAAGCCGCCGCGCGATGGACGCTCATTGCCCCCGAAGCTCTTGCGAGCCGGACGCTCGTCGCCCCCGAAGCTCTTGCGCGCCGGGCGCTCGTCTCCACCGAAGCTCTTGCGCGCAGGGCGCTCCGAGCCGCCGCCGAAGCCACCGCGAGACGGGCGCTCGTCTCCCCCGAAGCTCTTGCGCGCCGGGCGCTCCGAGCCACCGCCGAACCCACCGCGAGCGGGGCGATCGCCGCCTGCCCCAAAGCCCTTGCGCGCGGGCCGCTCGCCGCCGCCGAAGCTCTTGCGCGCCGGCCGGGCCTCCTCCTCCATGCCGCGGCCGAGCGCCTCGGCCGCGCGCTCGCCGGTGCTCTTGCGCACGGGCGCCTCGCTCTCGAGCCCGCGGCGCCCCGCGCTGAAGGCCGGACGACTGCCACCCTCCGCGCGGCCCCTGGCGGGTGCACCCGCGGCGGGCCGGCGCGCAGGCGGCGGCGCGGCCTCGTCACCGTCCTCGGCGCCGTCATCCCCATCGAAGGTCTCGAAGCCCGGCGCCGCGCGGCCATGGCGGCGCGGCGGCAGCTTGAAGCTCTTGGGGTTGGGCGCCTCGGCGCGGCCCTCGGCCACCTCGTTGAGGAGGCGGATCTCCTGGCCGGTGAGCGTGCGCAGCTGCCCGGGGCGCAGCCCCTCCACGTTCACGCCGGCGTAGTTGGGGCGGTAGAGGCGAAGCACGGGGTGACCGACCGCGGCGCACAGGCGCTTGATGAGGTGGGGCCGCCCCTCGGCGACCACGATCCGCAGCCAGGTGTTGGCCTCCGCCTTCTCGTGCACGTCGACCGAGACGGGCGTGGCCATGCCGTCCTCGAGCCGCACGCCGCCGCGCAGCTTCTCGAGCGTGGCCGTATCCGGCACGCCCTTCACCTTGGTGAGGTAGGTGCGCGGCACCTGGAAGCTCGGGTGGGTGAGCTTGTGCGCGAGCGCACCGTCGTCCGTGAAGAGCAGCGCGCCCTCGGCGTCGTAGTCGAGGCGGCCGACGGGGAAGAGGCGCTTGTCCGTATCCGCGATGTAGTCCGCGACGGTGGGCCGGCCCTGCGGGTCCGAGAGCGTGGTGACCACGCCGGTGGGCTTGTAGAGCAGGTAGTACGAGGACTTCTCGGGCGGCTGCACGAGCTTGCCGTCCACGGAGACGAGGTCGGTGCCGGGCTCCACACGGCTGCCGAGCTCGGTGATGGTCTGGTTGTTCACCTTCACGCGGCCCGCGGTGATCAGCTCCTCGGCGTGACGACGGGAGGCGACGCCCGCGCGGGCGAGGTACTTCTGCAGTCTTTCGGCCATGATGTTGCGCTCTTCTCTCTGGGCGCCCGCTCTCGCGGGGGCATTGCGGCCCTTCTACTCGGGCTTGGGTTCCGGCGGTTCGGCCGGAGTCTGGGCGGCGAGCGCGGAGGCACTCGCCTTCTGGGTCTTCTCTGCGGCGGCGAGCGCCTCCTCGAGGATCTCGAGGGCGGCCTCGCTCGCCTGGGTGCTCTTCTCCATGCGGGCCTGGAACTCCGGGTCCGCAAGGGTCTCCACGGTGCCCGCGGCAGTAGGACGGGGTCCGCTCTCCTTCTCTACAATGTCCTGGTGCTCCTGGGTGAGCTCGTGGAACTCGCGCAGGGTGGGCAGGCTGCTCAGGTCCTTGAGCGCGAAGAACTCGAGGAACTCGCGGGTGGTGCCGTAGAGGATGGGGCGGCCCACCTCCTCCTTCTTGCCGAGGATCTTCACCAGCTTGCGATCCAGGAGCGCCTTGAGGACCGCGCCGCAGTCCACGCCGCGGATGTCCTCCACCTCGGGGCGGGTGACGGGCTGGCGGTAGGCGATGATCGCGAGCGTCTCCACGGCGGCGCGCGTGAGGCGCTGCGGCTTCACCTGGAGGAAGCGGCGCACGTACTCGGCGGAGTGCGGATCGGTGCGGAACTGCCAGCCGCCCGCGACCTCGTAGAGCACGATGCCGCTGATGCCCTCGCGGTGGATGCCGCCGAGCTGATCCAGCGCCTTGGTGATGAGCTCGCGGTCGATGCCCGAGCTCTCGAAGAGCTGGTCGAGCGTGAGCGGCTTGTCCGAGACGAAGAGCAGGCTCTCCACCACGGTGCGCACGCGCTCCGCGCTGAGCTTGCGGCTCTTCTGGACGAGCTTCTCGAAGGGGGTCTCGAAGTCGGGGCCGCCCTCCTCGATGGCGGCCGCCTCCACGTCGTCCAGGTCCGACTCGCCGCCGGGGCCGGTGACGGCCGCGATCTCCTCCTCGGAGAAGGGGCTGGGGCCGCCGGTGCCGCCCTCGGGATCCTTACCGGTAGTCACTCTCGTCCACCTCCGTGGGCACCAGGCGCTCCAGGGCGTCGCCGTTGGGTGTGAGGATGATGTCCTGGCCCGCCTCGGCCTGGGAGACGCGCAGCAGGCGGCGCTTGCACATCTCGAGGATGGCCAGGAAGGTCACCACGATCTGGTGGCGGGTGCGCACGTCCTCGAAGAGGCTCTCGAAGCTCGCCTGGTTGCCACCTGCGAGCACCTTCTCCGCCACCTTGAGGATGGCCTCGCTGATGCTGAAGGTCTCGCGCACGACCTCGTGCTGCAGCTTGGGCGTCAGGCGCTCGAGGACGCGGTCGAGCGCCTCGATGAGCTTGAGGACGCTGAACTCCTGCAGGCCCACCTCCTCCTCGGGGATGGGCACGGCCTCGACCGGGACCTTCCGGGCGAAGACGTCGCGGTCGAGGATGTCCTGCTTCGCGAGCATCTCGGCCGCGTCCTTGTACTTCTGGTAGTCGAGCAGGCGGCGCACGAGCTCGGCGCGCGGGTCGCGCTGCTCCTCGAGCGCCTCCACGCTCTCCGCGGCCTGGGCGGCCTCCTGGCGCGGCAGGAGCAGGCGGCTCTTGATGTGGCCGAGCGTCGCGGCCATCACCAGGAACTCGCCCGCGATGTCGAGATCGATCTCGCGCATCCGCTCGAGCTGCTCGAGGTACTTCTCGGTGATCAGCGCGATCGGGATGTCGAAGATGTCGACCCGGTGCTCGCGGATGAGGTGCAGCAGGAGATCGAGCGGCCCCTCGAAGTTGGGCAGCGCAACGCGGAAGGCGGCGGCCGGCGACAACGCCGGCGCGTCTCCTTCGCTGAGCGCCTCGTCGGGCGGTGCAGCGCGACGGCCTTCACTCACTCCGTGACGTCCTCAGGCTCCCGGCAAGCAGCGGGTTGGGGGTGAACGTGCGCGCAAAGGCCCGATTTTCCGGCCCCTGCGCGCACCAAGCGGGGGTGTCTAGCAGCGGCCCCCCGGGGGGTCAAATGTTCAGCCCCCTGCCGCGCCTGCCTGCCCGTCAGCGCGAGGCTTCAGCGCAGGCCGACTGCGCGGCGCACCTGGTCCACGATGGGGGCCGCGAGGGCGCGCGCGCGCTCGGCGCCCGCCTGCAGGATGCGCTCGAGCTCGGCGGGGTCTCCCACCAGCTCGGCGCGGCGGGCGCGGGGCCCGTCGAAGGTGGTGTGGAAGGCCTCGAGCAGCTTCTTCTTGTACTCGCCGTAGCCCTTGCCGCCCGCGCGCCAGGAGGCGTCCACCTCCTTGAACTCGGAGGGCGGGAGCATCACCTGCAGCAGCTGGTAGAGGGGCGCGTCCTGGGTGGGCTTGGGCGCCTCCACGGGGGTGGAGTCCGTCTTGATGCCCATGATGCGCTTCTTGACCTCCTTCTCCTCCCCGAACATCTCGATGGTGTTGCCGTAGGACTTGGACATTTTCTGTCCGTCCACGCCGGGGATGATGGCGGTGTTCTCCTGGATGCGCGGGGCCGGCAGCTTGAGGATGCCGGGCGCCTTGCTCTTGCGCCCCTCGGGGTCCGCCGGGTCGTAGCCGGGCACGTAGGTGACGTTGAACTTGGTCGCCCAGTCGCGCGCGAACTCGATGTGCTGCACCTGGTCCTTGCCCACCGGCACCAGGTCCGAGCCGTAGAGCAGGATGTCCGCGGCCATCAGCACCGGGTAGGCGAAGAGCCCGAAGTCCGGGGAGATGCCGCGCGCGACCTTGTCCTTGTAGCTGTGGGCGCGCTCCAGGTGCGACTGCGGCACCACGGTGCCGAGGATCCAGTACAGCTCGGTCACCTCGGGCACGTCGCTCTGGCGGAAGAGCAGCGACTTGTTCGGGTCCACCCCGAGCGAGAGGAAGGCGAGCGCCGTCTCGCGGGTGAGCTCCGAGGCGAGCCGGGGGTCGCGCACGGTGTTGAGCGCGTGGAGGTTGGCGATGAAGTAGAGGGCCTCGCCCTCCTGCTGCAGCTCCACGAACTGCCGGATGGCGCCGTAGTAGTTGCCCAGGTGCAGTCGGCCCGAGGATTGGACGCCGGAGAGGATCCGCATAGGTCAGCCAACCCTAACCGAAAGGGACCCCGCACGACGGCGCTTCCGGCAAGAGCGCAAATATGTAGGAAGATCAGCTCCTTGAGACCGCTCGCCGGGTTGGCTACCCTTCGGCCTTGCATGGAGCACTTCAAGGGAAGCCTCGCGAGCTACGGGCTGCAGCTGCTGGTGCCCGCGCTCTTCGAGCGCACGCTCACGGACGGCATCCTGCGCGTGGAGCGCGGGGGCACGGTGCGGCGCTTCTACTTCCGCGAGGGCGCGCTGGTGGCGTCGAGCTCGAGCGACCCCACGGAGCACCTGTCGCAGGTGCTGGTGCGCCTGGGCGTGCTGGCGCCGGCGCGCGCGGCGGCCGCCTTCGAGGCCGCCGAGGCGCTGGGGCAGCCCTTCGGGGCCTTCCTCGTCGAGCGCGGCTTCGTGGAGCAGCCGCGGCTCCTGGAGGCGCTGGAGCACAAGGCGCGCGAGGCCCTCTTCGACAGCTACGGCTGGCAGTCCGGGGAGCTGGAGTTCACGCCCGGAGCGCCTGCGCTCGCGCGCGGCGTGGAGCTGCGGCTCCCGCTGGGCTCGCTGCACCGGGACGCGGTGGCGCGCCTGCGCGAGTGGCGGGTCTTCCGCGCGCTCTTCCCTGCCCCGGACACGCGCTTTCGCGTCTACCGCCAGTTCGCGGTGGAGGGCGTGGGTGAGGAGGAGGAGCGGCTGCTCGCGCTCGCCGAGGCGGGCGCCGCGCTGGACGAGCTGCTCGCCGCCCCGGCCGAGGGACCCCTCTTCTGCGCGCGGCGGCTGGTGCAGCTCTACCGCCGCGGCGCGCTCACCCCGCGCACGGATGCAGGAAGCCGCGTGGGCGAGGCCGCGGCGCTCGCCGAGCTGCTCGCGCTCGCGCGCCGGCACCTCGCCGCCGGGCGCTTCGAGAGCGCCGTGGCGCTCGCCGCCCAGGCGCTGGAGCGCGCCCCGGTGCCCGAGGCCCAGGCGCTCTACCGGGAGGCGGAGGCGCGGCTCGCGGCCTCGCTCGCCGAGGAGCTGCGAGCGCTGGAAGGGCGGCTGCACTTCGAGCCCCTGCCCCGCTCGGCGCCGGCGCAGCTCACCGCGGACGACCTCTACCTCTTCGCGAAGCTGCGCGGCGGCCGCTCCGTCACGCAGACGCTGCGCAGCGCGGCGATGGGCGAGCTCGCGGCCTCGCGCGCCCTGAGGCGGCTGATGGCGGCGGGCCTCGTGCGGCTCGCGCCGGAGGGCGCGGGGCCACAGGCGCGCCGGCGCACGGATCCGTACGGGATTCCGGCCCTGCGCTGAGCCGGGCGCTCCCCGCCGCGTGGGAGCGCTGCAGCGGGCGAACCGCAGCTCAGCCGCTGCGCGGGTGGTGCTTGTCGTAGACCGAGCGCAGCCGCGCGCCGTTCACATGCGTGTAGATCTGCGTGGTGGCGAGGTCCGCGTGGCCGAGCATGGCCTGCACGGCGCGCAGGTCCGCGCCGCGCTCCACCAGGTGCGTGGCGAAGGAGTGGCGCAGCTTGTGCGGGGAGATCTGCTTCTGAATGCCCGCCTTGAGCGCATAGCGCTTGAGCAGCTTCCAGAAGCCCTGCCGGGTGAGGCCCGCGCCGCGCGGGGTGACGAAGAGCGCCCTCGCCGCGCGCTTGCCCAGCAGCGCAGCCCGCGGGCCCGCGAGGTAGGCCTGCACGCGCTCCACCGCCACGCTGCCCACCGGCACGATGCGCTCCTTGGATCCCTTGCCCTTGGCCACGAGGTAGCCCGCGCCCAGCTGCACGTCGTTGATGGAGAGCCCCACCAGCTCGCTCACGCGAAGGCCCGTGGCGTAGAGCAGCTCGAGCATCGCCAGGTCGCGCGCGCCCGCCGCGGTGCGCGCGTCCGGCGCGGCGAGCAGTGCCTCCACCTCGTCCAGCGTGAGGAACACGGGGAGCTTGCGCGGGGAGCGCGGGGTGTCCAGGTCCTCGGTGGGGTCCCGCTCGGCGAGCCGCTCGGCCACGAGGAAGCGATGCAGCTGGCGCACGGCCGCGAGGTGGCGCGCCTGGCTGCGCTTGCTCAGCCCCCGGCGCCCGAGTGCCGCGAGGTGCGCGGAGACGTCCTCGCCCTTCACCCGGGTGAGCTCCGAGACGCCGCCCTTGCGCAGATCGGCGAAGTACGCGGTCAGGTCCGCCGCGTAGGCGTCCACCGTCTTGCCGGAGAGCCCCCGCTCGGAGCGGATGAAGGCGACGAACGCATCGAGATGGCCTTCCATGACGCCGCACAGGGTAGCGGAGCCCGGCCCGCGGGCAAGCTTCCGCCCTACTCGAGCTTGCCCTTGCCCTCGCGCAGCACCTCGAGCTCGTCGCCGATGAGCGAGAGCACCGTGGAGGGCTCGGCCACGGTGACGCCGCCGTCGAGGATCAGATCCAGGCCGTGGCCCAGCAGCTCCTTGATCTCCTTCGGATCGATGAGCGGCTCGCCCTCGCGGTTCGTGGCCGAGGTCGTCACCAGCGGGTGTCCCAGCCCCGCGGCGAGCGCGCGTGCGAGCGGCGCGTCCGGCACCCGGATGCCCACCTGCTTCTGCTTCGTCATCATCATCTCCGGCACCTGGCGGGTGGCCGGGAGGATGAACGTGAAGGGCCCGGGGGTGAGGCTCTTCATGGTGCGGTACGCGAAGTTCGACACCAGCGCGTACTTCGCCACGTCCGAGAGATCCGGCACGAGGAAGGAGAGCGGCTTCTTGCGGTTGCGCTCCTTGAGCACGTAGAGCTTCTCGATCGCCTTCTTCGAGAGGAGATCACACCCCAGCCCGTAGTAGGTGTCCGTGGGGTAGGCGATCACGCCGCCCTTGCCCAGCAGCTCCACGGCGCGCTCCACGTGGCGCGGCTGCGGGTGGACGGGATCGACCTCGAGGATGGGCGCGGGCATTCGCGGGCTCCTACACCGTTTCTCCCGCGGCGTCCCCGCGGATTTCCCCGCTGCGCTGCAGCGCGCGGCGGGTGAGCACCGGGCCCACCAGCTCGTGCGCCGTCACCATGGCCACGATGAGCACCTCCACCGCGGCGCCGAACTCCGGGAAGGTGCGCGCGATGAGCGAGGCCAGGCCGAAGGTGACGCCCGCCTGCGAGATGAGCCCCAGCCACAGGTAGCTGCGCAGCCGCGGGTCCTCCCGCGGCGCGAAGCGGCGGCAGCTCACGAAGATGGTGAGCGCGCGCACGCCCACGAGCAGCAGCGCTGCCGGCCCCACCTCGCGCAGGGTGTTCAGGTGCAGGCCCGCCCCGGCCGCCGCGAAGAAGAGCGCGAACACCGGGAGGCTCGCGCGCTGGATGGCCTGGTGCAGTCGCTCACCCGAGCGCTCGTCGAGGTTCGCGATGAGCGCGCCGGCCGAGAGCGCCACGAGCAGCGGGGACAGGTGCAGGTGCGCGCCGGCCTCCGCGGACGCGAAGCCCAGCCCCACGATGAACAGCGGCAGCTCCGCCTTCACCCGGCGCATGTAGAGCAGCAGCACCAGCGCGAGCAGCGCCCCCAGCCCCACGGAGCCGAACAGCTCCCACCCCACCCCGCCCAGCAGGCCCACCACGTCGAAGCCCGCGCCGAAGCTCGCCCGCGCGAGGCCCGCCGCCACCGCGAAGGCCACCATCACGAAGAGGTCTCCGATGATGACCAGCGCCATCAGGAACTCGGTGAAGGTGCCGCGCGCCTGCGTCTCCTGGACGATCGCGATGGTGACCGTGGGCGAGAAGGACACCACGACGGTGGCCGTCAGCGCGCTCACCGCGAGCGCCTGCGGCAGGGTGAGCACCGCGAGGAAGGGCAGCAGGGGCCTGAGCAGGAAGAGCGCGATGCCCGTGCTGATGAAGGTGAGCCCGCACACCGAGGCGCAGAGCACGGAGACGCGCACGCCCACGCGCCGCAGCAGCCCGAGCCGCATCTCGGTGCCCGCCACCAGCGCGATGAGGCTCACCGCGAGCCCCTTCACCAGCTCGAGCCCGGCCACCCCCTCCTTGGGGATGAAGCCCAGGGCGTAGGGCCCCACCACGACGCCGATCAGCAGGTAGCCGGTGAGCCGCGGCAGCCCTACCCCCTTGGCCACCTTGCCCGCGAAGAGCCCGCACAGCAGCAGCGCCCCGGCCGCGAGCGTCACCGGGGTGCCGCTGTCCGCGCGCCACACCTGCGCGCGCACGATGATCGCGAGCAGCCCGATGAGGAAGCCGAGCCGCAGCAGCGCCCCCTTCACGCGGCCTCCTGCGGGGGCGGGGATGCCGGATGCGCGGCTTCACCGAGCAGCGCCCGGAACGCCCGCTGCGCCAGCAGCTCGTTCACCAGCGCCCCCAGCACCGCCACGTCGAAGAGGTGCTGCGAGCTGCGCCCGGGCACCAGCTGCAGGTACTCGAGCACGAGGCACACCGCGAGCCCCCCCTGCGCGATCAGCGCGTAGCCGAGCTTCGGGGGGAGCGAGAGGCGGGGCCCGGCGAGCCGCGCCGCCGCCGCGCCTCCCACCAGCTTGCCGAGGAAGCGCAGGCCGAGGAACACCGGCACCAGCAGCCAGGCCACCGTGTCGCGCAGGTCCAGGAAGCTGCCGGCGAGGAACACCAGGATGAGGTAGGCGGGCCGCTCGAAGCGCCCCAGCGCACGCGCCACCTGCCCCACCGTGCGGGCGCTCATCAGGGTGAGCGTGGCGCCGCAGGCCACCCCCGCGAGCAGCGCCGAGATGCGCAGGTACGCGGCCGCGCCGGACACCAGCGCCACCCCGCCCAGCAGCGTGGCCGCGAGCTCCGCCGGATCCCGGGTGCGCCGCGTGAGGTAGGCGAGCAGCGCGCCGCAGGCGAGCCCCGTCACCAGCGCGACCGCGACGAGGGTGAGCCCCTCGCCTGCCGTGCGGGCCGCGCCCAGCGCGAGCGCGAGCGCGAGGACGCCGAGGCCCACCACGTCATCCAGGGTGGTGAGCAGCGCGATGGACAGCCCCCGCAGCCGCGAGAGCCGTCCGCTGCGGTAGCCGAACACGGCGAAGTGCCCCGAGGAGAGGCTGGCCGCCGCCCCCAGCAGCGCCGCGGCGCCCGCGGCGCCCGTGGGCGGGAGCGAGGAGCTGAGGATCAGGGGCAGCGAGAAGGGGGCCGCCACGAACAGGAAGGCAATGGCCGCGTGGGCCGCCCCCGCGCCCACCACCGGCAAGGGCAGCAGCCGCAGCAGGCGCGGGTCCAGGTTCAGCCCCACGATCACGCCGGCGAGCCCCAGCCCCAGCGCGACCACGGGCCGCAGGGCCTCGAGATCCTGGCGGGTGAGGACGCCGGCGAGGCCCGGGCCCAGCAGGGCGCCGAAGACCAGGAAGAGCAGGCCGCTCGCCGCGAGCTGCGCGAGCGCGGGGAAGCGCGCGGGATCGAGCACCGTGCGGCTCGAGGCGAGCATGGAGAGCGCCGCGACGGCGAGAAAGACGAGCAGCGCTTGCACGGGCCGGGTGCTTACACCGCTCGGCTCAGCGCGTCACCCCCGCAGTCTTGCCCCTGTCGGGTGCCCGGGAGCGGGCCGGCTTTCAGCTGCGCCCGTGCAAGGGCGCGCCCATCACGGGCAGCGCCACGATGCGCCCCATGGGCGGCTCGTCCGCGTCCATCTCCAGCTGCACGCGGCTCACCAGCCGCTCGACCTCCTCGCGGGGGAAGTCCGGCAGCAGGCTGACCAGGATGAGGCGATCCTCGTCCGCGCCCAGCGCCAGGCTGCGCAGGCCGGCGAACACGGGCACCTCGGCGGAGAGCGCGGCGGCGGCGCTGCGCGCGCGCACCACCAGCGGCTCGGGGATGCCGAACTCGCGCAGCCGGCGGATCGCCCGCTCCGGCTGCTCGGCTTGCTCCAGGAAGGTGAGGAAGAGGTACACGGACCCGCCGTCTTAGCGGGTCCGCGCGCCTTCCGCCACGCTACTCGGTGCGATCCGGTGCCGGGCTGGACGCCCCGCTCGCGTCGACCGGAGCGGCATTCTCATCCTTGGTCATGGCCGCGCGCGCCGCGCGCTTGCCCTCTTCGATCAGCTTCTTGACCTTCTGCCCGCCCTTGCGGCCGATCTCCTCGTAGAAGTTGGGGCCACGCGTCGCCTTCACGCGGTCGCCGCCCTTCTTGCCGATCTCCTCGTAGAACTTGGCGCCACGCTCGGCCTTGACCGTCTCGCCGCCCTTGCGCCCGATCTCCTCGTAGAAGGAGCGGCCGCGCTCGGCCTTCACGGTGGCGCCGCCCTTGCGGCCGATCGTCTCGTAGAACTCGCGGCCACGCTCGTTGCGAACGGTCTCCCCGCCCTTACGACCCGCCTCGGCAACGGTCATGCTGCCCTTGTTGTCCTTGTCCGACATGTCGTCTCCCTTCACGTTCGCACCCTCCCCCTCGTTGTTCGTGCGCCTTGGGTGAAAGATGGATCCGGAGCGCCCCAATGCAAGCAAGCCCCTTACACCGCCAGACGTCCGCAGCTGACCCCTTCCGCCCAAAAGGCAAGGCGGCACGCGGGGTTAGAGCGCTACTTGTCCACGACAAGCGTTCCAGCGCTCGGCTGCCTGCCTGCCGCTTAACGGGGTAGAGGCGGGGTTGCGTTGCGCTGGGGGTCCCGGGCGCCCACCTTCCCTCGGGTACAAAAGGGAGGTTGCGTGAAGGGTCGCGGCGCGAAGTTCTGGATCAAGGTGCTCACCCCCGTCTTCGCGTCGATCGGCGGCCTGGTGGCGCTGCGCCTGCTCGGTCCGGACATCATGAGCCAGCGCGACCTGCACGAGCTGATCGCCCCGCTCGGCCGCTGGGCGCCGCTCGCCTTCGTGGCCTTCCTCGCCGTGCGTCCCCTGCTGCTGCTGCCGGGGCAGATCTTCACCGCGGTGGGCGGCATGGTGTTCGGCTCGCTCATGGCGAGCGTCTACTCGCTGGTCGGCAGCTTCCTCTCCGCCGCCCTGCTCTTCCTGGTCTCCAAGCGCTTCGGCACGCGGCTGATGAAGCGGGTCGCGGGGCCGAGCTACGGCAACCTGAAGCGGGTGGCCAAGCGCCACGACTTCAAGTTCGCGCTGCTCACCTGCATCAACCCGCTGCTGCCCACCGACGTGATGCTGGTCGCGGCCGCCTGCTCGGGGGCCCGCTTCCTGCCCACCGTGGCCGGGGTGATGCTCGGCACCCTGCCGGGCACCTTCCTCACCGCCCAGTTCGGCAGCGGGCTCGCCCAGGGCCGCACGGTGATGACCGTGGTCTCGGGCGCCGGCATGGTGCTCTCGCTGGTGTTCGGCGTGGTGTTCGGCCGCCAGGTGTACCGGGAGCTGCAGGAGGGCGCTCCGCCCGAGCCCGCTCCCCCGGAAGGCGCGGCGGCGGACCACGGCGCCGAGGAGCCTGCACCGCTCGCCCCCTGCGCTGCGCCGCCCGCGACGTAGGCCGCCGCAGGCCGCACAGCTCCGGGGCGGCCGCGGGCCTCAGTCCACCTTCGCCAGCTCGTTGCGATTGTTGAGGAAGCCCTCGACGCCGCGCGCGATCGCGAGCGCCACCTCCTGCTGGTACGCCGGCGAGGCGAGCAGCTTCTCCTCCTCGGGGTGCGAGAGGAACGAGGTCTCCACCAGGATGGCGGGCATCTTCACGCCCAGCAGCACGTAGAACAGCGCCTCCTTGTGCCCCAGGTCCTTGATGCCCGCGTGCCGCTGCGCGAGCTGCCCCACCAGGCTCTTCTGCACCTGGGTGGCCAGGCGGGTGGACTCCTCGGTGTTCGCCTTGGTGGCGAGGTCCGCGAGGATGAACTGGAGGTCCGAGATGCTCTTCTCGCTCGAGGCGTTCTCGCGCGCGGCGAGCCGGATGGAGTAGCGGTCCGCCGAGGTGTTGAGCGTGTAGGTCTCCACCCCGCGCAGCTTGCGGTTCACCGCCGAGTTGCAGTGCACGGAGATGAACAGGTCGCCCTTCGCCTCGTTGGCGAAGCGCGCGCGATCCTCGAGCCGCACGAAGCGGTCGCCGTCGCGGGTGAGGATGACCTCGAGGCCGCGCTCGGTGAGCACCGCCGCGAGCCGCTGCGCCACCGCGAGCGAGACGTCCTTCTCGCGCGTGCCACCCTTGCCGATGGCGCCCGTGTCGTGGCCGCCGTGCCCGGCGTCGATGACGACCCGGCGCACCTTGAGGCCGAGCTGCTCGGCCAGGGTGAGCTCCGCCTCGCGCGAGTTGCGCGCCACCGCCTTGAGGCGCGCGCGCGCCGTGGCGCCGTCCACCGCCGCGAGCGGCGCGGGGGCCTGCGCCGCGGGCTTGGCCTGCAGCACCACGGGCTGGGCGCGCGGCGCCGGCGCCTCCGCGGGGGCGCGCGAGGCGCTGGGCGGCGCGAGCACGGGGTCGCGCGCGAGCCGGCTGATCGCTTCGATGACGCCGGTGCCCGCGCGGGCGTCGCTCACGTTGGCCACCTCGAGCTCCGGAACGGCCTCGGCGGGCTTCGCGTCGGCGGGCTTCGCATCAATGGCCTTCGCGTCAGCGCTCTTCGTGTCCGCAGCGCGCGCCTCCGCGACCTGCGTCTCGGAAGCCTTCGGAGCGGACGGCTTGGACTCGGAGAGCTTGACCTCGATCACCTTGGCCGCGCTCGACACCTTCGCCTTCGAGGCCACCTTGGCCTCCGCGGGGGCGTGGGGCGCGGGCTTCGCCTCGGCCACCGCGCGCTCGCGGTGGGTGGGCGCCGGGGCGGCAGGGAGCGAGGCGAGGAGCGCGCGCAGGGCGTGGGCCTGGTCTCCGCGCGGGGCCTGGGCGAGCGCGTCGGTGGCGAGCTTGCGGGCGGCCTCGGGGCGCTCCAGGCGATCCAGCTGGATGCGCGCGAGCGCGAGCGCGGCGTCGTCCGCGAGCCGGTGGCGCGGGTGCGCCTGCACCAGCCGCTCGTAGGCGTGGATGGCGCCCTGCAGATCGTCGTCCACGAGCGAGATGCGGCTCAGCTCGTTGAGCAGCTCTCCGGCGGTGAACAGCGCCTCGGGGGCGCGGTCGCTCTTCGGGTAGTCCTTGGCCACCTGGCTGAACTTCTCGGCCACGTTGAGCCAGTGGTGGCGCAGCTTGCGGCGCGCGGGGTCCGCCTTCAGCGTGTAGTACGCGCGGCGCGCCCCTTCGTAGGCATGGTCCGCCGTCTCGCGCTTGGCCGCGGCCGCCGAGGCGCACAGCAGGGGGATGAGCAGCAGCACGAGGCGCGTCGACACCAGGGAGCCTCCGGGTTCGGGGACTACAGAGGTGTGGCACGCACCCCCGGACCCGGCAAATTTTCAGCCCGCGTGCGGTGTGGGTGCGTGGGCGTGGAGTGTTCGCTCAGGCCTTCCCGTTCAGCTCCTTCTGCAGCCGCGCGAGCAGGTTCAGCGCCTCCAGCGGCGTGGTCTGATCCACCGCGACGCTCTTGAGGGCCTCCAGCGCCCGCTGCGCTGCGGGCGAGAGGGCCGGCGGGGCCTCGGCGACGAAGAGCCCCAGCTGCGCAGTCGGGGCCGCCGGGCGGGTGCGCCGGGTGAGGCGCGGGTGGCCTGCCTCGTCCAGCTCTCCCGACTCGAGGTTCTGCAGGATGTCCCGCGCACGCCCCACCACCTCGGGCGGAAGGCCCGCGAGCCGCGCCACCTCGATGCCATAGGAGCGGTTTGCGCCGCCGGGCACCAGCTTGCGCAGGAACAGCACCTTGCCGCCCTGCTCCTTCACCGCCACGCACAGGTTCTTCACCCGGGGCTTCTCGCGCGCGAGGTCCACCAGCTCGTGGTAGTGCGTGGCGAAGAGCGTGCGCGCGCCGAGCCGGTCGTGCAGGTGCTCGGCCACGGCCCAGGCGATGGACAGGCCGTCGAAGGTGGAGGTGCCGCGGCCGATCTCGTCCAGGATGACGAGGCTCCTGCGGGTGGCGTGGTGCAGGATGTGGCTGGTCTCGGTCATCTCCACCATGAAGGTGGACTGGCCGCGCGCGAGGTTGTCTGCGGCCCCGACGCGGGTGAAGATCCGGTCGCACAGCCCGATGCGCGCCCGGCGCGCCGGCACGAAGCAGCCGGCCTGGGCCATCAGGGCGGTGAGCGCCACCTGCCGCATCACCGTGCTCTTGCCGGCCATGTTGGGGCCGGTGATGACCACGAGCTGCGCCTCGGTGCGGTCCAGGTGCAGATCGTTGGGCACGAAGGCCTCGCCCGGCCCGAGCATGCGCTCCACCACCGGGTGGCGCCCCCCGACGATCTCGATCACCTCCGAGTCGTCCACCTCCGGGCGGCTGTAGCCGTACTCGGCGGCGCAGCGCGCGAAGGAGAGGAGCGCGTCACAGGTGGCCACGGCCTCCGCGGCCGAGCGCAGGCGCGGCGCGGCGGAGATGACCTGGGCCCGCAGCTCCTCGAAGAGCTGCAGCTCGAGCGCGCAGCGGCGCTCCTCCGCCGTGAGCACCTGCTCCTCGTACTCCTTGAGCTCGGGGGTGACGAAGCGCTCGGCGCCCACCGTGGTCTGCTTGCGGATGTAGTCCGCGGGCACCCGGTCCAGGTTGCTGCGGGTGACCTCGAGGTAGTAGCCGAAGACCTTGTTGTAGCGGACCTTGAGCGAGGAGATGCCGGTGCGCTCGCGCTCGCGCTGCTCGATCTGCAGCAGCAGGTCCTTGCCCGAGGTGGAGAGCGCCACCAGCCGGTCCAGCTCCGCGTGGAAGCCGGCGCGGATGAGCCCGCCCTCCTTCAGGGTGACGGGTGGCTCGTCGGCCACGGCGCGCGCGAGCAGCTCCCCCAGCTCGGGCAGCGCGCCGAGCGGGCCGCACAGCGAGCGCAGGAGCGGTGCCTGGCAGCGCGCGAGCGCCGCTGCGAGCCGCGGCAGCTGCGCGAGGCCGAGCCCCAGCGCGCGCAGGTCCCGCGCGTTGCCCGCGCCCAGCGAGAGCCGGCCGCACAGCCGCTCGAGGTCTCCCACCTCCTTCAGGAGGTTCGCGAGCTCCTCGCGCCACACGCTCTTGCCGGAGAGCTCCTCGACGGCGTCCAGGCGCGCGTGCACCTCGGGCAGGGCGCACAGGGGTGCGGAGAGCCAGCGCGCGACGCGGCGCGCGCCGAGGCTGGTGCAGGTGCGATCCAGCACGCCCAGCAGCGAGCCCTTGCGCGCGCCGTCGCGCAGCGTGCGCAGCACCTCGAGGTTCGCGCGCGAGGCCTCGTCCATGAGGAGGCAGTCCGCGCGCTCGAGGCGGCTGAGCCGGTCCACGTGGGAGGCGGCGGTGCGCTGGGTCTCCTTGAGGTAGCGCAGCGCGGCCCCCGCGGCGCCGCGCGCGAGCGCGCTGCCCTCCAGCCCGAAGGCCTCGAGCGAGGCGACGGCGAAGTGGGCGCGCAGGTAGGCGGCGGCGCGCGCGGGCTCGAAGGCGGCGGGCTCCTGCTCGGCCACGGCCGGAGCGCGCGGCAGCCGCCCGAGCACCTGGGCGAGCTCGGGCGCGGCGCGGCAGCCCTCGGGCACCAGCAGCTCGCGCGGTTCGTAGCGGGCGAGCACCTCCGCGAGCTCCAGGGCGCTGGCGGCCTCGGTGGTGAGGAACTCGCCGGTCGAGGCCTCGAGCAGGGCCGCGCCGAAGCCGCTCGCCGTCCAGTGCAGGGCGGCGAGGAAGTTGGGGGCGCCGGGCTCCAGCACCTCCTCGTCCAGCACCATGCCGGGGGTGATGACGCGCGTCACCTCGCGGCGCACGATGCCCGGCCCGCTGCCCGGCTCC
Organism: Aggregicoccus sp. 17bor-14; assembly: GCF_009659535.1. NCBI lineage: Bacteria > Pseudomonadati > Myxococcota > Myxococcia > Myxococcales > Myxococcaceae > Aggregicoccus > Aggregicoccus sp. 17bor-14. The sequence goes on from NZ_VJZZ01000001.1 coordinate 195,735, forward strand.
TCCACCTGCTCGCAGATGGCCACGCGCAGGCCGTGCTCGATGAGCCGGGCGATGTAGCGGCGCGCCGAGTGGTAGGGCACCCCGCACATGGGCACCTTGTTGTCGCCCTTGGCGCGCGCGGTGAGGGTGATCTGCAGCAGCTCCGAGGCGCGCACGGCGTCCTCGAAGAACATCTCGTAGAAGTCCCCGAGCCGGAAGAAGAGCACCGCGTCCGGGTGCAGCGCCTTGAGCTCCAGGTACTGGCGCATCATCGGGGTGAGCGCCGCCACGTCGCGCGGCACTGCGAGGGCATTCGCGCCCTCCGCGCCCACCTCCAGCGCCTCGGGCCCGCCCGCTTCCGCTGCCTCTGCTGCCTTCGCCTGCGTCACGCCCATCCCCGCCCTTCTCGCACGCGCGCCGCGCCCGGATCAACGCGCCCGCCGTGCCCCCGGGCGAAATTACCGTCCCCCTCCGACACGCCCCGTCCGGTTTCGCTTGGCACACCGCCACCCCGCGTGCACTTTCGGGGGATGGCGCTCCCCACCCGCACGCCCACGCCGCTGCCTCCCCTGTTCCGGGCGGTGATCGTGCCGCTCAAGGCCTTCTTCCAGCTCGAGGCGGCGAGCGGCATCCTGCTCGCCGCCTGTGCGCTGGTGGCGATGCTCTGGGCGAACTCGCCCTGGGCCGGGAGCTACGGGCTGCTCTTCGACGCGCCGCTCTCGCTGGGGGTGTACGGCCACGCGGTGGGCTTCACCTTCCGCGAGCTCGTCAACGACGGGCTGATGACGCTGTTCTTCTTCCTGGTGGGGCTGGAGATCAAGCGCGAGCTCGTGGTGGGCGAGCTGCGCACGCTGAGCCGGGCGCTGCTGCCGCTCATCGCCGCGCTGGGCGGGATGCTCTTTCCCGCCGCCATCTACCTGCTCTTCAACGCGGGCACGCCGGCGGCGCGCGGCTGGGCCATCCCCATGGCCACGGACATCGCGTTCAGCATCGGGTGCCTCGCGCTGCTCAAGGGGCGCGTGGGCCACCCGCTGGTGGTGTTCCTCACGGCGCTCGCCATCTTCGACGACATCGGCGGCATCCTGGTGATCGCGCTCTTCTACGGCACCGGGCTGCACGCGGCCTGGCTCCTGGGCGCGCTGGGTGTGGTGGCGCTGCTCTTCGCGGCCAACCGCCTCTACGTGCGCAACGGCATGGTCTACGCGCTGCTGGGCGCGGCGCTCTGGTACTGCATGCACCACGGCGGCGTTCACGCCACCATCGCGGGCGTGGTGCTGGGGATGATGGTGCCCACGCTGCCCACGCGCACCGGGCGCGACGTGCTCGGCGACCTGCGCCGCTACCTCGACCAGTGCCTCCACGAGTCGCAGGACGAGGACGTGCGCAACGAGCAGATCCTCTACATCGAGGAGCGGCTCGAGGACGTGGAGCCGCCGCTCAACCGCTTCCTGCACCTGTGGCACGGCTACGTAGCCTTCGGCATCGTCCCCCTCTTCGCGCTCGCCAACTCGGGCATCTCGCTCGCGGGCATGGGGCTCGCGGAGCTGTTCTCTCCGCTCACGCTCGGGGTCATCGCCGGGCTCTTCGTGGGCAAGCAGCTGGGCATCGCGCTCTTCACCTGGGGCGCGGTGAAGCTGCGCATCTCCCCTGCCCCCAGCGGCTCGCGCCAGGTGCAGATCCACGGGGTCGCAATCGTGGCGGGCATCGGCTTCACGGTGGCGCTGTTCGTCGCCGGGCTCGCCTTCGGGGGCGAGCCCGCGCTGCTGCGGGAGGCGAAGCTGGGCATCCTGCTCGGCTCCCTGCTCTCGGCGCTGGTGGGCTACGCGGTGCTGCGCCTGGTCGGCCCGGGACGCGCCCACTCCTGAGGCCCGCGCGCCTGCAGGCCCTTTGCCCCTGCCCCCCTCCCGTGGGAGGGTGGGCGGCGTGAACCTCCAGGAACTCAACCGGGTGCGGCAGATCGGCGTGATTGCCGCGCGCCATGGCTTCGGGGAGCTGACCGAGCGCGCCGGGGTGTGGCGGATGTTGGGCAAGCGCGAGCGCGTGGAGGTGAGCGCGGACGCCCAGCGCGCCTCCACTGCGCGCCGCTTCCGGATGTTGCTCAACGACCTCGGCCCCACCTTCGTGAAGCTGGGGCAGATCCTCTCCACCCGCGCGGACCTGCTGCCCGCGGAGTTCGTGGAGGAGCTCGCGCACCTGCAGGATGCCGTGGAGCCCTTCCCGCTCGCGCAGGTGCACGAGCAGATCCGCAGCTCGCTGGGCGGAGAGGTGCAGGAGTTCTTCGCCGAGATCGACCCGACCCCCCTGGCCGCGGCCTCCATCGCCCAGGTGCACCGCGCCGTCACGCGCGAGGGCGTGGAGGTGGCGGTGAAGGTGCAGCGCCCGGGCATCGGGGAGCAGATCCGCAGCGACCTCGGGGTGCTGCGCACGCTGGCGCGCCTGCTCGAGGCGACGGTGGAGGAGACGGGCATCTACAGCCCCTCGGGCATCGTGGAGGAGTTCGACCGGGCCATCCACGAGGAGCTGGACTTCCTCAACGAGGCGGCCAACACCCGCGCCTTCTACGAGAACCACCGCGAGCGCCCCTACCTGCGCGTGCCGCAGGTGCACGCGGAGCTCAGCAGCCGCACGGTGCTCACGCTGGAGTTCCTGCGCGGCACCAAGTTCAGCCAGGCGCAGCTCGCCCCCGAGCAGCGCGAGCAGCTGGCCAAGAACATCGTGGACGCGAGCTTCCGCCAGCTCTTCGAGGACGGGCTGTTCCACGGAGACCCCCACCCGGGAAACATCCTGGTGATGGAGGGCGGCGTGCTCGCCCTGCTCGACTACGGCGTGGTGGGGCGGCTGTCCAAGCCCATGCAGGACACCCTGGTGATGCTGTGCATGGCGGTGGCGCTCAAGGACAGCGACTCCGTGGCGCGCATCCTCTACCGGGTGGGCGTGCCGGACGGGCGCGCGAACCTGGTGGGCTTCCGCAACGACATCGACGGGCTGCTCAACTCGCATCTGCCCCGCACGCTCGCCGAGGTGGACGCGCAGACGCTGATGCGCGACCTGCTGGATCTCGCGGTGAAGTACCGCATCCGCATCCCCAAGGAGTACGCGCTGCTCAGCCGCGCCTCGGTGGCCACCGAGGGCATGCTGCGCACGCTCTACCCGGAGCTGGACATCCAGGCGGTGGCGCTGCCGTACGCGAAGGAGCTGCTCGCGGGCCGCTACGACATGGGGCAGCTGCAGGGCGGGCTGATGAAGACGCTCTTGCGCTTCCAGTCGCTCGCGAGCGACCTGCCCACGCAGCTGTCCCAGATCCTGCTGGACATGGAGTCCGGCAAGTTCAGCGTCACGGTGCGCGCGGACCAGTTCGACAAGCTCAACGCGAACCTGCGCGCCGCCGCGGTCATCGCCTTCCTGGGGCTGTGCGCGTGCGGCTTCATCGTGGGCGCGTTCATCTCCTTCGCCCAGAAGCCCTGGCTCTACGGCGGGGTGCCGGTGCTGGGCGTGGTGGCGATCGCGCTCGCGGCGATGCTCTTCGGCGCCGCCTTCACCTGGTACCTGTTCGGCGCGCGCTTCGGCAAGGTGCGGGTGAGCCGCTTCCTCAAACCCCGGCGCTGAAAGGGGCTCGCCGCACGCGCCCTCAGGCGGCGCGGCGAGCCCGGAGCCCCCGCTACGGAGGGGGGATGTTGCACGCCTGCGCGATGGTGCCGTTCGCGTTGAGCGCGTCGATGGCCGCCTTCGCCTGCACCAGGCCGTAGCCGTAGGTGGAGTCGTAGCCGTCGTCCCCGAGGTCCTTCGCGGTGCGCTGCATGAGGCAGCGCACCTGGTCCGCCTTGAGGCTGGGGCGCGCGCTCCACACCAGCGCGGCCACGGCGGAGGCGTGCGGGGTGGCCATGGAGGTGCCCTGCTGCACGGCGTAGTCGGAGCCGGCGACGGCGAGCGTCACGTCGCGGCCGAAGCGCGTCTTGATGTCCGCGGCGGCCACCGTGGTGACGGCGACGCTGGGCACCCACTGCGAGCGCTCGGTGTTGAGCGTGAACGCGAGCGCGTTGTCGTCCTCGGGCTTGCTGTTGCCGAAGATGATCGCCTTGGCGCCCTGCTTGATGGCGTTCTCCGCCTTCGTCTCGAAGGTGACGTCCCCGCCGCGGTCCATGTAGGCCACGAAGCCCGAGCAGGTGGCGCGATCGCCGCACGAGGTGTCCGTGCCGCCGAGGCCGCAGTTGACGAGCTGGCCGCTGTAGCTGCCGAGCGGGGCGAGCTCCACGCCCTCCCCTTCGAAGTTCTGGCCGCCCACGGTGAACTGCTCGGTGAAGACGGTGCCGCGCCCGCGGATCATCGTGGACTGCACGCCGGTGCCCGGCGCCATGAAGCTGCCCGCCTTGATGATGACGGTGCCGCCGTCGTTGGTCGGGAAGTGCTGCGAGAAGCTCGCCACGCCGCCGTCCGGGAGCACGGCGCCCACCGCGTTCACCGAGCTGTAGCCCGCCGGGTAGCCCAGCAGCTTGTCGGCGCCCGAGTTGCCCGAGGCGGCGAAGGCGAGCACGCCCGCGTCCCGCGCGTCGTTGAAGGCCGTGCGCTCCTCGTCGATCGCTGCGTCGGAGCCGAGCGAGAGGCTGATGATCTGCGCGCCCTCCTTCGTGCACCAGTTCACCGCGTCGATCACGTCCGAGGTGCTGCCCGAGCCGTCGATGCCGAGGGCGCGCGCGATGAGCAGCTGCACGCCCGGCGCCACGCCGATCACCCCGTTGGGGTCCAGCGTCGCATCCCGGGGGTTCACCTTGGCGCCGTTGGCGAACTGCGCCGCGATGGTGCCGGCCACGTGCGTGCCGTGGCCGCCGCCGACGTTCCCGTTGGTCTCGTCGCTGGGGTCGTCACTGGGCCCCGCGTCCGGCAGGCGATCCACGAAGTCCGCCCCCTTGAGGTAGGGGATGGTCAGCTCCGGGTGGGTGCGATCGATGCCGCTGTCGATGACGCAGACCTTGATGCCCGCGCCGGTGGGGGCGCCCACGTCCAGGATGCCGTCGCCGTTCGCGTCCCACACGTCCGAGGCCTGCACCATCCGGACCCCGCGCGTCTCCTCGCCCGCGCTGCCGGCGGACGCCGGCGCCGCCTTGAGCACGGACACGGGCGGCAGCGCGTTCCAGCCGAGGGCGTAGACCTTGCGGTCCGGAGAGATCTGCTCCACGTCCGGGTTGCGCGCGAGCGCGGCGAGCTCGGCGGGCGTGAGGCGCGCGGCCACCGTGCGCAGCCGGGGGAAGGTGAGCTTCACCTTGCCGCCCAGGGCCGTGACCTTGCTCGCGTCCGCGGCCCGGCCCTCCTTGAAGCGCACCAGCACCGGCTCGCGGCCCTCCTCGTCCGAGGGCCGGGTGGACCGCAGCTGCTGCTGGGCGCTGCCCACGCTGGCGCTGAAGTCCACGCAAGAGCCCGCGTCCGGTGCGCTCGCCTCGTTGTTGTTGCAGCCCACCAGCGTCAGCACCGCACACAGCGCCAGTCGCTTCATTCGTCGGATCTCCGTTGTGGCTCCGCCCGTAGCTCCGTCCTTCCGGGACCACCCGCCGGGCGCGCGCAGTGCGGGCATTCAAGCACGGCGCGCCCCCCCGAGCCCACCCCTTCCGCGCGGTGCTGTCTCCTCGGGGACCAGGCGGCCGCGGGGTGTCCGAAATGCCCTAGCACCCGCGCCCTAGCCCTCTGCAGGGTGCGCGGCCTCCGTACCGCCCTTGCGCGCGGCGCGGGTGGCGAGCCGGGTCTTCGCCCGATCCGCCACGACGTAGAAGGCAGGCACCACCAGCAGGCTGAGCACGGTGGAGACCGAGAGCCCGCCGAGCACCGCGACCGCCATGGGCGCGCGCGTCTCGCTGCCGGCGCCCAGGCCCAGCGCCGCGGGCACGGCGGCCATCATGGTGGCGACCGACGTCATCATGATGGGGCGCAGGCGCGTGGGGCCGGCGCGCAGCATCGCGCCGTGCGCATCGAGCCCCTCCTCGCGCGCCTGGGTGGCGTAGTCCACGAGGATGATCGAGTTCTTCTTCACGATGCCCATCAAGAGCAGCAGGCCGATCATGCTGAAGATGTTGAGCGAGGTGCCGGTGGCCCACAGCGCGAAGCCCGCACCGGCCACCGAGAGCGGCAGGATGGTGAGCACCGTGACGGGGTGGAGGAACGAGTTGAACTGCGAGGCGAGCACCATGTAGGCGACGAGGATGCCGAGGCCCAGCGCGAAGAGCAGGCTGCTCATGGACTCGCGGAAGGCCACGCTCGCGCCGCCCAGCACCAGGCGGGTGCCCTCGGGGAGATCCTTGCCCAGCGCCTCCACGGAGGCCAGGGCCTCGGCCTGGTTCGCTCCCGGCGCCACGTTGGCGAAGATGCTGATCGCGCGCTCGCGGTCCATGCGCGTGATCGCCTGCAGCGCGGGGCGCTCCTCCTGCGTCACCAGGGCGCTGAGCGGCACCAGGCTGCCGTCGCGCGCGCGGACCTTGAGCGCGGCCAGGTCCTCGGGCCGCGAGCGCTGGCCGGCGAGCAGGCGCATGCGCACGTCGATGCGGCGCCCGCCGGTGCTGTACTTGCCCACCCGGATGCCGCCGACGAGGGCGTTGATGGTGGTGGCCACCGTCTCCACGGAGATGCCCAGGTCGGCGGCGCGCGCGCGGTCCGGGGTGATGCGCAGCTCGGGCATGCCGATCTGGTAGTCGGAGTCCACGTCCACCACCTTGCCGCTCTGCTGCAGCTTGCTCTTGAGCTCGGTGCTGGCCTCCACCAGCCCCGGCCAGTCCGCGCCGCGCACGCTGAACTCCACCGGGTAGCCGCGCTGCGCGGTGAAGCCGCTCTGCGAGGGGTCCTGCACCGAGGCGCGCAGGCCCGGGTAGCTGTTGAGCTCCTTGCGCAGGAGCTGCTGGAACTCCGCCTGGCTCATGCGCTGCTCGGGCGGCACCAGCGTCATCATGATGAAGCCGCCGTTCACGCCGCCGCCTCCGCCGCCGCCCGTGACGGCGAAGGTGCGCGCCACCTCGGGGCGGCTCGCGATGAAGGCGTCCGCGCGGCGCATCAGCGCGTCCGTCTCCTCGAGGCTCGAGCCCACGGCGGTCTGCAGGCGCACGGTGAGCCGGCTCTGGTCCTGGCTGGGCACGAACTCGCTGGGCAGCGCCTTGAACGCGAGCCCCGCGGCGAGCGTGAGCACGAGGCCCGCCGCGAGCACGCGCCAGGGGCGCGCGAGGCCCCAGGCGAGAGCGCGCGCGTAGGTGCGCTCCAGGCGCTCGAAGCCGCGGTCCACCGCGAGCCCCACCCGGCCGCGGTGCTCGCGCGAGGTCTTCACCAGCTGGGCGCAGCGCGCCGGCGCCAGCGTGATGGCCTCCAGGTAGCTCAGGAGCACCGCCACGCACAGCGTGACGCCGAACTGGAGGAAGAACTTGCCGATGACCCCCTTCATGAAGACGACGGGCAGGAAGATGGCGCACACGGCGAGCGTGGCGGCGAGCGCCGCGAAGGTGATCTCGCCCGTACCCTCGCGCGCCGCGCGCACGCGGTCCTTCCCCATCTCCGAGTGCCGGTAGATGTTCTCCAGCACCATGATGGCGTCGTCCACGACGATGCCCACGGCGAGCGCGAGCCCCAAGAGCGTGAACGTGTTGAGGGTGAAGCCGAGGAAGTAGATGACCGCCACCGTGCCCAGGAGCGACATGGGGATGGCGAGCACCACGTTGAGCGTGCTGGAGAAGGAACCCAGGAACAGCCAGCACACGAGCGCCGTGAGGAGACAGGCGAGCAGCAGCTCGAACTCGATCTCGTGCACGCTCTCCTTGATGAACTGGGTGGAGTCGAAGTTGATGCCGATCTCCATCCCCTCGGGCGCCGTCTTCTGCAGCTCGGCAATCTGCGCCTTGATGCCCTCGGCCACGGCCACCGCGTTCGCCCCGCGCTGCTTCTTCACGCCCAGGCCCTGCGCCGGCTGCCCGTTGGCGCGCGAGATGCGGCGCTGGTCCTCGAAGCCGTCCTCCACCAGGGCCACGTCCGAGAGGTACACGGGCTGCCCGTCCACGTTGCGGATGACGATGTTGCGCAGGGTGCCGAGGTCCAGCGCCTCGCCCATCACGCGCACGTTGACCTCGCGCCCTTCCGTCTCGATGCGGCCCGCCGGGAGCTCCACGTGCTCGCGCTGCAGCGCCTGCGTCACGTCCGTGACGGTGAGCGCCTTGGCGTCCAGCTTCTGCGCGTCCACCCAGATGCGCACGTTGCGCTCGAGCGAGCCGCCCAGCTGGATCTCCCCCACCCCGGGCACCGTCTGCAGCTTCTCCTTCACCCGGTAGCGGGTGAAGTCCGCGATCACCTGCTGGCTGAAGGGGCCGTTGACGCCCAGCCACATGATGGGCTGGTCCTCGGGATTGCTCTTGGAGATGACGGGCGGGTCCGCGTCCTGCGGGAGCCGGCGCTGCACCTGGCTCACCTTGGCCTGCACGTCCTGCAGCGCGAGGTCCACGTTGCGCGAGAGATCCAGCTCCACCGTGATGGAGCCGGAGCCCTGGCGCGCGGAGGACGTGATGCTCTTCACGCCCTCCACCTGCACCACGGCCTCCTCGATCTGCTCGACGAGATCGTTCTCCACCGCCTCCGGCGAGGCGCCCTCCCAGCTGACGCTGATGTTGATGGTGGGGAAGTCGATGTCCGGGAACTGGCTGATGCCGATGCGCTGGGCGGCCACCAGTCCGAAGACGATGGTCGCGCCCATCAGCATCCAGGCGAAGACCGGGCGCTTGATGCAGGTCTCGGTGATGTTCATCGCGCTGCGCCTCCTCCGGCATCCCGGCCGCCGGCGCCCTGCGCCTCCGGCTCCGTGCCCGGCTCGCCGCGCACGGGCGTCTTCGGGGCGGCGCTGATGCGCACCGGCGCCCCCTCGCGCAGCGCCTCCGCGCCACGCACCACCAGCTGCTCGCCCACCTTCAGGCCCTGGCGCACCTCCACCAGGCCTCCCGTGGTGCGCAGGCCCAGCTCCACCACGCGCTCGTGCGCCTTGCCCCCCTCCACCACGTAGGCGAGGAAGCCGCGCTCGCTGGGGCGCACCGCGGTCTGCGGGATGACGGGCGCGTTGCTCGCGCTGCCCACCGGCACCGTCACCGTGGCGAAGGCGCCGGGGCGAAGCTGCCGCGCGCCCTCGCCCGTCACCTCGCCCGTCACCGCCACCATGCGGCTGTTCGGGTCCGCGCTCGCCGCCACGTAGGTGAGCTTCGCGCTGAAGGTGTCGGCCGCGTCGCGCGTGGTGAAGCGCGCGGTGAGGCCGGGCTTGAGCCGCGCGGCCTCGCCCTCCGGCACGGTGAAGCGCAAGAGCAGCGGGTCTCGCTGCAGGAGCGTGGCGAGCACCGTGCCGGGCTGCACGTACTGGCCGGTCTGCACGTTGCGGCTCTGCAGGGTGCCGTCCATGGGCGCGCGCACGTAGGCGTCGCGCAGGTTGAGCTCGGCCTGGTCGAGCGCGGCCTTCGCGGCGCTCACCTGGGCCGCGGCCGAGCGCGCGCGGGTGCGGAAGCTCTCGATCTCCTCGGCCGGCAGGAGGCCCGGGCTCTTCTGGTTCACCGCCTCGCGGCGCGCGAAGCCCGCCTCCGCGTCCGCCTGCTCGGCGCGCGCGCGCTCCACCGCGGCCTTCGCGGAGGTGACGGCGAGCGCATAGCGGCTGGGCTCGATCTCGGCGAGCACCGTGCCCTTCTTCACGTCCTCGCCCTCGCGAAAGCGCACCCGGTCCAGCGCGCCCGCCACCCGCGCGGTGATCTGCACGCGCTCGAAGGCCTCCACCGCGCCCACCGCGTGGATCGCGTACTCCACGTCCTGCGCCTGCACCGGCGCGACCTCGACCGGGAACTGCATCGCGCCGCGGCCACCGCCGGGGCCCCCGCCGCCCTTGCCCTTGCCGGCGGCAGGGCCTGCGCCCTCCTCCTGCCCCTTGTTGCAGGCACCCAGCGCACCCACGGCGCCGAGCGAGAGGGCCACCCACAGGACTGCCTTCACCGGTCTCATCTCTTCAAGGCTCCTTGCCCAACGCATCCAGCCCCTGCGCCGCCCGCAGATCCAGCAGCGCGAGCCCCAGCCCGAAGCGCGCCCGCGCAAGCGCGACCTCCGCCTCGAAGAGCCGCAGGTTCGCATCCGACACCGCGAGCGCCGAGGCCAGCCCCTGGCGGTACAGCTCTCCCGTCTCGTCCACGTTGCGCCGCGCCACCTTCGCCGCGAGCTCGCCCTGCTTCAGGCTCGCGCGCGCCCGGGTGAGCCCGACCTGCGCCTGCGAGAGATCCACCTTCACGCGCCGCAGGCTCGCATCGAGCTCCAGGCGGCTCGCGCGCGCGAGGGCCGCGCGCTCGCGGCGCTCGGCGTAGCGCTCGCCCCCGTCGAAGAGCGTCCAGGTGAGATCCAGGCTGACGAAGCCGTCGGTGTGCGCCGCGTTGCCGCCGATGGCGTCCTCGGACCAGCGGTACTGCCCGGAGAAGCCGAGCGAGGGCAGCAGGCGCGCGAGCGGCTCCTGCGCGTTGGCCTTCAGCGCCTCCATGCGCCAGCGCAGCGCCGCGAGATCCGGCCGCCGGTCCACCGCGTCCTGCACCTGCCCAGCCACGTCTGCGCCCGCGGGAGCGGCCTGCGCGGCCTCGAGCAGCGCCACCGGCTCGGCAAGCGCGCCCTGCGGCGGCGCGACGAGCAGGTAGCCCAGCTCGAGCACGCTCTGGTCCGCGGAGCCCCCGGCGTCCGCGGCCTCCACCTCGGCGCTGGCCACCTCGAGCTCCGCCCGGGTGACGTCGTTGGTGCTCGCCAGGCCGCCTTCCGCGCGGGCGCGCGCGTCCGCGAGGCTCTTCTGCGCGAAGGTGAGCCGCTGCTGCGCGGCGCCCTGCACCTGCTGCGCATTGAGGGTGGCGAGGAAGGCATCCGCGGCCTCGAAGCCGATGAGCCTGCGGGCCTCGCGCGCCTCGAGGTCCGCCGCGCGGCTGTCCAGCTTCGCCGCGCGGTAGAGGGGAAAGCCGCGCGCATCGAACAGGGTCATCCGGGCGCTGGCGGCGCTGGAGAGGGCGCTCGCGGCCTGGGTCACCTGCGGCTCGCCGTTCACCACGCGGGTGGTCTCGCGCAGGCGGCGCGTGTAGGTGCCGGTGAGCGCGAGCTCGGGGAAGAAGAAGGCGCGGGCGCGGCTCACCCGGGCGCCCGCGGCCTGCGCCCGCTCGCCCGCGGCGAGGGAGCGCTCGTTGCGCTCCTGCGCGAGCGACACCGCCTGCTCGAGCGTGAGCGGGGCGCCGGGCGCGGCCGCGCGGGCCTCCTGGGCGAGCGCACCGGCGGAGCCCGCGAGGGCGCAGGCCAGCGCGAGGGCGGAGGGCAGACGGGAGGGATGGAGCATGGGCAGAGGCAGGGTCACGGCGGGGCGGCGCCCGGCGCGCCATATAGACGGGTCAGAGGTGCTGGGCTACCGCATTACCAGCAACAGCGCGGCGCCGGTCCCCGTATCGGGCTCAAGGTGAAAAAGTCGCAGCACGGCGACGCCGGGCGCCCCAGAATGCGAGCCCGATGGATTTATTCCGCACAGGCGGGGCCTAGGGCCATGGATCTGCGCGCGACAGAGGTGGAGGTCCTACACGCGGGGCGACGTTCGCTCGCCGGCGTGAGCACGGCCTTCGCCCCGGGGAGCCGGGCGCTGGTGCTGGGGCGCGCGGGCGCGGGCAAGACGCTGCTGCTGAAGGCGCTGGCGGGCCTGGTGCGCCCCTCGCGCGGGGCGGTGCGCTGGGACGGCGCAGACGTGGCGCAGATGGGGCCGGCCGAGCGGCGTGAGCGCCAGGCGGGCTTCGGCTTCGTGTTCCAGACGGACGCGCTCTTCGACTCGATGAGCGTGCTGGACAACGTGCTGCTGCCCCTGCGCCGCCGCCGCGTCCCCGAGGCGCAGGCGCTCGCGCGCGGGCTGCAGGTGCTCGAGGCGGTGCGCCTGTCGCACGCGGCGCAGACGCTGCCGGAGCTGCTCTCGGGCGGCATGCGCAAGCGCGCGGGGCTCGCGCGCGCGCTCGCGGCGAGCCCCTCGGTGCTGCTCGCGGACGATCCCTTCGCCGGGCTGGACCCGGGCACTGCGCGCCAGGTCGCCTCCGTGCTGCTCGAGGTCGCGGGCAGCAGCACCCTGCTGGTGGCCGCGCCCGAGCCTCCGCCGGAGCTGCCCTTCGAGCGCTGGCTGGTGCTGCGCGGCGGAGAGCTGGTACACGACGGCCCACCGGCGCCGGCCCGGCTCGAGGAAGTGGAGGCAGAACCGTGAGGCGCGCGCTGGGCAGGGTGGGCACGCAGGCGCTGCTGGGCGCGCAGGCCGCGGGAGCGCTCGCGGTGGTGGCGGCGCGCACGGTGCTCGCGCTGCCGCGCCTCGAGCGCCGCGAGCTCGCGCGGGGGCTCGTGGACTTCGGCCACGGCTCGCTGGGGCTCACGCTGGTGACGGCGGCCATCGCGGGGGCCACGGTGGTGGCCCAGACGGGGCTGTACGTGCAGCGCTTCGGCACCCGCAGCATCCTCGGGTGGGCCGCGGGCTACGCGGTGCTCTGGGAGTTCGGCCCGCTGCTGCTGGGGCTGCTGATGGCGGCGCGGCTGGGGGCACGCAACGCGGCGGAGCTCGCGTCGCTCTCCACCGGCGGGCAGCTGGAGGGCCTGCGCGGCATCTCGCTGGATCCCTTCGCGCTGCTGGTGGCCCCGCGCGTCGTCGCCATGGGGGTGAGCGTGACGGCGCTCAGCGCGCTGGCCTTCCTGGTCTCGGTGCTCTTCGAGTCGATGGCGGCCCGGCTGCTGCTGGGGCTGCCCCTGCGCAGCTTCTTCCAGAGCTTCGCGGACATGCTGCGCCCGGTGGACCTGCTGGGCGGGGTGCTGAAGGCGGCGAGCTTCGGGCTCGCGATCGCGCTGGTGTCCACCGCGGTGGGGCTGCGCGCGCGCGGCGGGGCGCGCGCGGTGGGCCAGGCCGCGGCGAGCGCGGTGGTGCTCAGCTGCGCGGCCATCTTCCTGCTCGACTTCCTCCTCACGCTCGCGCTGGCGGGGCTCGCGGGATGAACCTCCTGCGCCAGGCGGGCTCCCCTGCCCTGCTGCTGCTGCGCACCGTGCGGGCCGCCGCGCGCGAGGGCGTGTCCGCGCGCGAGTGCCTGCGCCAGCTGCACGAGGTGGGCAGCCGCAGCGCGTGGCTGGTGGTGAGCGGCATGGCCTTCTTCGGCGCGGTGCTCATCACCATCGCCAACGGCCAGGCGCGCCGCTTCACCGGCAACCTCGTCATCCTCGGCCCCGCGTACTTCGAGCTGATGGTGCGCGAGTTCGGCCCCGTGGTGTCCGCGCTGCTCACGGCGGCGCGCGCGGGCGCCTCGCACGGGGCGGAGCTCTCCACCATGAGCATCCAGGAGCAGGTGGAGGCGCTGGAGATGTCCGCGGGAGATCCGCTCGCGGACCTGGTGGCGCCGCGCGCCATCGCGGGCGCGCTGGGGGTGCCGCTGCTGTGCATCGTGGGGACCATGGCCGCGTGCACCTCGGCGGTGCTCACGGCCACCTGGGCCTTCGGCGTGGACGGGATGGCCTTCGTGGACCCGCGCTTCGTGGACGGGTGGGACGTGCTCGCGGCGCTGCTCAAGTCGGTGGGCTGCGGGCTCTTCATCCCGGTGGCGGCGGCGAGCGCGGGGCTGCGCGCGCGCGGCGGCGTGGAGGCGGTGGGCGAGGCCACCACGCGCGCGGTGGTGGCCGCGTGCATCGGGTGCCTCTTCATCGACTTCGGCGTGGCGCTCGCGTTCCTGCTGGGGGGCGTGTGAGCGCCCTGCTCTTTCGCGGCGTCACCAAGGCCTTCGTCCCCGGGCGCCCCGTGCTCAGCGGGCTCAGCGCGGACGTGTCCACCCGCGACGTCACCTTCGTGGCGGGCGCGAGCGGCTCGGGCAAGAGCGTGCTGTGCCGGCTCGCGGCGGGGCTCTTGCGCCCGGACGCCGGCGAGGTGGAGCTGTTCGGTGAGCCCGTGCACCGGCTGCCCGAGCGCGCGCTGCGCCGGCTGCGCCAGCGCGCGCCCTACCTCGTGCAGGGCCCGGCGCTGCTGGACTGGCGCACGCTGAGCGAGAACGCGGCGCTGGCGGACCGCCGCGCGAGCCCCGAGCGCGTGCAGGAGGCGCTCGGGCGCGTGGGGCTGCGGGAGCTCGGAGACCGGCTGCCCTCGCAGGTGGGCCCGGGCGCCAAGAAGCGCACGGCGATCGCGCGGGCGCTGGTGCTCGCGCCCGAGTACCTGCTGATGGACGAGCCCACCACGGGGCTGGACCGGGTGGCCACCGCCCAGGTGGAGGAGGTGCTGCACGGCCTCAAGCGCTCGGGGCTGGGGGCGCTGGTGGTGTCGCACGACTACCGGCTGCTCACGGCGCTCGCCGACCGCGTGCTGGTGGTGGCCGAAGGCCGCAATGCGTTCAGCGGCACGCCCGCCGAGTTCCTGGCATCTTCCCTTCCCGAGGTGCGCGCCCTGACCGCGCCCTATCTGGAGACGGCAGCAGATGGATGAGCGTCGGTTGGAGATCAAGGTGGGCGCGCTGGTGGTCGCGGCGCTCGCCGGCGTGTTCGGGCTGCTGTACCTGATGGGCGAGCTGTCCCTGTCCTCGGGCGGCGCGCTCAAGGTGGACTTCTCGCACACGGGCAACGTGGTGAAGGGGGCGCCGGTGAAGCTGGGCGGCGTGGCGGTGGGGCGCGTGGAGGAGATCCGCCTGCTGCCGGACCGCCGCGACCCTGCAGGCAACCCTCTGCCCGTACAGATGGCCCTCAGCGTCTCTCCCGAGGCCCTCGCCGCGCTGCGCTCGGACGTGCGCGTGACGGTGGCCACGGTGGGCCTGCTGGGCGAGCCCTACCTCGAGCTCACCCCGGGCTCCGCGCGCGCCGCGCCCCTTCCGGCGGAGGCCGTGGTGCGCGGCACGGACGCGCCGCGCCTGGACGTGGTGGCGCTGCAGCTCTCCTCCTTCCTGGACGCCGCGAGCAGCGCCCTCGCCAAGGATCCCGAGGGGCTGATGGGGCTCGCGAGCAACGTGAGCAACCTGGCGCGGCGCCTCAACGAGATGCTGGGCCAGAACGACGCGGACGTGCGCACCCTGGTGAGCGAGCTGTCCGCCGCCTCCAAGGACCTGCGCGTGCTCGCCCACGACGCGCGCGTGGCGATGCACCCGGGCGGCTCCGGGGCGCGCCTCCTCGACGACGCGGCCGCGGTCGCGAGCGTGGCCAAGCGCGACCTGCCTGGCATCTCCGCGTCCGCTGGCCGCACGCTCAACGGGCTCGCCAACATCACCGGGGGCCTCACGCCCGAGGACGGCGAGCGCGTGCGCGCCGCCCTCCAGAGCTACACGGCCGCCGGGGCACACCTGGAGCAGGTGGCGGCCCGCGCCGATCGCCTCCTCGCGCGCATGGAGGCCGGCGAGGGGACGCTGGGCGCCCTGCAGAAGGATCCGCAGCTCTACGAGGAGCTCAAGGCCCTGGTCACGGATCTGCGCAAGCACCCGTGGAAGGTGCTCTGGAAGGACTGAGGCGCACCATTTCGGAGCAGCCGTCCCGCGCCACTTCGGATCACCTCCCGGAGCGCCGGGCCTGAATCCGCGCCCTTGCGCGCGGCACCGTGGTTGCTCTGCCCCCCTGCCGGAGCGCCCCCACCGGGGCGCCCGACGGAGGCAGGGCCATGATGGAGCTTCGATTCCTGGGAGTGCGCGGCAGTGTGGCGGTGTCCGGTGCGCACGCGGCGCGCATCGGCGGCAACACCGCCTGCGTCGAGGTGACGAGCGCAGGGCACCGGCTCGTGCTCGATGCGGGCACGGGCGTGCGCGCGCTGGGCGAGCGGCTGATACAGGAGAGCGGCCCCCAGAAGGCCACCCTGCTCTTCAGCCATCTGCACTGGGATCACGTGCAGGGCTTTCCCTTCTTCGCCCCTGCGTACGCGCCCACCACGCAGCTCACCCTGTACGGGCCCGGCCCGGGCGGCGACGTGGCGCTCGAGCGCGTGCTCTCCTCACAGATGCAGGCGCCCAGCTTCCCGGTGCCCCTCTCGGCCATGCGCGCGCGCATGCGTTTCTGCGAGGCGCTCTCCGGGGTGCCGCTGGAGGTGGGGCCCTTCCGCATCACGCCCTTCGCGCTGCCGCACCCGCAGGGCTGCCTCGGCTACCGCATCGAGGAGGGGGGCCGCGCCTTCGTCTACGCGACGGACGTGGAGCTCTCGCGCGCTGGGGTAACGCCCGCGCTCGGGCGCTGGATGGAGGGCGCGGACGTGCTCTGCCTCGATGCGCAGTACACCCCGGACGAGTACGCGGGCCGCAGCGGCCCTGCGCGCCGCGGCTGGGGGCACAGCACCATGATGGATGCCGCGCAGATCGCCGCGCACGTGCAGGCGCAGCGGCTGCTGCTCTTCCACCACGACCCCGCCCGCACGGACGAGCAGGCCGAGGAGATGGCGGAGGCCGCGCGCACCCACTTCGCCGCGGCGGAGCCCGCGCGCGAGGGCAAGGTGCTGCGCCTGGGCGCCTGAGCCGCGTGCCGCGACGATGGACTCGGCGATGGACTGGTATACTCCGCTGCTCTCCGCCATGACCCGCTCTCCCGATGCCGCCCAGGTGCTCCTCTCCGTCGGAAGCCTGCTGGGGCAAGAGGTGGACCTGGACGCGGTGCTGCAGACGCTGGTGGACCGCATCGCCACCACGCTGCAGGCGGACCGCGGCACGCTCTGGCTCCTGGACCCGGCGCGCGGCGAGCTCTTCACGCGCGCCGCGCACCTGCCCGAGGTCTCCCAGCTGCGCCTCAAGCTGGGCCAGGGCGTGGCCGGGCACGTGGCGCAGACGGGCGAAGCGGTGAACGTGCCCGACCCCCAGGGCGAGCGCCGCTTCTTCCCGGACATCGACCGCATGACGGGCTACCGCACCACGAGCCTGCTCGCGGTGCCGCTGCGCGACGAGGGCGCGCAGCTCTACGGCGTCCTGCAGGTGCTCAACCGCCGCGGCGCGGAGCGCTTCGACGCGGAGGACCAGGCGCGGCTCGAGGCGATCGCCGCGCAGCTGGGCGCGGCGCTGCAGCACACCAGCCTCTACCGGGAGCTGCAGCGGGCGCGCGAACAGCCGGGTGCCCCGGTCGCCTACTTCTACAACCGCATCATCGGTGAATCGCCCGCGCTGCGGGCGCTCTACCGGGTGGTGCAGAAAGCCGCGCCCACGGACGCGACGGTGCTCATCCGCGGAGAGAGCGGCTGCGGCAAGGAGCTGTTCGCGCGCGCGGTGCACGTGAACGGCCCGCGGCGCGAGCGCCCCTTCGTGAAGGTGGACTGCGCGGCGCTGCCCGCGGCGCTGATCGAGAACGAGCTGTTCGGCCACGAGAAGGGGGCCTTCACCGGTGCGGACGGCCGCGTGGAGGGCAAGTTCGAGGCGGCCCAGGGCGGCACCGTCTTCCTCGACGAGCTCGGAGAGCTGCCGCTCGCGGTGCAGGGAAAGCTGCTTCGCGTGCTGCAGGACCGCGAGTTCGAGCGTGTGGGCGGCACGCAGACGGTGCGCGTGGACGTGCGCATCGTGGCGGCGACGCACCAGGATCTCCCACGCAAGGTGGCCGAGGGCAGCTTCCGGGAGGACCTCTATTACCGCATCAAGGTGGTGGAGCTGCTCTTGCCACCGCTGCGCGAGCGTGGCCCGGAAGACATCGAGCGGCTCGCGCGCCACTTCCTCGCCGAGGCCACCCGCCGCCACCGCCTGCGGCCCGCGCCGCGGCTCTCGGCCGCCGCGCTCGAGCGGCTCAAGGCCTACCGCTGGCCCGGCAACGTGCGCGAGCTGGAGAACTGCATCGAGAGCGCCGCCGTGCTCTCCGAGGGGGAGATCCAGGCCGAGCACCTGCCCCTGCCCTCGCCCGCGCCGCGTGGGGCGCCCGCGGCCGAGGGCGGGGATGTGCTGCTCCCGCTCGCCGAGGTGGAGCGCCGGCACATCCTGCGGGTGCTCGAGGCGGTAGGCGGAAATCGCACCGCCGCCGCACGAACCCTGGACATTGGACGCAACACACTTGGCCGCAAGCTCAAGGAGTATGGGCTCGGGGAGGAGTAGGATCGCGCGCGCATGGAGATCCACTACGAGTTCACCCTCGAGGACCTGAAGGCGCTGCTCGGCTGGTACCAGGGGCCCGAGCTCGCGCGCAGGCAGCGGCTGCACCGCTGGGCGGGCAGCGCCTGGCTCGCGCTCATGGGCGCCTCGCTCGCCATCGGGCTCGAGGCGCCCCTCCCCGCCTGGCTCGCGGTGGCGGCCGTCCCCGCGCTCTTCTGGTGGCGTTACCCGGAAGAGATCCGCCGGCGCGCCGAGCGGCACGCAGCGAGCCAGCTGCGTCAGGCGGACCGCGAGGGACGCCTCGGCGCCTGCAGCCTGAGCATCACGCCGCAGGGCCTCCGCCTGCGCAGCCCGGGCGCCGACCGCAGCTGGGGTTGGGAGCGGGTGCAGCAGGTGATCGCGACCGAGACCCTGGTGCTCGTGCTCACCGGCCGGGAGGATCTCGTCGCCGTGCCGCGTCGTGCCCTTCCTCCGGACGTGGCGCCCACGGACCTGTTCGTGCGCGTGCGCAGCCGCGTCGCCTGAGGCGGCTGCGCGGGCGCGCTCAGGGCGCGAGCGTGCGGCCGAAGAAGGCGACGAGCTCGTCGGCGAGCTCGCGGTGCAGGGCCCCGCGGTCCACTCCGGGCGGGTCCTCGCAGATCATCGGAACCCGCTGGCGTTGCTCCGGCCCACAGGGAGCGAGGAAGACGTAGTGGCCGGCCTCCGGGAACAGCCGGTACTCGGGCGGGCGGGGCAGTCCGCCGCGCACCCGCTCGGCATTGTCCGCGAGGGGGAGCACCTCGTCCTTTCCGGCGGCGTAGAGCCGCACCGGCACCTTCACGCCCTTCAAGGCGGCCCGGTCGAAGGGGAGCGCCAGCGGGGCCATGACGGCGAGCGCCCGCACGCGCGGGTCGGCGCGCGCCCGTAGCTTCGGATGCAGTACCCGAAGCTCGAAGCGCCCTCCCCCACACAGCTCGGCGTCGGTGGGGTGGGCGCGGCAGTAGCGCTGCCACAGGCGAAAGTCGGGCCGCGCGCCTCCCAGGACGAGGGTGGTGTAGCCGCCCGCGGAGAAGCCGGCGGCGCCGATGCGCCGCGGGTCCACGTGCTCGCCGAGCCCCGGGGCCGCGAGCACGGCGTCCACCAGTGCCGACATCTGGAGGGGCCGGCCGAGCAGCACGGCATCAGAGCCGGCGCCCGAGGTGTCCTGCGCGTTGTCCAGCGGGTGATCCAACGAGGCCACGACGAAGCCGTGTGAGGCGAGCGCGGTTGCGAGATCGTGGTGACCGAGCCGCGTGCCGCCATGACCGTGCGAGAGGACCACGAGGGCGAAGCGCCCAGGCGCGATGGGCGCACCGTCGGAGGCGTCCACCCGGTAGGGGCCCAGGGCCGTGGGAGGCCCCGCGGTCGCAGCAGGATAGAAGGCGATGGCCTTCATCTCGCCGCCGCCCACGGGATCCTTCACGGAGAGGGCACGAAACCCTGCGCCTGCCGCGCTCGCGGGCGCAGCGCACAGCGTCAGGCATAGGATGAGGCACGCAGTCAGCCGGGTGGCGAGCATGCGCGGCACCATGCCACCGTCACCGCTCTACCGCAGGTGGCTACGACCGCAGGGCGAGCCCCTCCTCGGCGCGAGGTCCCCAGTCGAGAGCCGCTGGGCGCTATCATCGCGCGCGCCATGGTGCCCCTCCCCAGCCACCGCGCGAAGCACGACGCCCCGCCGCCTCTGCCCGTGAAGGAGCAGCTGCGCCAGCGTCTGCTGCGCGAGCTCGGGGGCGGCGACGGGGGCCGCATCCGCTGCCCGCGCTGCCGCTGGAAGCCGCGGGCCTCGGATCGCTGGGGCTGCCGCTGCGGGCACTCCTGGAACACCTTCGACACCCGCGGCCGCTGCCCGCAGTGCGACTACCAGTGGCAGAACACGCAGTGCCTGCGCTGCCACGAGTTCTCGCCGCATGAGGACTGGTACGCGCCCGCGGGCGAGCCGGAGGCGCGCTAGAGGCGGGAGAGGACGAAGGCCGCGCAGACCACCAGCGCCGCCGCCGATCCGAGCAGCGTCCACGCGCGGCGCAGCAGCTGCGCTCCGGCCGCTTCCCCGTCGCTGCCCAGCACCAGCAGCGCGGGTCCGCCCTGCAACCCCTTGAGCGCGCAGCGCCCGGGCACCGCGCCGCGCACCAGCGCGCCCACCACGAGGCAGGGCTCCCCGATGCGCCCCACCCGCTCCCAGGACATCGCGGCCTCCACGGGCTCCGGGCCTGCCGGCAGCCGCGGGTCCAGCGAGGCCACCGAGACGCCCGCGCGGCAACGGCGCGGCTCCAGCGGAGCAATCACCTGCGAGGGCGCGAAGGTCACCGCCACCTCGTGGCGCTCGCCCCGCAGCGTCACCAACGACGCGTGGCCCCGCTCCTGGGTGAGCAGCGCGCCGCGCCCGCCGTCGCTCCCACCCTCTTCGTTCGCGCGCAGCTCGGACTCGTAGAAGGCGCACACCAGGCCCGCGGGCGAGGTCACCGTGCCGCGCGCGCCGAGGCGCCCGCGGAACACGCCCACGCCCCTCTCGCCGCGCAGCGCCTCCCCCACCGCCTCGTCCACGTCCCGGGGCGCAAGCGCACGCAGGGCCTCGGCGCGGCGGTGTTCGCGCAGGCCGCGCACCACGAACTGCGCCGCCACCGCCAGCAGCACGGCGCTCAGGAGCGGGCCGAGAATGGGCTCCAGGGAGAGAGGGACGGGCCCCAGGCTCGTCGCACAGCACAGGCAGCCCAGCGCGAAGAGCGCGAACGTGAGGCGCGGCGCCAGCGCCGAGGGCATCCACGCCTGGCGGCGCGCGAGCCAGTACGCCGTCATCCCCAGGCCTGCCAGCCCCGCTGCGAACGCCGGTACTCCCGCTGCCGCTGCCCCCATCCGCTCCCCCTCCCGCCAGTCCCCGTCAAGGTGGGGACGCGGGTCGGGTGATGCAAGCAGAGTGCCGCGCGCGGCGAGCCGGCGCGCAGTGTCGCGCAGCGCTCACTCCGCGGGCGCGTCGGAGATCTTCTTCCGCGGGCGGGGAAGCTCGGTTCCCTTGATCTGTAGATCGTCGAAGGTGCAGGCCTGGTTGCGGCAGCCCAGCGCGACCTTCGCCACGCGCCCCTGGAGCCCGGGGAGGAACTTGCGGGCGTAGCGCTGGTTGTTGAGGAAGGCCTGGGCCTCGACCCCGTTCTTGCGCCGCTCGAGCTGCAGGCGCACGAGGTAGGGCCCCTCGCGAGGCACGGGCATCTCGTCCTCGACGAGGTCCTCGAGATCCTGCGCGCTGTTGCCCACGATCTCCTCGCCGTCCGGGCCGAGGTAGCGCCACGACAGGCGCATGCCCACGCCGGGGATGGCGAAGGCGGAGACCTGCAGATCCTTGATGCGGAAGGCCAGCTCGCCGAAGTGCTGGGCATCCTCCTCGACCGCGAACTGGGGCCCCAGGGGCTGCACGTCCATCAGCACCTGGGCGCTGAAGTCGTCGCTGCTGTAGTAGCGGTGCGCGAGGTAGGCGCGCGGCACCAGGCGCCCGCCGTCGCTCTCGCTGCCCGCCTGCTGCACGCTGAGCTGCCCGCCCTGCACCTTCCAGCTGCCCGCCCAGAGGTTGAGCTCCTCGGTGCCCTGCGCATCGAAGCGCAGGCCCAGCTGCGAGCGCCCCGCCTCGAGCGCCTTCGCGTCCGCCGCGACGAAGAGCTCGGCGTTGGTGTTGGGGGGAAAGCCCTTGGGGCCGGGCTTCACGTGCACGCCCTGCGCCCCGATGACCACCTGCTTGCCGTCCTTGCCATCCACGTGGAGGCTGACCGGCCCGACCACCGCGCGCACGATGAGCCCGAGCACCACGAGCCCACCGACGACCGAGAGGCCGCGCCGCACCCCGCGCCAGCCCACGCGAAGCCCCGCGGCGACGGAGGAGCCCGCGGCAGGAACGGCCGCGCCGCTGGCCACATGCAGCACCACCGCGCCGGAGGGGCTGCTCCCCGTGAGGACCTCCAGCGCGGCGCAGGCCTCGGCAGCGCTCGGGTAGCGCGCCTCGGGCTCGTTCTCGAGCATGCGCGCGACCACCGCGTCCACGCGCGGGTCCAGCTCGGGGTTGCGCTCGGAGGGCAGGCGGAAGCGGCCCACGGGGAGCTCCCCGGTGAGCAGCTCGTAGAGCACCACGCCGAGCGAGAACAGGTCCGCGCGCCCGTCCACGTGCTTCGCGTCGCGGCGCTGCTCGGGCGCCATGTAGTTGAGCGTGCCCATGGCCACCGAGGTCGCGGTGACCTGCAGGCGCGCGCCGGGCAGCTGGATGCCGGCGAGCCCGAAGTCCGCCACCTTCGCGTGGCCGCGCGAGTCGAGGAGGATGTTCTCCGGCTTGAGGTCGCGGTGGACGATCCCCTCCTCGTGCGCGCACTGCACCGCGCGCGCCACCTGCAGCACGATGCGCAGCGCCTCGAGCGGAGCGAGCCGGCCCATCACCTCGCGCAGCGAGCGGCCCTCCACGTACTCCATGACGAAGTAGTAGTGCTCGCCCGCGCGGCCGCGGTCGATGATCTGCACGATGTGCGGGTGGCTGAGCGCCGCGAGCGCCGTGGCCTCCTTGTCGAAGCGGGTGACGAACTCGGGGTCCTGCGCGAGCTTGGGCGGCAGGAGCTTCACCGCCACCGTGCGCCCGAGCGACTCCTGGCGCGCGAGCCACACCTCGCCCATCCCGCCGCGCCCCAGCACCTGGAGCAGCTGGTAGCCGGGGAGCACCGGCGCACTGCCCGGCACGAAGGTGCCGTCGAACGAGGCGCCGTCCACCCCGTGCACCGCCGCCGCAGCCGCGGGCCCCGGAGCCGGGCCCACGGGCCGGGGCGTCACGCGGGGCGCGCGGGCGACGCTGCCCTCGGGCACCACCGTGTTGCGATCGTGCACCGTGCTCACGGCGGCCCGCACCACGTTGCGCGGAGCCCGTTCATTCGTGCTCGCGGAGCTCACCTCGAAGGCCGTCCCGCAGCTGCACAGCAGGCGCTGGCCGCGAGGCGCGTGCGCCACGTCGTGCGGCGCCTGACAGTGCGGGCAGGCCTGGGTGCTCATGCGAGCCCGCGGATGCGGAAGGTGGGGACGCCCCTGCCCTTGCCCTTCACCTGCAGCACCGGCAGCGCCTCGGTCCGGAAGCCCGCGCCGGCCCTGTCCACGGTGGACTCGGCCGCGAGCACCTCGCCCGCGGCGGCGAGCCCGCACAGGCGGCTCGCGGTGTTGACGGTGTCGCCAATGGCCGTGAACTCGTGGCGCTCGGCGCTACCCATGTAGCCCACGACCGCCTGACCGGTGTTCACGCCGATACCCACGCCGATGGGCTTCTTGCCCTGGGCCACGCGGCGCTGGTTCAGCTCCTCCACCGCGTCCTGCATCTCCAGCGCGGCGCGCAGCGCGCGCGAGGCGTCGTCCGGGTGGCTCGAGGGCGGCCCCCACACGGCCATCACGCAGTCGCCGATGAACTTGTCCAGGTTGCCCTCGTGGCGGAACACCACCTGGGCCATGGCGGTGAAGAAGTCGTTGAGCATCTCCACCGTGTCCTGGGGCGACTCGTCCTCCGCGAGCGTGGTGAAGCTGCGGATGTCCGCGAAGAGGCAGCTCACCTCCGCGAGCCGGCTCTGGCGCAGGTCCTCGATCTTCCCCTGGATGACCGCGTCCGCGACCGCGCGCGAGAGGAAGCGGCTGAGCTCGGCGCGGGTGAGCGCCTCGGCGCGCACCTGCTCGGCGAGCGCCGTATTCTCCAGCGCGATGCCCGCCTGCGCGGCGATGCCCGAGAGGATGGCGAGGTCCTTCTCGCTGAAGGCGTTGATGCGCTGGCGCGTGTCGAGGAAGAGCACCGCCTTCACGCTGCCGTTCGACAGCAGCGGCACCGCCATGGCGGAGCGGATGCCCTGCGCGACGATGCTCTCGGCGGCGCTGAAGCGCTCGTCCAGGATGGCGTCCGCGGTGAGCACCGCGCGGCGGCTCTCCGCCACGCGCCGCAGCACGGTGTCGCTGAGCACCACCTCGGCCTGGCCGCCCTGGCGGTTGCGCGCCACCACGGGGCGGAAGCGCGGCTCGCCCTCCGCCCCTTCCAGGGTGAAGATGACGCCGTTGTCCGCGGCGAGCAGCTGGAAGGCCACGGCGAGGATCTGCTCGAAGAGATCGTCCTGCTTGCCGCGCAGGCTCACCTGGCGGTGGAACTCGTGCGCGATGCGCAGCTTCTCGTAGTCGCGCCGCAGCGCCGCCACGTCCGTCAGCTCCTCGGCGGGGCGGAAGTTCTGCGGCACCGGGTCCATCTGCGCGAGGAAGGCGGGCGCGCTCGCGGCCGAGGCCACCACCGTGACGCCGGGGGCGGCGCGCCCGGGGCGCTCCTCGCCGGCGCGGAACACGAGCCGGCAGCTGCCCAGGGAGATCTCGTCTCCGTCGCGCAGCCGCAGCTCGCGCACCACGCGCCGGCCGTTGACGAAGGTGCCGTTGGAGGAGTTCAGGTCGCGCAGCACGAAGTCCGCGCCCTCGCGCTCGATGAGCGCGTGCTCCTTGGAGACCTCGCGGTCCACCAGGCGCAGGGTGTTGGACGGGTGGCGCCCCAGCGTCACCCGGGGCTGATCCAGCGCGAAGTCGCCGCGCTGTCCGTCCGCGAAGGTGCCCGTGAGCCGGGGTCCGGACGCAGGGGCGCCGCGGTCTGCGGGAGTGCTGGCAGGCTGCGGCATCAGGTGGGAGACCTCACCGGCGGGAGACTAGCAGAGCCCCCCTGGAGCGGGGAGTGGCGGCGCCCGCCCCACCAGGGGGCAGGCGGGCTCTAGGTCCCGGGGGCCGCCGCCGGGGCGGCGCGCACGCTCGGCGGGTCGGTCTTGATGGCCAGGCCGAACGCCGGGTACAGCGTCACGCCGCCCAGGTTGCGCTCGCGGCCGAGCACGTTCGCCTTCGACGAGGTGTAGCCGCCGGTGAGCTCCGCGAAGAGGTGCACGTACCGGTAGCCCACCGCGACGCCGAAGGTGGAGCCCCAAAAGTGCCCCGTCACCTTCGAGGGGACGGTGCCAGGCAGGTTCACGATCTTCCCCGCCTGCTCCTCGGCCTGCTGCAGCGTCTGCTCGATGGTGGTGTGGCTGTAGACGTACTTGGGCGCGGCGTAGACCTTGAACGCGTCCCCCACGTCGAAGCTCGCGTACACCGGCACCTCCACGTCCCAGCGGGAGAAGTCGTCCAGGTGCACGAAGGAGAGCGCCTCCACGAGCGGGCCGCTGAAGACCTGCTTCGAGACCGCGAGCCCGATGGCCAGGTCCTTCGAGGTGCGCGCGAGCCGGTTCAGCTCCGGGGACTCTTCCCCGCCGTGCAGCAGGCGGTACTTCGCGTCCAGGCGCAGGCTGGTGCTGCTGTAGCGGATGCCCGCGTCCAGGTTGCGGGCGACACCGGTGCGGGCCATGAACTCGTAGTTCACGCCGGGCGGCTCCACGGCGAGCGCGATGCCCGCGCCGAGCAGCGCCTGCTGGTCCTCCTCGGTGAGGCTGTAGTCCTCGCCGTTCACCAGGTGGTCCTTGATGCGGCGCGCCTGGTCCTTGCCCAGCTTGCCCACGTCCAGGATGGTGCCCAGCGGCGCGTAGGCGCCGAGGCCCGCGCTCACCTGCACCTGCCCCCGCTCGAGCGGGACGGCGGTCTGCAGGGTGGAGAGGGTGCTCGCGCAGCCGGAGGCGAGGGTGAGCAGGACGAGGAGAGGCAGACGCGGGGAGAGCATGTCTTCCCAGACTATGCGCTCGCCGGGGGAGCTGTCAGGCAAAGTGGATTCGCGCCTTTATCGGAGGGGCCCGCGCTGGTAAGGGAGCATCCGTGCGAATCAAGCAAAAGCCCGAGGACTTCAGCGTCAAGGAGTCCTACCGTTTCGACGAGGTGGCCGGCGGCCGCTTCCGCGTCTACCTCATGGACAAGCAGAAGCTGTCCACCTTCGATGCGGCGGACCGCATCCGCGAGCGCTTCGGGCTCAAGCCGGGCGTCATCAGCTACTGCGGCCTCAAGGACAAGCAGGGGCGCACCGAGCAGCTCATCGCCGTGGACGGCGCGGACGTGGACATCCAGGAGCCGGATCTGCGCCTGAAGTACCTGGGCCGCACCGACGCCGCCCTCAGCGCGCGCAACATCACGTCCAACCGCTTCTCCGTCACCGTGCGCGACCTGTCCCCCGAGGACCTGGGCCCGCTCAACGTGGCGGCCGCCGAGGTCAACCGCCTGGGCGTGGTGAACTACTTCGACAGCCAGCGCTTCGGCTCGCTCAAGCACGGCCAGGGCTTCATCGCCAAGGATCTCATCCGCGGCGACTACGAGACGGCGCTCAAGAACTACCTCGCCAAGCCCAGTGAGCTGGACCGCAGCGAGGACGCGAAGGTGAAGCAGTTCTGGCGCGACAACTGGGGCAAGTGGACGGCGCGCGTGCCCTTCGAGGGCAGCGGCAAGTACTTCCGCGTCCTCAAGTCGCTGCGCGACAAGCCCAACGACTACCTCAAGGCCTTCCTGCAGATCGACTCGGCGTACCGGGCGATGCTGCTCTTCACCTACCAGAGCTTCCTCTGGAACGAGGGCGTGCGCCGGCTGCTGCAGCTCACCCTGCCGCGCGAGAAGCTCTTCCCCCTGCGCTACCAGGCGGGCACCCTGCTCTTCCACCGCGACGCGGACGCGGACACGCTGCGCATGCTGCGCGACGCGACCTTCCCCCTGCTCTCGCCCACCTCGGACCTGAGCAAGCTCAGCCCGCAGATGCGCGAGGCGGTGGAGTGGAGCCTGGGCAAGGAGAAGCTCAAGCTGCAGGACCTGGTGGTGAAGGACGCGCCCAAGCTCCTGTACTTCAAGCACGAGGAGCGCCCCATCCTCTCCTTCCCGCACAAGCTGGTGCTGGGCCGCCCCCAGGCGGACGAGGTGAACCGCGGGCAGACGAAGGTCAACGTGGCCTTCACCCTGCCCCCCGGCGCCTACGCCACGCTGGTCGTGAAGCGGCTCTTCCACTTCGGCTACCGCGACGACACCCCGGAGGAGATCCGCAACACCTCGCGCGGCATCGTGAAGCGCGAGGACTTCCTCCCGCCCGAGGAGGCCGCCGCCTTCGCCGCGGCCCGTGCCGCCGCCGAGGGCGGACGCAGCGCCCCTGCACGGGGGAGCTCCGCGCGCCTCTCTCCCACCCGCGGGGCGGCGCCCTCCGTGCGCTCGGGCGCACCTTCCCGCACCTCCGCCGCCCCCCGCGCCGCAGCCAGCGCCCAGACCGCGGCGCTCGCGGCCCGGGCCCCCGCAGCGCCTGCCGAGACGCCGGCCCGCGAGGAGCCCAAGGGCTTCCGGGACGTGATGCGGACGAAGAAGGCGGCGAAGCGCCAGGCCCAGCAGGAGACGGCCAAGCGTCTGGAATCACGCCGGAAAAAGTAGGCGCGCTGTCGTGAAGCAATGGAGGGGACAGTGACGCGTATCCAGAGGCGTGAACGCTCTAACCCTCAACGCGGCGATTGGAGATGGGCCCTTCCCGATGCTGGGGATGCTCATGTCTGAGGCTGCCCCCTCGCTCCCCTGGCAGGCAGACGTCCGGGCAGCGCGCCGGGGCGACTCGTCGGCCTTCGAGTCCCTCGTCCGCAGCGTGCAGCGCCCGGTCTACGGCCTGGCGCTGCGGCTGCTGAGCAACGAGGCCGAGGCGGCGGAGGTGGCGCAGGAGGCCTTCCTGCGGGCCTACCAGAACCTGCACCGCTACGACGATGCGCGGCCCTTCGATCTCTGGGTCATGGCCATCGTCCGCAACCTCTGCCTCGACCTGCTGCGCCGCCGCACCAAGGTGCGCACCGAGGAGCTGGAGCCCATGAAGGAGGTGCTCGGCAGCGGCGAGCCCTCGCTCGAGCAGGGCGCCATCGACCGCGAGGAGCGCCGCTCGCTCGAGAGCGCCATGGCGACGCTGTCCGCGGACGACCGCGAGGTGCTCGCCCTCTACTACGTGCAGAAGCGCACCACGAAGGAGATCGCGCAGGTGCTGGGCGTTGCCCCCGGCACCATCATGGCGCGGCTCTTCCGGGCCCGCGAGAAGCTGCGCAAGAAGATGACTCCGGAGGAGCTGTCATGACCCACGACTTCGATCAGTGCCCGGAGCTCGAGCAGCTGTTCACCGAGCTGGAGCAGGGAGAAGGTCCCGCCCTGCAGCACGCCTACGGCTGCGAGGCCTGCCGCATGGTGCTCGAGGAGCACCGCCAGCTGGAGAAGGACCTGTACCGGCTCGCAGACCCGCTCCCCCCGCCCTCGCTCGTGATGAACGTGATGGCCCGGGTGGCGCAGGAGCCGGCCCCCGTCCACCGCGAGCTGTGGACGGCGCTGCCCATCCTGCTGGTCACGCTCGTCGCCGGGCTCGGCCTCATCCTGAGCAACGACGCGCTGCTGTCCCGGGTGAGCGTGAGCGTCGCCGCCGTCTTCACGAAGGCCGGCACCTTCCTCGGGGCGCTCAACACCGGCATGGATGCCCTCTGGGCCACCGCCGCCGTCCCGGTCGCCATCGGCGCCTTCCTCGTCCTCGTCCTTCCCCTGCTCGGGCTGAAGCGCCTCGCGGGCCCCCTTCCCACCACTTCCGAAGCGTGAGTGCTGCCATGAACATCCGAGCTCGCGTCCTCTCTGCTGCTCTCGTCCTCTCCTCCACCGGTGCGCTCGCCCAGAGCGCCCCGCCCCCGGCCGCCCCTGCGGCGGCCGCGGCCTCCAGCCCCAAGATCGAGGTGAGCTTCCGGGGCTCGCTGCGCGATGCCCTCAAGAAGATCGCCGAGACGGGCGGCCTCAACCTGGTCGTCACCGGGGACCTGGACCGCCCGGCCGAGGTCCACCTCAAGAACGTGAGCGCCGAGCAGGCGCTGCGCACGGTGGCCCGCGCCTACAACCTCAAGATGGACGCGGACGAGGGCATCTACACGCTGCGTCCCATGACGGACGCGGAGATCGCCGCCCGCCCTGCCGCCCCCGTGCCCCCGGCCGCGCCGGCGGCCCCCGAGGCGCCCAAGGCTCCGCAGCCGCCCGAGGCCACTGCGGAGGCGGGCAACGTGGGTGACGAGGCGGTCAGCCCCGAGGAGGTGCGCGAGCGGGTGCGCGAGCAGGCGAAGCGCGTGCGCCGCCACGGCCGCGACGACAACGACGTGGTGGCGCGCGGTCAGTCGCTCACCGTGAACAAGGACCAGGCGGTCAACAGCGCCGTCGTCTACAACGGCACGCTCACCGTGGACGGCACCGTGGAGGACGACGCGGTCGTCTTCGGCGGGAACATGGAGGTCACCGGGCACATCGAGGGCGATGCCACGGCCTTCGGCGGCAACATCATCCTCAAGCCGGGCGCCACGGTGGACGGCGACGTGGCCTCCTTCGGTGGCACGGTGACGCGCAGCGAGGGTGCCAACGTCGGCGGCAGCAGCGAGTCCTTCGGCGGCAACCGCATCGGCAAGGAGGTGGCGCTCGGCATCAAGGAGGCGCTGGGTGACCACAAGGTCGAGCGGCACGACGACGCGGACTCCGACGAGCACGAGGAGCACGACTCGGACCGCCACCCGATGGGCAGCTTCGCCGGCTTCCTGCTCTCCTTCGCGGTGATGTTCGGGCTCGGCCTGCTCCTGATGCTCTTCGCCCCGGCGCGGATGAAGGAGATCGAGGCGGAGATCAAGCGCGACCCGGTGAAGAACGGCCTCGTCGGCCTGCTCGGGGTCATCGCCCTCATCCCGCTGACGGTGGTGCTGTGCATCACGCTCATCGGCATCCCGGTCGCCTTCGCGCTCTGGGTGCTCGCCTTCCTCGGGCTGCTCATGGGGGTCACCGCCTTCGCCAACGAGATCGGCCTGCGCATCCCGGTGCTGCGCGGCCGCAAGACCCAGGCTGCGGTGCTCGCCCTGGGGCTGCTGCCGATGATGCTGCTCTTCAAGATTCCGGTGCTCGGCGCCATCGCCTTCGCCCTGGTCGCCTTCATCTCGGCCGGCGCGGTCATCCGCACCCGGCTCGGCCACCGCGGAGGAGGCCGCGGGATTCCGGAGCCCATCATCCCCTCGCCCAGCGCGCTGTAGCGCAGGAGAACGCGGGCAGTTTCGTGAGGGCCGGCTCCCGCGTGGGGCCGGCCCTCGCTGCGTTTGGGGGTGCCCGGCGGGTTGCTTCGGAAGCGGGGAGGCGTGGAGGTTGCGCGCACTGCGCGCGCAGGCTTTGACCGCTCGGGAGCGCTGCGGGACGTTCGCGGTCACCCATGCGCCGCCTCTCCGATGCCACCGTGCAGGGCCGGGCCATCACCCTCGAGCTCGAGGGCGAGGCGGTGCCCGCCGTGGAGGGAGAACCCCTGGCGTGCGCGCTCGCCGCCGCCGGCCGAGGCGCCTTCACCTGTGGGCCCGGTGCTGGAGCTCGCCGCGGCGCCTTCTGCTTCAGCGCGACGTGCGCGCAGTGCCTCCTGCGGGTGGATGGCGTGCCGAACGTCTTCGCCTGCCGCACCCCCGCGCGGTTGGGGATGCGCCTGGAGTGGCAGCTGCAGTGCGCGCCGACGCGCGAGGCGCTGCTCGGTGCCTTTGACTGGCTCATGCCGCAGGGGCTGCTCGCCGGTGCGCCGCTCACCGACGCGGCGCTGGCCAGCGTGGTGACGGAGCTCGCGAGCCTCGGGTTGCGGCCCGACCGCGAGCCTCCGCCGCTGCTGCCCGCGCGCGAACTGCGCACGCGCGTGGCGGTGGCCGGAGGTGGTGCAGCGGGGCTCGCCGCCGCGGCCGTGCTGGGAGCGCACGGCGTCCCCTTCCTCCTCTTCGAGCGCGAGCCGCACGTGGGGGGCCGGCTTCGCCACGGCCCGCCCGAGCCGGGGGCCCCCCGCATCATCGACCCGGGAGAGCTGCCCACCTCTGCCCTGCGGCGCAGCTCCGCGGTGCTCGCGCTGCAGCAGGATGCGGCGGGGCGCTACCTGCTGGTGCTCGGGCTCGAGCCCATGGGGGTGCGCGTGACGAAGGTGTACGCGGAGCGCTTCCTGCTTGCGGTGGGAGGTCCGCCGGCGCGGCTCGACTTCCCCGGGAGCACGCTGCCCGGGGTGTACGCGGCGCGTGCGCTGAGCCGGCTCGTGCGCCTGCACGGACTGGTGCCCGAGACCGCGGCCTTCGTCGGCTGGGGGCCGGAGCTCTACGGCGCGGCGCGGCTGTGCGCCGAGCACGGCACCGAGGTTCGCGCGGTGGTGGACCTCCGCGGGCCGCCTCCACCGGATGCTCCTTTCAGGTCCCGCATCGGACGCGAGCCGGAGGCGCTCGGCGCCGAGGCGGTCGAAGCCTTCGCGTTCACGGCCGAGGGCGCGGGTCGGCAGAGGTTCCCGTGCGGCACCGTCGGGGTCGCGGTGCCGCCCCTGCCCGCGCTCGAGCTCGCGGTCCAGGGAGGGGCGCGCGTGCGCTCCGAAGGCGAAGGGCGCCCACGCGCCATCGAAGCGGACGACGAGGGACGAACTGCCGCCGCGGACGTGCGCGTGGCCGGAGACATGGTGGGTTGCGTGAGCACCCTCGAAGCAGCGCACGGCGGCGAACGTGCAGCCGAGGGTATTCTCCGGGACCTGCGCTGAGGCAGCGGCCCGCCGCCAAGGTGCCTTCCCCCATCCAACCTGCGCAGCAGGACGCAAGACGGAGGGGCTCATCCCCTCCGTCACACCTCCCCGGGGAGCTCAGCCTCGCAGGAGCACGGCCGCGGGGCCTTCGAGCTGAAGGCGGCCGTCGCGCAGGGGTGAGGCCTCGGTGGTGCCTCCGAAGCGCGGCTCCTCCGTGTGCAGGACGAGCCGTGCGCCTGGGGGCGCCGCCCAGTCGAGCGGCCCGCGCACGTTCACGACGAGCGTGAGGCGCGCGTCTCCCGCGTGCCGCTCGAGCAGGAAGGCCGTGGGGCCGAGCGCCTTCGCGTCGAAGCTGTCGCGCGTGCGGCGCTGCAGCGCGGGCTCCTCGGCGCGCAGGCTCAAGAGCTCCCGGTAGAGCGCGAGCACGCCCGCGTGCGGGGGCTCCTTCGCTTCGTCCCAGCGCAGCACCGAGCGGCGGAAGGTCTCCAGCGACTGCGGGTCCGGCACCTCGGTCCCGACGAAGTTCTTGAACCCCGCGAACTCCTTGCGCCGCCCCTCGGTGACGAGCCGCCCCAGCTCCTCGTTGTGGTCCGTGAAGTAGAGGAAGGGCGTGCTCGCGTTCCACTCCTGCCCCATGAAGAGCAGGGGCGTGTAGGGGCTGAGCAGGAGCACGCCGCTCATCGCGCGGTAGGCCGCGGGCGACACGTGCTCGCCGAGGCGCGCCCCGTCCGCGCGGTTGCCCACCTGGTCGTGGTTCTGGATGCAGTGCACGAAGTGGTAGGGCTCGAGCCCCGAGGCCGGCGTGCCGCGCGCATGGCCCAGGTTCTTCGACTGCTGCCCCTCGTAGAACCAGCCCTTGCGCAGGGTGGCCGCGAGGTCCTCGGTGCTGCCCGTGTAGTCCTGGTAGTAGCCCTCGCTGTCGCCCGCGAAGAGCCGGCGCATCTGGTGGTGGAAGTCATCCGCCCAGACTCCGTCCAGCCCCAGGCCGCCGCGCTCGCGCGGGGTGACGAGCCGCTGCTCGTTGCGCTCGTCCTCCGCGATGATCACCACCTCGCGCCCCTCCCCTGCCCGGCGCGCGCGCTCGACGATCTCCTCCAGCAGGTGGGGCTTGCCGTCGTCGATGATCGCGTGCGCGGCGTCGAGCCGCAGCCCATCCGCATGGAAGTCGCGGAT
Organism: Aggregicoccus sp. 17bor-14; assembly: GCF_009659535.1. NCBI lineage: Bacteria > Pseudomonadati > Myxococcota > Myxococcia > Myxococcales > Myxococcaceae > Aggregicoccus > Aggregicoccus sp. 17bor-14. The sequence continues at coordinate 228,381 of NZ_VJZZ01000001.1, forward strand.
CCACATCTCCACGTTGCGCAGCACGAGCTCGCGCACCGGCGCGCTCTGCTCGCCGTCGTAGTTCACCGCGTCGCCCCACGGCGTGTGGTGGCGCCCGGTGAAGTAGTGCGGCGAGTAGCAGCTGAGGTAGTTCCCGTCCGGACCGAAGTGGTTGTAGACGGCGTCGATCAGCACCGCGAGCCCCGCCGCGTGCGCTGCATCCACGAGCCTCCGCAGGCCCTCCGGCCCCCCGTACGCCGCGAGCGGCGCGAAGAGCTCCACCCCGTCGTAGCCCCAGTTGTGCTTCCCCGGGAAGCTCGCGAGCGGCATCAGCTCGAGCGTGTTCACGCCCAGCGAGCGCAGGGCCGCGAGCCGCGGGATGAGCGCCTGGAAGGTGCCCTCGGGCGTCGCGGTGCCCACGTGCACCTCGTAGATGACGAGCGCGTCCGCCGGCAGCCCCTTCCAGCCCGCATCCGTCCACGCGAAGTCCGCCGTCACCACCTGGGAGGGGCCGTGCACCCCCATCGGCTGCGAGCGCGACCACGGGTCCGGAAAGGGCCCCAGCCCGTCCACCTCCAGCTTGTACAGCTGCCCGGGCTGTCCGCCGGCGAGCTCCGCGTAGAAGTAGCCGGCCGCCCCGGCTCCGGCGTCTTTGGTGCCTTCGGGCCGCATGGGCAGCTTCAGCACTGCCTTGCCGTCCGCCCCGTGCAGCACCACCTCGACCTTCTGGTGCCCGGGCGCCCACACGCGCCAGCACAGCCGCCCCGGCTCGCTCCACCCGCCCAGCGCGGGCACCGCCGCGCGCGCCCTCTCTGCCGTCGCCTTCTGCACCCGACCTCCTGACCGAATTTCGTCGAAGCTTTTCAGGGAGTTAAGCCTTCCCGGGGCTGCGTGCCCGGCCGCCCACGCCCAGGAGCCGTCCGGCCGAGCGCTCGCCTGCTCCGCTCACCGTCGGGGACCGGGCAGTGGACCGAGGGCCCGAGGGGCACGCCCGTTCAGTGTCAGAGGGGGTGCTTATAAAGATTCCCGTGAGCCACTCCTCGCACACGACCCGGGTCCTCGAGCAGCGCAACCTCCTCGGTGGGGCTGATCTGGTGACGCAGATCACCCGCGGCAAGCGCACCGAGCAGCGCACCCTCCACGTGGATGGGCGCTGGAAGGTGGGCTTCGCGGCGGCGCTCGCCCTGGTGGTGGGCCACGGGCGCCAGGAGGCCAACGAGGCGGTCCCCTCGATGACCCGCTGCCCGCGCTGCGGCCTCATGGGCCGCACGGACGAGGACTTCGGCACCCGCGTCATCCGCGGCCAGCGCCGCCCGCAGTCCTGGTGCCGCAGCTGCCGCTCCGCGCACGTGACGAGCGGCAGCAGCACCTCGAGCACCCGCCCCATGCAGTTCGAGTGGGGCTTCGCGTCCGCGTCCCGCTAGCCCGTCAGGCAGGAAGGCCGTCCACGAAGTCCTTCACCTCGGCCGCGTGCTCGGGCCCTGCCTCGAGCAGCCCCGCGTGGCCTGCGTTCTCGATGCGCCGCCAGCGGGCGTGGGGCAGCGCCTGGCGCATGCGCTCCAGCTCGGCCATCGGGACGAAGCGATCGTTGGCCGCGGCGATGATCTGCGTGGGCACCTTCACCCGGGGCAGCACGTCCGAGGCGTGGCCCTCCAGCAGCCCGCGCAGCGTCTGCCAGTAGGCGAGCGGGTCCATGCGCTTGAGGGCCTGCATGAAGGTGTCGATGTCCTCGCGCGGCGCGCCCGGCTGCAGCACGCCGAGCGCGCGGCCCACCGGGTAGGTCGCAGGCGAGGCGAGCGCCGCCTGCGCGAGCGGCGCGGCCACCGGCACCAGGGGCGTGAGCGCGCGCAGCACCCCGCGGGTGAGCGCCCGGGCGCCGCGGCGCAGCGGCGCCCGGCTCCAGGAGCCGGGGATGCCGGGGGCGCCGGCGATGAGCGTCATGGAGGGCACCAGCTCGGGGCGCGTGCGGAACAGCTCGAGCAGCACGCGCACGCCCATCGAGAAGGCCACGTGGTGCGGAGGGCGGCCATCCGAGCGGCGCATGGCGTCCTCGGTGACGCGCGCCAGGTCGTCCACCTGGGTGGGCACGTCGTACGCGCCGCTCACGGCGACGCCGCTCGCGCCATGCCCGCGGTAGTCCCAGTGCACCACCCGGTAGTCCTCCTGCAGCGCCCCGACGATGAAGCGCCAGAAGTTCTCCGTGGTGCCGATGCCGTTGGTCAGCAGCACGGTGCGCCGCGCGCCGAGCGCGCTCGGGTCGGGGGCGTCGCCCAGGTGGATGTGGGAGGCGAGCGGCGTGCCGTCGCGGGCGAGGACGTAGTGGCGGGCGCTGCGGGTGGGCATGGGGAGTGGGCCAAGCTTGGGGGCGCAGGGGCCCGGGCGCAACGCTGCTCTCGGGGCGCTGGACGCGGAGGCGCTGGCCGTGGACAGTGGGGCGCATGGCCTCCCCCTCCCCGCCTCCCGCCCTGCTCGGCGTCGACCCGGGTGCAGTGGATCTGCGCGCGCCGCTCGCCCACTACGCTGAGCACGGCTACGCGCGGCTGGGGCCGGTGCTGAGCGAGGCGGGCCTCGAGGCGCTGCGCACGCGCGTGGACGACCTGATGCTCGGCCGGGTGAGCTACCCCGGCCTCTTCTTCCAGCTGGACGCGGAGAGTGGCCGCTACGAGGACGCGCCCCTGGGGCTCGGCTACCAGGGGCCCTCGCTGGGCTACCGCAAGCTCGAGAAGCTGGAGAAGGATCCGCTCTTCCTCGCCTGGCTGCAGAACCCGCTCTTCGAGCGCGTGGTGCGTGAGCGCATCGCGGGGGACGCGGTGCTCTACCGCGCCATCGTCTTCTCCAAGGGCGCGTCGGGCGGCAGCAACCTGCCCTGGCACCAGGACGGCGGGAAGCTGTGGGGCCTGAGCGCAGAGCCGGAGCTGCAGATCTGGACCGCGCTGGACGACGCGCCGGAGGGGGGCGGCTGCCTCGAGGTGGTGCCAGGCAGCCACCGCGCGGGGCTGGTGACGCCCATCGGCGGCGTCATCCCGGAGGACCGCGTGCAGGAGGCTCGCGCCGAGGCCCGGGCCGTCGCGGTACCGGTGCGGGCCGGCGAGGCGCTGCTCGTGCACAACCACGTGTGGCACCGCTCGGGACGCGGGCGCCCGGGGCAGCGGCGGCGCGCCTTCAGCGCCTGCTACATGAGCGCGAGCACGCGCTGCCTGCGCACGAAGAAGGCCCCGCGCGTCTTCTTCCCGGTGTTCCGCGCGCCTACTGGCTGAGTCGCCAGAGCGCGCGCAGGTCCTCCGGGAGGTTGTTCGCCACGTCGTCGGCCTCGCCCTCGCTGATGCGGTCGCGCAGCGCCATGATCACCGCGCGCACGATGGGCTCCACCTCGTCCTGGGGCAGGCGCAGGTCCTGCGCCACGCTCTGCAGGAAGGCCTCGCGGCCGTAGCGCCGGCGCTCGCCGGAGGACAGCTCGCGCCCGGAGGGCAGGAAGGCGACGAGCCGGCGCGGCAGCTGCGCCTCCAGGTGGCGCGCCTGCCCGGGCAGGATGCGGCGCTCGAGCGCGCAGAGCACGGAGATGGAGGCGGCCTCCGCGAGCGCTTGCGGAAGCTCGCCCACGGCGCACACGTGCTTGAGGAAGCGCGCGTACGTGGAGCGGGTGTGCGAGAGGTGGCGCTGCAGCTTTCGCTGCGCGGCGAACGCCGGATCCGGAGCGTGGTGCATGTCGTTCTCCTGCCCGCGGGCAACGATGGGCATCGCGGGGGCATGCGCCAGTCCCCGACCGGCCCCTCGTGCGATCCTTCCTTCGCGTGCTGGACGCTCTGGTGTAACGGGAGGTCGCGCGGCCGCGGCCCCGGGCTACGGTGGTCCTCCGCTCGCCGTCGCGCCCCCTGCCGCGCCCCCCTCATGTCGCTGCCCCCCGTCCTCACCGAGCTCTGGCCCCACGTGCTCGCCGGCCTCACCGTGCTCAGCAGCCTGCTGAGCTCCGGGCACGCCGTGCTGCACAAGCGCGACTCGCGCGCGGCGGTGGGCTGGGTGGGGCTCATCTGGCTCGTCCCGCTGGTGGGCGCGCTGCTCTACGTGCTGCTGGGGGTGAACCGCATCCGCCGGCGCGGCAAGACGCTGGGCCTGGGGCGCGGCACGCTCGCCCACCCACCCCCGGTGTGCGCCTGCGCGCCCGAGCACCTCGCACGCTCGGTGCCGGCCGCGGCCCACCTCGCGCCGCTCGCCCGGCTCGCGGGCGCCGTGGTGCGCCGCCCGCTCTTGCCCGGCAACCGGATGACGCCGCTGGATGGAGGGGATGCGGCGTACGGGGCGATGCTGCAGGCGATCGAGGAGGCCCAGCAGTCCATTTCGCTGTGCACGTACATCTTCGACAACGACGCCATGGGCCGGCGCTTCGTGGACGCCCTCGCGCGCGCCCAGGCGAGGGGCGTGCAGGTGCGCATCCTCATCGACTCGGTGGGAATGCGCTACTCGTGGCCCTCCATCGCGTGGAAGTTGCGGCGGGCGCGGCTTCGGCACGGGCTGTTCCTGCGCTCGCTGCTCTCCTTCCGCATCGCGTTCCTCAACCTGCGCAACCACCGCAAGATCCTGGTGGTGGACGGCCGGGTGGGCTTCACCGGCGGGATGAACATCCGGGCGAGCTTCACCACGCAGCCGGGCCGCCCGCCGCGCGGGCGCGACCTGCACTTCCGCATGGAGGGGCCGGTGGTGGCGCACCTGCAGGAGTCCTTCGCCGAGGACTGGGCCTTCACCACCCGCGAGGTGCTCGAGGGCGAGGCCTGGTTCCCGCAGCTCGGGGCCGTGGGCCCGATGCTCGCGCGCGGCATCAGCGACGGGCCGGACGAGGACTTCGAGACGCTGCGCACGCTGCTGCTGGGCGCGCTCGCGTGCGCGCGCGAGAGCGTGCGCATCGTGACGCCCTACTTCCTGCCGGACGCCGCGCTCAACACCGCGCTCAACGTGGCGGCGCTGCGCGGCGTGCGGGTGGAGATCGTCCTGCCGGAGAAGGGAAACCTGCCGGTGGTGCAGTGGGCCTCGCGCGCGCAGCTGTGGCAGGTGCTCGAGCCCGGCTGCCGCGTCTTCCTCAGCCCGCCGCCCTTCGATCACACGAAGCTGATGGTGGTGGACTCCACCTGGGGCCTGGTGGGCTCGGCGAACTGGGACCCGCGCAGCCTGCGGCTGAACTTCGAGTTCAACGTGGAGCTCTACGATCCCGCCTTCGCCCGCGAGCTGGACGCGATGGTGGACGCCCGGCTGCGCGCCGCGCGCCCGCTCACGCTCGCCGAGGTCGACGCCCGCTCGCTGCCCGCCAAGCTGCGCGACGGGCTCGCCCGGCTGCTCTCGCCCTATCTGTAGGCGCGGGCGCTTTGCGCGTTTTGCCCGGGTTCGGGGCCGAAAGCCGAAGCCCGATCCCGAAGCGCGATCCACGCCGTATAGGGTAGGTCAAAGGTCATCCATGGACGCCTACGCCCTCATCGCCGACTCCGATCCCCGCCGCCTCGAGCTCTACTCCGGAATCGTGCAGCAGCAGGGGTTGCAGCCCGTGCTGGTGCGCGACGGAGACGCCGCGCGCCTGGCCCTGCGCAAGCACGGGGCGCCCGCGCTGCTGGTGACGGATCTCTCGCTCCCGCGCTGTGACGGCTTCGCGCTCCTCTCCGAGCTGCGCAAGCTCGCGCCCGAGGACAAGGCCCCGGCCGTGGTGGTGTCCGCCTTCCTGGAGCTGCGCAACGCCGCCTTCCAGCGCCGCACGGAGCTCGGCATCTCGGAGCTGCTGGCCAAGAGCGCGCCGGCGGACAGCGTGAACAAGGCGATCGTGCGCGCGCTGGTGCGCCCCAAGAGCGTGCGCCCCGCCGCCCCGGCCTCGCCGCCTGCCCCTCCCACGGCCCCCCGCGCGAGCCAGGACCCGCGGCGCGAGGTGGCAATGAAGGAGGCCGGCCTGATGAGCGGCGCGCCGCAGGACGCGGGGCTCGAGCGGATCCTGCGCGAGACGGCCGCCGCCATGGGCACCTCCATGGCGCTCATCTCGCTCGTGGCGCGAGACCGCCAGTACTTCGAGGGGCACTTCGGGCTGCCGGCGCCGCTCGCCGAGCAGCGCGGCACGCCCGTGGAGTGGGCCTTCTGCCGCCACGTGGTGGACGCGGACGTGGCCGAGCCCCTGGTGGTGCCGGATGCGGCGCAGAGCCCGGTGTTCCGCGACAACCCGCTGGTGCGCGACTTCGGCGTGCGCTCCTACGCAGGCGCGCCGCTCGTCACTCCGAGCGGCGCGGTGCTGGGCACCCTGTGCGTGCTGGACCAGCGCCCGCTCGCGCTCGGCGCCGAGCAGGTGGACGCGCTGCAGGGCATCGCCCGGCGCGTCGGAGGCGAGCTGGAGCTGCGCTCGCGCTCGCCCGGCGCAGACCCGCTGGATCGCACACTTGCCGCGCTGATGCAGGCGCTGCGCACGAGCGGCGCGGGCGAGCCGCTCACCGGGGCGCTCTCCTACGTGCGCGAGGTGTTCGACGCGCTGGACGTGGGCATGGTGCTCTACGACGGGCGCCGCCAGGTCATCCTCGCGAACCGCTCCGCGGGGCGCTTCATCGGCGCCGAGCCGCAGGGGCTCACGGGGCTCACGCGCGAGGGGCTGGTGGAGACGATCGCCGCTCTCGCCGTGGACCCTGCGGACCTGCGCCGGCGCATGCATGTCCTGCCCAGCGGGCCCTTCGCCGCGCGCGACGAGCTCGAGCTGCTGCGCCCCGAGCGCCGCACGCTGCGCTGGGTGGCGCGGCCGGTGCGGCTGCCGGACGGCAGCGACGGGCAGATCGCCATCTTCACGGACATCACCGTGGAGCGGCGCCTGCAGGAGGAGCATGCGCGGCTCGCCTCCACGGATCCGCTCACGGGCTTGTGGGCCGGTGCGGGCGCCGAGGACGCGCTCGCGCGCGAGTTCTCGCGCGCCCGGCGTTACGGCTCGCCCCTGGCCATCGCCCTGCTCGACGTGGACCACCTCAGGCGCGTGAACGAGCAGCTGGGGCGCTCCGCAGGAGACCGCGCGCTCAAGGAAGTCTCGGACGTGCTCAAGCGCACCGCGCGCAACACGGACGTGCTCATCCGCTGGGGAGGCGAGGAGTTCGTCGCCCTCCTGCCCGGCGTGGGGCTCCAGGGTGGCCGCGAGTTCCTGAAGCGGCTGCAGGCGGCCGTGGCGGCCGTGGACGTGGGGGCCGAGACGCCGCTCACGCTCTCGGCCGGCCTCGCCGAGCTGCGCCCGGAGGACGACCTGCAGGCCCTGCTGCTGCGCGCAGACACCCGCCTCTACGAGGCGAAGAGCGTGGGCGGCAACACCGTGCGCTAGCCCCGCCGTTATAGTGCGCGTCATGGCTCCTTCCCGCGCGGCGCGCACGCACTTCAGGACCTGCAACCTCTGCGAGGCGATGTGCGGGGTGCGCATCGACGTGGAGGAAGTGGACGGAGCCGAGCGCGTGAAGTCCATCCGCGGCGACGACGCGGACCCCTTCAGCCGCGGGCACATCTGTCCCAAGGCCGTGGCGCTCAAGGACCTGCACGAGGACCCGGACCGGCAGCACCGCCCGCTGCGGCGCACCGCCACCGGCTGGGAGGAGCTCGGCTGGGAGGCGGCGCTCGACGAGGCCGCCTCGCGCCTGCACGCGGTGCAGCAGCAGCACGGCCGCGACGCGGTGGCCACCTACCTGGGCAACCCCACGGTGCACAACCACGGCGCCATGCTCTTCGGCCCGCTGCTCCTGCGCACCCTGCGCACCCGCAACGGCTTCTCGGCGACGTCCGTGGATCAGCTGCCGCACATGCTCGCGGCGCACCTGATGCTGGGCCACCAGCTGCTCATCCCCATCCCGGACATCGACCGCACCCACTACTTCCTCGCGCTCGGGGCAAACCCGCTCGCCTCCAACGGCAGCCTGATGACGGCGCCGGACGTGAAGGGGCGGCTGCGCGGCGTGCAGGCGCGCGGCGGCAAGGTGGTGGTGGTGGACCCGCGGCGCACCGAGACGGCGCACGCCGCGGACGAGCACCTCTTCATCCGCCCCGGCACCGACGCGCTCTTCCTCTTCGCGCTGCTGCGCGAGGTGCTCGCGAGCGGCCCGCGCCTGCACCACCTGGAGGGCGCGGTGGTGGGGCTGGACGCGCTGCGCGCAGCTGCGAGCGAGTTCACGCCCGAGCGCGTGGCGCCGTACACCGGCATCCCGCCCGAGCAGGTGCGCCGCATCGCGAGCGAGCTGCTCGCCGCGCCCAGCGCCGTGGTCTATGGGCGCGTGGGCACCTCCACCCAGGCGTTCGGCAGCCTCTGCCACTGGCTCATCAACGCGCTCAACGTGGTGAGCGGGAACATGGACCGCCCGGGCGGGGCGATGTTCACGCGGCCCGCCTTCGACATCGTCGGAGGCCCGCGCGCGCTCGCCTCCAGCCGCGGCGGCTTCGGGCGCTGGAAGAGCCGGGTGCGGGGGCTGCCCGAGTTCGGCGGAGAGCTGCCGGTGGCGGCGCTCGCCGAGGAGGTCCTCACCCCGGGCGAGGGGCGAATCCGTGCGCTCCTCACCTTCGCGGGCAACCCCGTGCTCTCCACGCCCAACGGCGGCCAGCTGGAGCGGGCGCTGGGCGCGCTCGACTTCATGGTGAGCGTGGACCCGTACCTCAACGAGACCACGCGCCACGCGCACCTCATCCTGCCGCCCACGACGCCGCTCGAGCGCGGCCACTACGACATCGCCTTCCACGCGCTCGCGGTGCGCAACACGGCGAAGTACTCGCCGCCCCTCTTCGAGAAGCCCGCGGGGGCGATGCACGACTGGGAGATTCTGCTCGGCCTGCAGGAGCGTCTCGAGCGGCTGCGCCACGGCCGGAGCCTCGCGCGCGCGGCGAAGCACCGCGCGCTGCGGCGGCTGGGGCCCGAGGGCATCCTCGCCGTGGGGCTGCGCTTCGGGCCCTACGGCGCCGGCCGCAACCCGCTCAAGCGGGGCCTGGGCCTCTCCACGCTGCGCAAGGCGCCGCACGGCGTGGACCTCGGGCCCTTGCAGCCCTGTCTTCCAGGCCGCCTCGCCACGCGCGATCGCCGCGTGCAGCTCGCCCCCGAGCCCTTCCTGCAGGACGTGGCGCGGCTGCGCGCGGCCTTCCCCGAGACGGCCGGCGACCCGCTGGACGGACAGCTGCTGCTCATCGGCCGGCGGCACGTGCGGGACAACAACTCGTGGATGCACAACGTGCCCAAGCTGGTGAGCGGCAAGGCGCGCTGCACGCTCATGCTGCACCCGAAGGATGCGCAGGCGCGCGGGCTCGCGGAGGGCGCGCTCGCCCGGGTGCGCTCGCGCGTGGGCGAGGTCACCGTCCCGGTGCAGGTGACGGACGAGGTGATGCGCGGCGTGGTGAGCCTGCCCCACGGCTACGGCCACACGCGCCCGGGCGTGAAGGCCGGGGTGGCCGTGCAGCACGCGGGGGTGAGCGTCAACGATCTCACCGACGACCAGGCCGTGGACGCCCTGAGCGGCAATGCCGCGTTCAGCGGCGTCCCCGTCCACGTGCAGCCCGCCTGAGCGGCTCAGCGCGCGAGGGCGCGCTGCGGCGCGGGCTCCGCCCCGAGCGCGATCGGCTCCAGGTGCTGCACCTTCACGTTGCTCACCTTCCCGTTGCGCTCGAGCAGCCCCTCGCCCACGAGGAAGAGCGCGCCGTGGATGTCGCGGCGGTAGCGCTCGTAGAGGTCCGGCGGCACGACGAGGTTGGCGATTCCCGTCTCGTCCTCGAGCGAGAGGAAGCAGAAGCCCTTCGCGGTGGGGGGCTTCTGGCGGCAGATGAGCATGCCGCCCACCGCCACGCGCCGCCCGCCGCTCACCCGCGCGAGCCCCTCGGCCGTCACCGCGCCGCGCCGCTGCAGCATCGGGCGCAGCAGCGCGAGCGGGTGGCGCTCGAGCGAGAGCCCCACCGTGTCGTAGTCCTGGCTCACCCGCTCGGCGACGCCCATGGCGGGCAGCGCCACGCGCGTCGAGTCCATGGGCAGGCCGAAGAAGAGGTCGTCCTCCTCGAGCGGGCCCAGGGCCTGGATCTCCCACAGCGCCTCGCGCCGCGCGCTGGCCAACGAGCCCAGGGCCCCCGCGAGCGCGAGCCGGGTGAGCTCGTGGCGCGGCACCCGGGCCCTGCGCGCCAGCTCCCCGATGCTCGGGTAGGGCCCCCCGCGCAGGCGCGCGCGCTCCAGCGCCCGGCCCGTCTCCTCGCGCAGCCCCTTCACCAGCCGCAGGCCGAGCCTGAGCGCCCCGCCCTCCTCCAGCGTGCAGTCCCAGCCGCTCGCGTTCGCGTCCACCGCGCGCACGCGCACCCCGTGGCGCTGCGCGTCCGAGACCAGGGTGTGCGCCGCGTAGAAGCCCATGGGCTGCGAGTTGAGCAGCGCCGCAGTGAAGGCCTGCGGGTAGTAGCACTTGAGCCAGGCCGAGGCGTACGCGATGAGCGCGAAGGAGGCCGAGTGGCTCTCCGGGAAGCCGTAGTGCGCGAAGCCGCGGAACTGCTCGAAGAGGCCTTCCGCGAACTCGCGCGGGTAGCCGCGCTGGACGCACCCGTCCACGAAGCGGCGGTGGTAGGGCCCCAGCAGGCTCTCGGCGCGCTTGTGGCCCAGGGTGCGGCGCAGGCCGTCCGCCTCGCCGGGGCTGAAGCCCGCGGCCACCATGGCGAGCTTCATCGCCTGCTCCTGGAAGAGCGGGATGCCCAGCGTCTTCTCCAGGATGGCGCGCACCTCCTCGGACGGGTAGTCGGGCACCTCCAGCCCCTCGCGGCGGCGCAGGTAGGGGTGCACCATGTCCCCCACGATGGGGCCGGGGCGGATGAGGGCGATCTCGATGACGAGATCGTAGAAGGTGCGCGGCTTGAGCCGCGGCAGCATGTTCATCTGCGCGCGGCTCTCGATCTGGAACACGCCCACCGAGTCCGCGTCGCACAGCATGTCGTAGACGCGCGGGTCCTCCGCCGGGATGGTGGCGAGGCTGAGCGCCCTCCCGAAGTGCTCGCGCACCAGTGCCATGCACTTGCTGAGCACGGTGAGCATGCCCAGGCCCAGCAGGTCCACCTTGAGCACGCCCAGCGCGTTGATGTCGTCCTTCTCCCACTGGATGACGGTGCGACCCTTCATCGCCGCGTTCTCCACGGGGATGAGGTCCACGAGCGGCTCGCGGGTGATGACGAAGCCGCCCACGTGGATGGAGAGGTGGCGCGGGAAGCCCTCCAGCTGCGCCGCGAGCGCCACCGTCTGCTGCACGCGCCCATCGCGCGGGTCGAGGCCCGCCTCCACCAGCAGCTCCGGGGTGACGCTCTCGTGCGCGTGGCTGCCCGCCACCTTCGCGAGCCGGTCCACCTGGTCCAGCGAGAGCCCCAGCGCCTTGCCCACCTCGCGCAGCGCGAGCCGGCCGCGGTAGCAGATGACCTCGCACACCATGCCGGCGCGCTGCCGCCCGTGCTTCTCGTACACGTACTGCAGCACTTCCTCGCGCCGCTCGTGCTCGAAGTCCACGTCGATGTCCGGCGGCTCCCGGCGCTCCATGCTGAGGAAGCGCTCGAAGAGCAGCCCCATGCGCACGGGGTCTATCGCCGTGAGGTGCAGCGCGTAGCAGACGGCGGAGTTGGCGGCGCTGCCGCGGCCCTGGCAGAGGATGCCGCGCTCGCGCGCGAAGCGGACGATGTCCCAGAGCGCGAGGAAGTAGCCGGGAAAGTCCAGCGCCTCGATGAGCTTCAGCTCGTGCTCCACCTGCTTCGCCACCGGCGCGGGGACGCCCGCGGGGTAGCGCCCGTGCAGCCCCGCGCGCGTGAGCTCGCGCAGGTAGCTCATGGGGGTGTGGCCGGGCGGCAGGTCCTCCTCGGAGAAGTGGTAGCGCAGATCCTCGAGGCTCGCGCTGCAGCGGCCCGCGAGCTCCTGCGTGCGCGCGAGCGCGTCCGGCAGGTCCGCGAAGAGCCGCCGCATCTCCTCGGGCCCCTTGAGCGTGCGCTCCGCGTTGGGGAAGAGGCGCGCGCCGGCCTGCGCCACGCGCGTCTTGTGGCGGATGGCGGTGAGCACGTCCTGCAGCGGCTGGCGCGCGCGCGAGTGGGTGTGCACGTCGTTGTGCGCGAGCAGGGGCGCTCGCAGCGCTGCCGCGAGCGCCTGCGCCTGGGCGCAGCGCGCCGCGTCTCCAGCAGACAGCGTGCGGCACACGCCCACGTAGAAGCGCCCCGGGAAGGCCTCCGCGAGCCGCCCCACCTGCGCGAGCGGCGCGGGCGCGGGCAGCAGCGCGAGGAGCCCCTCGGAGGCCTCCGCCAGCTCGCGCCAGGCGAGCCCCGCCTCCCCCTTGGGGTGGCTCAGGCGGCTGCGGCTGAGCAGCCGGCACAGCTGCGCGTAGCCCGCGGCATCCTGGGCGTACACCACCACCGGGGGCCCGTCCGTGAGCGTGAGCTCGCTGGCGAGCAGGAAGCGCAGCCCCGCCTCCTTCGCCGCGAGGTGCGCCTTCACCGCGCCGTACAGCCCGTCCCCGTCCGTGAGCGCGAGCGCACTCAGCCCCAGGGCGTGGGCTGCGGCCACCAGCTCCTCGGGATGGGAGGCCCCCCGCAGGAACGAGAAGCTGGAGCGGCAGACGAGCTCGGCGTGCACGCCTGCCCATATACTGCACGCACGTTCAGATGACCGCTCGTTTGTTCGCCTGCCCACACTCGAAGTGTGGGCCGCCCATCGCTCAGTACGCCTCGGACTGCGAGGTCTGCTCCCCGGGCTGCACCTGGACGACGAGGCGCACGCGGCGGTTCGCCCGGCGGCCGGCGCGGGTGGACTCCGCGGCCTCCGGCTGCTCGGAGCCGCGTCCGCGCGTCTGCAGGCGCTCGGGCGCGACACCGCGCTGCAGGAGGTAATGGCGCACCGCCTCGGCGCGCGCCTGCGAGAGGCGGCGGTTGTACGCGGGCGGGCCCTCGCTGTCCGCGTGGCCCTCCACCACCACGAGCTCCAGCTCCTCGTGCGCCTGCAGCGTGCGGGCGACGTCATCGAGCGTGGCGGGGCAGGCCTGCGAGAGCGCGCTGCTGTTCCAGGCGAAGAGGCACACCTGGGCTTCGACGTGCTTCACGGCCTCGGCGCGCGCCCGCTGCGCCTCCGCCTGCGGCGCCGCTGCGACCGGGGCCTGAGGCGCCGGCGCCGGAGCGGGACAGCCCTGCGGGGCGGGCCCGGGCTCGGTGGGGCACGCATCCCGGGCGTCCGCGACGCCGTCGCCGTCGCGGTCGGCGCTCACCTCGGGCGCACGGCTCGACGGAGCGGGCGCAGAAGTGCGCGAGGAAGAGGCCGTGGCCGTGTCCAGGGTGAACGCGAGCCCTGCGAGGCCGCGGAAGGTGGGCGTGCCGAAGCTGCGCGAGAGCCCCGCGCCCGCGAGTGCGTAGGCCTCCACGCGCTGCGCGAAGCGGTAGCGCGCGCCTCCCAGCAGCTCGCTCGAGAGGCGCGCGCCGTCGGTGGGCAGCGAGGCCCGCAGCGCGAGCTCCCCGCGCAGCCCCTCGCCCTGCGTGTGCAGGAGCGCCGCCGCCTCCAGCTCACTGCGCGTGATGGGGGTGCCCTGGAAGTCCACGGTGCGGCGCAGCGAGAAGCCCACCTCGGCGCCCGCGCGCAGCAGCGAGCCGAGCGTGCGCCCCACGCTCAGCGTGGGCCTCAGCTCGCTCTCGCGGGTGAGCGCGCTGCGGTTGCTCAGGGGCAGCTGCGCGCCGAGCCCCACGGCGAGATCCAGCGGAGCACCGGCCGCCTCGCGCAGCGCGGCCACGCGCACCTGCAGCCGCGGGTCGCCCACCGCCGTGGCCGCCGGCTGCGCCACCCCGAAGGCCTCCAGCGCATCGCCCTGCTGGTGCACCACCAGCGGCAGCTGCGCACCCAGCTCCAGCCACGGGGTCGCCGCCCACGCCGCCGTGAGGTGCGTGGTGAAGCGGCTGCCCAGCACGGCGCCGCGCAGCTCGCCGTCGCGCGCGTACTCGATGGGCGTGCGCTCGTAGTGCCCGGTGAGACCGAGCCGCAGCGCGCGCGGCGCCAGCAGGGCCGCGCCGTCCGCGACGAGCGAGTCGGCCGCGCCGGGGTTGAGGGTCAGCCTCTCCACGCTCAGCGCAGGCAGGGTCGCCGTCTGGGCCGAGGCCCCCAGGGGAAGGGCCACGGCCCCCACCGCTGCCGCCCACACCCCGCACGCTGCCCTGCGCCACGTCCGCTCGAATCGATCCACGAGAGCCCCTCACTCGCGTCCGACACGAGCGAAATTTTCCACACCGTAGCGGGAGCCGGCGGAGGGGAACAAGGGCAGTCCGGCAAAAAGCGGCGCGTGGACGCGGGATTGCGCTGTCCGGTGCTCGACCGTGCGCGGGGAGCCGCGGAACTACCACCTGAGCGCACAATTACAGCCTATCGACAATTCTTTGCGGACTGTGAAATATTCCTCACCTGCGCCGGGCGGAAGCCGCGGGTGCTCCCTTCCCTGCTGCCCCGCCTGCGCTTCCCGTCAGGCCGAGGAGTCCCTGGTGTCCCTCCCCCCGAGCTGCCGCCCCCTCCTCGCCGTCGCCGCTGCGCTCGCACTCAGCGCCTGTGGGGACTCGGCGCTGCGCGTCCTCACGCCGTCCATGAGCGCGGCGTCCTTCACCACCCCCGAGGACACGGTGCTGCGGGGCAACCTGCGGCCCGCGGACACCGGCGGGAGCAGCGCGCTGAGCTTCGCCACCACGAGCGCGCCTTCGCACGGCACGCTGGCGCTGCAGGCGGACGGCGCCTTCGTCTACACGCCCGCGCAGGACTTCGCCGGCGAGGACCACTTCAGCGTGGAGCTGCGCCGCGGCGAGAGCACCTTCCCTCCCGCCGAGGTGACGATCACGGTGAGCCCGGTGAACGACGCGCCGGTGCTCAAGGGCACGCTGCCCGCGCTGAGCACCCCGGAGGACACGGCGCTCGCGCTGAGCGCCGCGGACCTGGTCGCCGCCGACGTGGACGACGCCCTCTCGAGCCTCACCCTGAGCGTGAGCCCGGGGGCGAACTACACCTTCTCCAGCGGGCGCCTCGTGCCCGCGCAGGACTTCCACGGCACGCTCGAGCTGGACGCGCAGGTGAGCGACGGCAAGGCGCAGGTGCCGGTGCACCTCTCCGTCACCGTCACGCCGGTGAACGACGCGCCCGTCATCTCGGCGCAAGCTGGCGCGCTCGCCGGCACCGAGGACTCGGCGTTCAGCGTGTCCCTCGCGGACGTGGTGGCGAGCGACGTGGACAACGCCGCGGCCGAGCTCTCGCTCTCGGTGCTCGACGGCCCGGGCTACACCCACGTGGGCAACACCGTCACGCCCGCGCAGGACCTCAATGGCGCGCTCGCGGTGCAGGTGGCCGTCTCGGACGGCAGCGTGCAGAGCGCCCCCTTCGCGCTCTCCGTCACGCTCGCGCCGGTGAACGACGCGCCCGTCATCCGCGCACAGGCGGCTCTGCTCACCACGGCCGAGGACACCGCGCTCGCACTCTCGCTCGCGGACGTCACCGTCACGGACGTGGACAGCGCCCCGGCCGCCTTCACCCTCACCGCCGCGCCGGGCAGCCACTACAGCCTGCAGGGCAACACGCTGATCCCCGAGCCGGACTTCAACGGCACGCTGCTCGTCCCGGTGACGGTCTCGGACGAAAGTGTCCAGAGCACTGCCTTCACCCTCTCGGTCGCCGTCACCCCGGTGAACGACGCGCCCGTCATCCAGGGGCAGGCCCACGCGCTCACCACGGCCGAGGACACCGCGATCACGCTCGTGCTCGCGGACCTCAACGTCACGGACGTGGACAGCGCCGCGAGCGCGCTCTCGCTCGTGGTGCTCGATGGCGCGGGCTACAGCCACGTGGGCAACACCGTGACGCCTGCGCAGGATGCCACCGCGCCCCTCGCCGTGCAGGTGGCGGTGCGCGATGGCAGTGCCCAGAGCGCGACCTTCGCCCTGCAGGTCGGCGTCACGCCGGTGAACGACGCGCCGGTCATCGACGCCCAGGCGCACGCGCTGTCCACGCTCGAGGACACTGCCCTCACCCTCTCCCTCGCGGACCTGGACCTCACGGACGTGGACAGCGCACCTGCGGCGCTCTCCCTCGTCGTGCTGGATGGCGCGGGCTACGCGCACACCGGGGCGCAGATCACCCCCGCCCAGGACGCGAACGGCCCGCTCACGGTGCAGGTGGCCGTGAGTGACGGGCAAGCCCAGAGCGCGCCCTTCTCTCTCGCCGTCAGCGTGACGCCGGTGAACGACGCGCCGGTCATCGCCTCCCAGGCGCACGCGCTCTCCACCGCGGAGGACACCGCGCTCTCGCTGTCGCTCGCGGACGTGAGCGCCACGGACGTGGACAACACGCAGGCCGAGCTGTCGCTCGCGGTGCAGGACGGGGCGGGCTACTCACACGTGGGCAACACAGTCACGCCCGCGGCGGACTTCAACGGCACGCTGTCCGTGTCGGTGCGCGTGAGCGACGGGCAGCTGGACTCGGCCCCCTTCTCGCTGAGCATCAGCGTCACGCCGGTGAACGACCCGCCCGTCATCACCGCCCAGGCCCGGGCGCTCTCCACGGACGAGGACACGGCGTTCACCGTGTCGCTCGCGGACGTCTCCGCCAACGACCTCGAGGGCAGCCCCCTCACGCTCGCGGTGCAGGACGGCGCGGGCTACACCCACGCGGGCAACGTGGTGACGCCCGTGCGCGACGCGAGCGGCCCCCTCCAGGTGGGGGTGCGCGTGAGCGACGGGACCGCCGAGAGCGCCCTCTTCCTCCTCGATGCCACGGTGCGCCCGGTGAACGACGCGCCGGTCATCGTCTCCCAGGCCCACGCACTCTCCACCCAGGAGGACGTGCCGCTCACCCTCGGCGTGGACGACGTGAGCATCACGGACGTGGACAGCAGCAGCTTCACGCTCGCGGTGCAGGACGACCCGGGCTACAGCCACGTGGGCAACACGGTGACGCCGCCGAGCAACTTCAGCGGCACGCTGCGGGTGCCGGTGGTGGTGAGCGACGGCGCCGCCCAGAGCGCCGTCTTCGAGCTCGCCGTCACGGTGGGCGAGGTCAACGACGCCCCGGTCATCACCCGCCAGGCGCGCGCCGTGAGCACGCCCGAGGACACCGCCTTCGCGCTCTCGCTCGCGGACGTGACGGTCGTGGACCCGGACAACACCCAGGCCGAGCTCTCGCTCGTGGTGCAGGACGGGCCCGGCTACGGCCACGTGGGCAACACCGTGACGCCGGCGCAGGACAGCAACGGCGCCCTGCAGGTGGGTGTGCGGGTGAGTGACGGCACCGACCTGAGCGCCGTCTTCCAGCTGCAGGTGAGCGTCACCCCGGTGAACGACGCGCCCGTCATCGTCTCCCAGGCGCGCCCCCTCGCCACGGACGAGGACACCGCGTTCGCGGTGGCGCTCACCGACGTGACGGTCACGGACGTGGACAGCGCGCCCGCCTCCTTCTCGCTCTCGGTGCTGGATGGCCAGGGCTACAGCCACGTGGGCAACAGCGTGACCCCCGCGCAGGACGCGAACGGACCGCTGCAGGTGCGCGTGGCGGTGAGCGACGGCACGGACACGAGCCTCCCCTTCGCGCTCGACGTGACGGTGCGCCCGGTGAACGACGCGCCGGTCATCGCCTCGCAGGCGCATGGCCTCTCGACGCTGGAGGATGCGCCCCTCACGCTCACCCTCGCGGACGTGGTCGCGGCGGACGTGGACAGCCCCCCGGCCTCCTTCTCGCTCGTGGTGCTCCCGGGCAGCCAGTACACGGTGTCCGGCACGCAGATCACCCCGGCGTCGCACTACCACGGCCCGCTCACGGTCGACGTGGCCGTCTCGGACGGCGCGGCACAGAGCGCGCCCTTCGCGCTCGCGGTGACGGTCATCTCGGTGAACAACGCGCCGGAGATCCTCCAGCAGGCCCGCGCGCTCTCCACGCCGGAGGACATCGCGACCACCCTGGTGCTCTCCGATGTGGTGGCGACGGACGCGGACGGCGATGCGCTCACCCTGGTGGTGCTCGATGGCGCGGGCTACAGCCACGCAGGCAACAGCGTCACCCCGGTGCAGGACTTCTTCGGCGCGCTCAAGGTGCGCGTGGCGGTGACGGACGGCGAGGCCTCGAGCGCGCCCTTCGAGCTGGACCTCACCGTGACCCCGGTGAATGACGCCCCGGTCATCGTGAGCCAGCACAACGCCCGCTTCACCGCGGAGGACACGGCCCTCACCCTGGTGCTCGGCGACGTCGACGTCACGGACGTGGACCTGCCCCTGCAGACGCTCACGCTCGCGGTGCAGGACGGCACGGGCTACACGCACGTGGGCAACAGCGTCACGCCGGCGCAGGACTTCTTCGGAGCGCTCAAGGTGCGCGTCACCGTGAGCGACGGGACGGCGAGCAGCGCGCCCTTCGACTTCGAGGTCAGCGTCACGCCGGTGAACGACGCCCCGGTCATCACCACCCAGGTGGCCACCCTCTCCATGCCCGAGGACGGCTCGCTCGAGCTGCCCCTCTCCGCCGTCAGCGTGACGGACGTGGACAGCGACCCCGGCAGCCTCACGCTCAGCGTGGAGGACGGCGCGGGCTACACCCACGCGGGCAACAGCGTCACGCCCCCGCAGGACTTCAACGGCACCCTCTCCGTGTCCGTGCGCGTGAGCGACGGCGTGGCGAGCTCCGCACCCTTCTCCGTGAGCATCACCGTGACGCCGGTGAACGATGCGCCCAAGGTGACGAGCCAGCGCGCGCTCGCCATCAACGAGGACGTGACGCTGCCGCTCGCCGTGAGCGATCTCACCATCGTGGACCCGGACAGCAGCACCTTCACGCTCACCGTGGGTGACGGAGCCAACTACACCCGCTCGGGCAACAGCATCACGCCGGTCTCGAACTTCTGGGGCACCCTGAGCGTCCCGGTCACCGTGAGCGACGGCAGCCTCAGCAGCCCCACCTTCACCGTCACCGTGACGGTGAACAAGGTGAACAAGCTGCCGGTGGTGGGGGCGGACAGCTACAGCACCGTCGGCAACACCGAGCTGCTGGTCTCCACGGCGGCGAGCGGCGTGCTCGCCAACGACTCCGACCGCGAGTCCACGCTCGTGGTCAGCGCCTTCTCCGCGACGAGCACCCAGGGCGGCAACGTGGGGGTGAACGCGGACGGCACCTTCTTCTTCCGCCCCAAGGCGGGCTTCGTCGGCACCGACACGTTCACGTACACCGCCAAGGAGAGCGACAACACGCAGACGGTGGTGGGCACCGTCACGGTGAGCGTGGTGGGCCCGGTCGTCTGGTACGTGAACAGCGCGAGCACGAACGCGGTGGCGGATGGCCGCTCGCAGTCGCCCTTCAAGAGCCTCACGGCCGCCGGCACCGCCTCGTCCGCCTCCGTGGCGTCGATCATCTTCGTCTACCGCGGCAACAGCGCGAACGCCGGCGCGGCCTACACCGCCGTGACGCTGGACCCGAACCAGCAGCTGCTCGGTGAGCCCACGGGTCTCACCCTCGCCCCGAACGTCTCCATCCCGGCCGCCGTGGCGAGCGCCGCCAACATGCCAGTCATCGGGCAGTCGGTGACCCTGGCCTCGGGCACGGTGGTGAAGAACGTCATCGTGAGCTCCACGGGCAACGGCCTGGTCGGCTCCGGCGTGAGCGGCTTCAGCCTGCTCAACGTGCCCGTCACCGCGGCCAGCGAGGGCGTGGTGGTGTCCGGCAGCGGCGCGGCCACGCTGGACACCGTGCCGGTGACGAGCACCAACGGCCGGGCGCTCTCGCTCACCGGCTTCTCCAGCGTCACCGTCCCGCAGCGGAACGTGGACCTCGTCGCCACGAAGGGCGCGGCGCTGGAGCTGGTCACCGTCGGCACCGCGGACGTGAGCGTGAACAGCCTGAAGTCCACGAACAGCCTCGCACAGGGCGTGCACCTGGAGGGCATCACCACGGGCTCGCTCACGGTGAAGCAGCCGATCTCCATCAGCAGCGCGGTGGGTGCGGGCGCAGGTGCGCAGCAGGGCATGCTGGTGAGGACCTTCGCCGGCACGCTCGTGCTGCCGCAGCTCGTCATCACCGGCGGCCAGCAGGGCCTGGTGGTGGACGGCTTCAGCGGCACCCTCTCGCTCGCGCCCACCACGGGCGTCGCGGGCGCGGGCGCGAACATCCAGAACACGTACCTGTCCGGCATCACCCTGGGCAACGCGAGCGGCGTCACCCTGCGCCGCATCCTGGTGAGCACCGCCAACGGGGACGGCCTGCGCATCCCCGACGGCGCCAAGGTGACGGGCCTCATCCTCAGCGACAGCACCTTCACCAACACCGGCAGCGCCGCTCCCACCCTGTCGAACTGGGGCCTGAACCTGGGGCGCGGGGCCGCGGGCCGCAACGCGCAGCTGGACGGCACCTCGTCCATGACGGACGTCACGCTGACCAACTGGGGCAGCGGCGGGCTCCTGCTCGAGAACGGCAGCGGAACGCTCTCGCTCACCCTGCTGCGCCTGCTGGTGAAGGGGACGATCGCGGGCCCGGGCATCCTGGTGCGCACGGACGCGACCAACGGTGGACTCCCGCAGCTGACCCTGCTCGTGGACCGCTGCCAGGTGAATGGCATGCCCTCGGGCAGCAACGGCCTGGACGTGGCCACCGACGGCGGCCGGGCAATCCTCACGGCGACGGTGCAGGACAGCAACTTCGACAACGCGAGCATGCTGGGCAACAGCGCGATGCGCTTCAGCGCGGACGGCGCCAGCGCCGCCCTCACCGCCAACGTGCTGCGCAACACGATGCGCAACTGGGTGGGCCACAGCCTGCTGCTCCAGGGTGGCGATCAGTCCGTGGACCTGCGCGCCACGGTGGATGGCAACACCATCGTGGGCGACACGGCCTTCGCCGCGACGAGCCGCTCGCTGGGCAACGGCATCCGCGTGCTGATGGACCCGGACCCTGCGAACACCGCCCTGAGCGGCCGCGTGCTGCTCGCCAACAACACCATCCAGATGACGGGCCTCTCGGGCATCGACGCCACCGTGCGCCAGTCGCTCAGCTCCGCGGCCAACAACCGCCTGGACCTGCTGGTGCGCAACAACAACATCGACGCCCGCAGCGCGGTGGACCCGGCCAACGGCAATGCGCTCGCGGTGCGCGCCACGGGCGCCGGCAGCACGCTGTGCACCTCCGTGACCGGCAACACGCTCAACGGGGCGAGCTTCGGAGCCCTGTTCCAGCAGACCACCTCGGGCAGCTTCACCGTGCAGGGGCTCGCCACGGCCACCGTCGCCGGCGTGCAGAGCTACCTGACGGGCAACAACCCCACGGTGTCTCCGTTCCCCACGGCCTCCGGCACCTTCGCCGCGGCCACCGCCAACTGCAACGTGCCCTAGAAGGCCCTCCACCGCTCTGAGAGACTGCTCCCATGGCCGAACCCTTCCTCAGTGAAATCCGGTTGATGTCCTTCGTCTTCGCCCCCGTGGGCTGGGCGCTGTGCAACGGGCAGCTCTTGCCCATCAACCAGAACCAGGCGCTCTTCTCGCTCCTGGGCACCACCTACGGCGGCAACGGGCAGACGAACTTCGCGCTGCCGGACTTCCGCGGCCGCGTCCCCATCCACATGGGCGCGGGGCACACGCTCGGCGAGCGCGCGGGCGAACAGGCGCACACGCTGACGCAGTCCGAGATGCCCACGCACGCCCACCAGTTCCAGGTGTCCAACGCTCCGGCGGACCAGGCCTCGCCTGCTTCGAACGAGGCGCTGGCCCGGCCGCGCGTGCCGCTGTTCAAGGCGCCCCAGCAGCTGACCTCGCTGCACCCCTCGTCCGTGAGCAACGTGGGCGGGAGCCAGGCGCACCTGAACATGCAGCCCTTCCTCACCCTCAGCTTCTGCATCGCGCTGCAGGGCATCTTCCCCTCGCAGACCTGAGGAGCCCGCCCCATGGCCCAACCCTACGTCGGAGAGATCCGCCTCTTTGCCGGCAACTTCGCCCCTGCCGGCTGGATGTTCTGTGAGGGGCAGGAGCTGCCCATCTCGGAGTACGAGACGCTGTTCAACCTCATCGGGACCACCTACGGCGGAGACGGCCAGAACACTTTCTGGCTGCCGGACCTGCGCGGCCGCGTGCCTCTGCACCAGGGCAACGGCTTCATCCTCGCCGAGACGGGCGGCGCCGAGCAGGTCACCCTCACCACGAGCCAGATCCCGGCGCACACCCACGCGCTGCTCGCCGACACGCAGCCGTCGGAGACGTCCTACCCGGCGGGGGGCGTGCTCGCGGAGGCAGACGAGGACGTGTACGTGCAGGCGAGCGCGAACATCGCGCTGCACGCCACCTCG
Source organism: Aggregicoccus sp. 17bor-14 (assembly GCF_009659535.1). Taxonomy (NCBI): domain Bacteria; kingdom Pseudomonadati; phylum Myxococcota; class Myxococcia; order Myxococcales; family Myxococcaceae; genus Aggregicoccus; species Aggregicoccus sp. 17bor-14. The sequence goes on from NZ_VJZZ01000001.1 coordinate 250,634, forward strand.
ATGACGCCGGTGGGCGGCAGCCAGCCGCACACCAACTTCCAGCCCTACCTCTGCATCAACTACATCATCTCGCTCTTCGGGATCTTCCCGTCTCCCACCTGAGGTCCCGCCATGGCTGATCCCTTCGTCGCAGAGATCCGCATGATGCCCTTCAACTTCGCCCCGAAGGGCTGGGCCTTCTGTGACGGGCAGATCCTGCCCCTCTCGCAGAACACCGCCCTCTTCAGCCTGCTGGGCACCACCTACGGTGGGGACGGCAAGAGCAACTTCGCGCTGCCCAACCTGCAGGGCAACGTCCCCATGCACCCCGGGCAGGGGCCCGGCCTGAGCCTGCACAACCTGGGCGAGACGGGCGGCTCGCAGACCGTCAGCCTGCTGCAGTCGGAGATCCCCGCGCATACCCATGCCCTGATGGGGAGCAGCTTGCCGGGCGAGGGAAACGACCCCGGCCCCAGCGTGGTGCTCGCGAGTCCCGGCGCCGTGCCGCTCTACAACGTGGGCAGCCCGGGCCCCGTGCAGCCGACGACGCTCGCACCGCAGGCCCTCACGCCCGCGGGCGGCGACCAGCCGCACAACAACATGATGCCCTACCTCACCGTGAACTTCTGCATCGCGCTGCAGGGCGTCTACCCGCCCCGCACCTAGCGCGCACCTCCATGCCGCCCCCTGGCGTCAGCCTGCGCCCCATCGCGCGCGAGGATGCGGAGCTGCTGTGCCGCATCTACGCGAGCACGCGCACCGAGGAGCTCGCGCAGGTGCCGTGGCCGCAGGCCCAGAAGGACGCCTTCTTGCGGATGCAGTTCGAGGCACAGCACGCGCACTACCAGCTGCACTACGCTGACGCCGCGTTCCACGTCGTGATGCGCGGCGAGCAGCCCGTGGGCCGCCTCTACGTGCACCGCCGTGCGAGCGAGATCCGCATCGTGGACATCTCGCTGCTGCCCGAGCAGCGCGGCACGGGGCTCGGCACCGCACTGCTGCAGGAGCTGCAGGAGGAGGCGCGTGCAGGCGGGCGCATCCTCAGCATCCACGTGGAGCGCACCAACCCCGCGCTCTCGCTCTACCGGCGCCTCGGCTTCCAGGTCGCCGCGGACGACGGCGGCGTGTACCTGCGCATGGAGTGGTCACCCGGCGTCAGCTGAAGATCGCCTCGTAGCGCATGCGGCCCTGCAGCGGGCCCAGCGGCACGAGGAAGATGTCCAGCGGGCCCATGGCGGGATGCTCGAGCGTCCGGGTGCCCTGCTCCATGCGGTGCCCCTCCGGCCCGAGGAACTGCAGCGAGAAAGGTGTGCGCGCGCCGACGCGCCCGTGTCCCAGCGCCACCGCCTTCACCAGCTCGAGCGCCACCGGCGCGCCGGGAGCGCGCAGGCGGAAGGCGGTGCCCGCGTGGGGCGCGAAGCTCTCCAGGCTCAGCTCGGGCGGCAGGTGCATGGCCCTACGCTGCCGCAGCGGCCGGCACGGTGGCAACCTCGAGCACGCCCGAGGGCGTGAGCGCCGCGTGCACCGGCGCGGCCGGCAGCCCGTCGCGCGTGAGCTGGATGCGCTCGCGCAGCCGCCCGTCCGCCGCGAAGGCGAAGATCACCGCCGCCGTCACGTCCGTCACGTAGGTGCACCCATCCGCGGCCGCCACGATGCTGCGGGGCGAGAGCAGCCCGTCCTCGCGGCCTCCGTAGCGGCTCACCACCACGCCCTCCGGCGAGACGACGGCGATGCGGCCGCTGCCCCCCTCCACCACGTGCAGGTAGCCGTCCGGCGCAATCGCCAGCCCGCGCGGGGTCTCCAGGAGGCCCTGCGCGAAGGCGCCCAGCGCGCGCCCGTCCGCCTCGAAGCGCTGCAGGCGGTGGTTCAGGGTGTCGCTCACCCAGACGCTCCCATCTGCGGCCACGGCGACGCCGTACGGGAAGGCCAGCTCGCCCTCCCCCGTGCCGGAGCGGCCCAGCTGGCCGAGGTATGCGCCCGAGCGCGTGAACACCTGCACCCGCGCGTTGCCGCGGTCGACGACGTAGACGCGCTCGTCCGGCCCCAGCGCGAGCGACGTGGGGCCGTTGAGCTGCCCCGCCCCCATCCCGAAGCGGCCCAGCACCACGGGCTCGCCCCCTTCGGCGGCGTGCACCAGCACCCGGTTCGCCAGCGGCTGCAGCTGCACCCGGCGGCCGCGCGTGTCGAAGAAGAGCAGGTCTGCGTCGCCGCCCGCGTGCACGTCCGGGAGGATGCCCACGGCAGGCGACCCGCAGCCCACGCTGGCGAGCGGCAGGACGAGCGAGACGGCGCCAAAAGCCGAGAGGCGAAGGAAGTTCCGGCGGGGCAGTGACATTGGAAATGTACTGTACTGCTCAAAGCCTTCCGAGGGGAAGGGGGCGCCCGGCTCGGGCGGGTTCCGCGTTGCCCCGGGGCGCAGCGCGCCTGTACACACGCTCCCCGCGCGCAGCCTTCCTTGCGCTGGAGGAGAACCCACCGGTGGCCACCCGTCCGACGAATGCCAGCACCCGCAACGCAGCCGTGAGCGCCATGCTCGACCCCGCCCTGAGCGGCGCGCGCGATGCCCTGCAGCGCTTCCTGGAGAAGGCGCTCGTCGCCCAGTTCGGCGCGGGCTGGCAGGCCTCGCTCGAGCGCGACCGCGCGGCCTCCCCCGTCCGCGGCGCGAGCGACCGCTGGGACTGGGGCAGCATCAGCTACCGCCTCGGCCACTTCCGCGCGCCCCAGGCCGGAGCACCGGGCGGCGGCGCGGTGAGCGAGCCGCTCGTCGCGCTCGCGCGCCTCGCCAAGGCCTACCGCAACCTCTTCCAGCACGAGGAGCTCTCGGACGCGCAGGTGCGCCACGCGATGGAGGGCATCGCGCTGCTGCACGAGGCGCTCGGCAGCAAGGCGCTGGCCGCCCAAGCGCGCGCCGCGCTCGAGGTCTGGGACGCTCCGGCGCGGGGGCGTGCGGCCAAGGCCGCGAGCAAGCGCCCGGCTGCGAAGCGTCCCGCGGCAAAGCGCCCTGCCGTCAAGGCGCGCCCGAAGGCGGCGAAGAAGGCGACGCGCCGATGACGGCGGGCCCTCTCCTCCCGGGCCGAGCGGCGGCCGTGCGGGCGTGAGCGGGGCGGCTGTCAGCGCCCTCCACCGTGCCGATCCTCAGCGCGGGCCGGCGTCCGGCCCCGTGTGCGCCGAGGGCGCGAGAGGGAGGACCGATGGACCTCGCAGGAAACGTCGCAGGAATGTGGCCGGGAAGGCCCCGCAGTGCCGCCGCCGGTGGGCTGCTGACGGACGTCGCGGCGCTGCCGCCGCGCCTCGCGCTCGGCGGGGCGCTGGTCTACCACGGCGCCTCGAAGCTGCGCGGTGAGGGGCCCGCGCAGACGGGGCAGTTCTTCGAGGCGGTGGGCATCAAGCCCGGCGAGGCGCTTGCCCGCGTCACCGGCTGGGCCGAGGTGCTCGCCGGCGCGCTCTCGCTGCTGGGCGTGGGCACCCGGCTCGCGGCGCTCACCGTGCTCGCCACCCAGCTCGTGGCCGTGAGCAAGGTGCATGCGCCCAAGGGCTTCGACGTCACGAAGGGCGGCTACGAGTACAACGTCGCACTCATGGCCATCGCACTCGGGCTGCTGCTGCGCGGGCCCGGGAAGCTCTCGGTGCACGAGGGGCTCGAGCACCTGGCCGAGGGGCGCGGGGCGCGGCGCTGGCTGAGGCGCGCGCGGCCCAGCCCGGTGCTGCGGGCGCTGAAGCTCGTGAAGTAGCTCAGGCCTTGAAGGAGGCGGGGCGCTCGGGCTTTGCCTCCGCGAGCGCCCGCTTCACGCCGGCCGCATCGTAGTCCTTCGCGTACACGGGGCTGTCCGGCTGCTGGCGCCAGGACTCGTCCAGCGTGCCGGCGTCCACCGGGTCGAAGCCCAGCTCGTCCACGAGCCGCATCACCACCGCCTTCGCGGCCGCGTCGTCGCCGGCCACCGGCAGCGCGATGCGTCCGGCGCTGCCGCGAGGCTTGCCCTTGTCCTGCAGGTGCTGGGCATAGATGTTGTTGAAGGCCTTGATGACGGGCCGCCCCAGCTGGCGCGACACCCAGCGGCTCTCGGTCATCCCGGCCTCGATCTCTGCGATGCGGCCGTCGCGCTGCTTCGGGTAGTAGTTGCCCGTGTCCACGATGACCGCCCCCGGCGCCGCCCCGTCGAAGACTCCGGCGGGCAGCTGCGGGACGTTCTTCTCCGGGATGGTCACCACCACCAGCTCGGCGCCGCGCGCCGCCTCGGTGACAGGCACCGCGCGCGCCCCGGTCTCCGCGGCGAGCGCCGAGAGCGTCTGCGGCCCCCGCGAGTTCGCCACCGCCACGTCGTGTCCCAGTGCGCGCAGGCGCCGGGTGAGCGCGCCTCCGATGTGCCCTGCGCCGATGATTCCGATCCGCATGCGAGTGCCTCCCAGGGTGGCAGCGTCCGCGCGCGCGTCCGGCCTCAGTCCCCGGCCACCGCGCGCAACACGGCGGCGGGGCCAGCCTCGCGCACGCGGGCGAGCTGCTGATGGGTACGCACGAGCAGCGAGCCTGCGAAGCCCATCGCGTTGAGCTCGATCCCCTCCCAGGCTGCCGCGCGCCGCGGCACCAGGATCATCCAGCGGCGGGTGACGAGAAGGTTGTAGGGCCGTGGCGCCTCGCTGAAGCCCAGCGCCCGGCGCAGCGCCCCGTAGGCTTCGTGCAGCGCCACCCCGTCCACCGCGAGGCTCCCGCTGGGCAGCCCCAGCCCCATGGCCGCGTGGGCGAAGGGCAGCGCGGGCTCGCGTGCCACCCGCCACGGGGCAAGCGGGCCCAGCACGCGCTCGATGGGCGCCCGCAGCCCGCCGGGGCCCAGGGGCGCGATGAGCTGCAGGTGCTTGTGCCGCTGGCTCGCGCCCGCGCCGGGGCCCGCGTTGTAGAAGGCGAGCCCGTCCAGCTCGCCGAGGCAGCGCGAGAGCGCGTGGAAGTCCGCGGCGCCGAGCAGCGCCTCCTGCTCCTCGAAGGCGCGGGTGACGATCAGCAGGTGCGGCTGCACCACGGGGAACTTGTTGAGCAGCAGCGCGTGCGTGCGGCCGAGCGTGCCCACCACCAGCGGCAGCGGCGGCGCGAGGAAGGGGCTTCCCCCCTTCAGCACCCCGCTGCGGCGCACCTTGCGCTGGATGCGGCCGAGCACGCGCAGCTGGTAGGCCACGCCGCCCTGCTCCACCCCCTGCGCCTCGGTGGTGAGCGGCTCGAGGTCCCCGGTGGCGAGCGCGTGCGCGTTGGCCTCGAGCGCCCGCCGCCACAGGGTCCCCGGCTCCAGCTGCGGCCACTGCTGCTGCGGCGTCTCGGCCATCTGTGTCCTCAGTCGTCGGCCTGGGTGGCAGGGGCTGCGTCCGCGAGCGCGAGCAGCTTCGTCACGGTGCCCCAGTTGCGCGCGGTGGCGGTGACGCCGAGGCGCGTGCTGCTCAGCACCGCGGCCAGCTTCGAGCGCCCCATGCCCTGCGGAAAGCGGGCGTAGAGCTCACGGCCCACGACGCGGAACTCGTCCGGCGCGTAGGCGGCAGGGTCCAGCGCCGCGAGCCTCTTCGGCTCGGGCGCCGCGGACAGGAAGGTGACGGCGAAGCGCGACGGGTCCTCGTCCGCCCCCGGCAGCGGATTGGCCGCGATGGCCGCCGCCAGCTCGTCGCGGGTGCGCACCAGCACCTCGACCTCGAAGCCCAGCGCCGCCTCGAGCGCCTCTTCCAGCTGGCGCTCGAGCCGCGCCGGCGGCAGCTTCTTCTTGCTGCCGAACACGGCATTTCCGCTCTGCAGCAGCGTCACCACGTCCTCGAAGCCCTGCGCCTCGAGCAGCGCGCGCAGCTGCGCCATGGGCACCTTCTTGTGTCCTCCTACATTGATGCCACGCAGCAGCGCCACGTACCGGTTCATACGCCGCGTTCTACCGCCGTCCCTGCCCCGGAGGGAGCCTTCGTGCGCCCGGAGGCGAGCGCGAGCAGCGCGCCCCCGTAGCAGGCCGCCGCGAGCCCCAGCACCACCCGGAAGCCGAGCCCCATGCCCAGCATCAGCGCGGCCACCGAGCCGATGACGGTGAAGAAGCCGTTCACGCCCCAGGCCCAGGGGATGAGCTCCGGGGCGCGCGCAGCCACCTCGCGCAGGCCGGTGGGGAAGGGCACGCCGAGCGCGATGCCCAGCGGCGCCACCATCAGCGCCGAGAGCACCACGCGCCAGGGCAGGTCGAGTCCCAGGGCGGCGCGGAAGACGAGCGGCGTGGCCAGGGCCGTGAGCAGCAGCAGCGCGAGCAGCACCGGGATCGCCGTGCGCAGGGTGCGCAGCGGATCTCCTCCACTGCGCACGAGCGCGCGCTCGGCGAGCGCCGAGCCCACCCCGGTGAAGGCCAGCAGGCTCGCGAGCACCACCGCCAGCGTGTAGACGGGCTGCCCGAGGAAGAGCGTGAAGCGCTGCAGCAGCGCGATCTCCACCATGATGAAGCCGAGCCCCAGCCCGGCGAAGTACACCAGGAGCGCTCCGCGCCCTGCCACCCGCAGCCCGGCGCGCTGCCAGCGCACCAGCGGCAGCAGGATGAGCACCGCCGCGACGACGCAGGCCTGCACGAGCAGCGCGGCCAGCGTGAGCTCCGCCACCGGCTTGTTCTCGAGCGCGAGCCTCCGGGCGAGGCGGTCTCCCCTCTTCTGGGCGAACAGGTCCTTCAGCGTGGATGGCCCGAGGCTGCTCCAGCGCGAGCGCTGGTTGAAGAAGGGGCGGTCGTCGGTGGCCGGGGCCAGCTGCGCGGGCTCCGCCGCGTACACGGCGCGCACGTCGGGCGCCTCGAGCAGCCGCTGGTAGAGGCTGCCCGGCTGCACGTGGTCCGGAGCGTAGAGCAGCTCACCGCGTGTGCCGTCGGGCGCGGCGAGGGTCGCGCGTGCCTCGATCGCCTTCAGCTCCTCGGGCGTGAAGGGCGAGCGCTTGAGCAGGAAGCCCGCGACGAAGGCGGGCGCTCCGGGCGGAAGGCGCGCATCGCCCACGATGCGCCAGAGCACGAGGTGCTGCGCGGGGCTGCCCAGCCCGCGCCGCTCGAAGAGCTCGCGCGCCGTGGCGAGGAGCCGGCCCAGCTGCGCCTCCGGGCGGGTGAAGAACAGGGTCCCGTCCGGTGCGAGGTGGTCCAGGTAGTCCTCGAAGGCCTCGAGCGTCAGCACGTAGTTCTCCGCGAGGCTGAGCGCCCCCGAGGCCACGGCCGCGTTGCTGATGGTGTGGTGCGAGAGGATGGCGTCGTAGTGCTCGGTCGAGCGGCGCACGAAGCTGCGCCCCTCGTCCGTGACGAGGTGCACCTGAGGCTGGTCGAAGAGCCCGCCCCAGAAGTCGGCCCGCGGCCCGGTCTGCATCGCGGTGATGAGCGGGTTGATCTCCACCGCGGTGATGGAGGAGGCCCCTGCGCGCAGGCCCTGCACCACCTCGTTGCCCGCCCCCGAGCCGATCACCAGCACCCGCGCGCCCCGCTTGCCGAGGAAGGCGAGGTCCGCGGCCGCGGGGTCCGGCTCGGGTGGATGGGCCTGCAGCGCGCGCTGCACGTCCGGCCGCAGGTCGTCGATGCCGGTGGAGGCCGTGCCGGAGTCGATGATGAAGATCCGCGACGACGGCGCTCCCGTCTTCGGGTCCGCCGGAGCCTCCACCAGGTCCACCCGGGAGAAGGTGTTCCAGCCGGTGGCGAGGATGGGGACGCGCGGCGGCCAGCCCTTGTTCGGAGTGACGGCGACCGGCAGCAGCGCCTCGGCCCGCGGGGCGAACACCCCGGCCACCAGCGCGAGCGTGAGGCCCGCGAGCGCGAGCGCGCCCGTGCGGGGGCCCCGTCCCCCGGACGCGAACGCCGCCGCCGCGGCGAAGCCCACCCCGGCCGCCACGACCACCGTGCCCGAGCCGCCCACCCTCGGAATCACCCAGGCGATCGCCGCGCAACCCAGCGCCGCTCCGGCGAGGTCGAAGGCGTAGAGCCGGTTCACGTCCGCGCCCCCGCGCGTGAGCAGCAGCGCCACGGCGAGCCCCGCGCAGAAGAAGGGCGCTGCGATCGTCACGTAGTACAGCGGCATGAAGGCCCACTGGCGCCCGTCCACCAGCAGCGCGAAGGGATCGAAGGGCACGCGCTGCAGCCCCCAGAAGCTCGCCACCGTCACCGCTCCGAAGCCCAGCGAGAGGAGGGCGAGCGCCGGCGCGAGCGGCGCGCGCTCGCGCAGCCAGGGCCAGAGCGCGAGCAGCACCCCGGCCGCCCCGAAGCCCAGCAGCGCGGTGGAGATGACCAGGAAGCCGAAGTGGTACCAGAGCGACACCGACAGGACGCGCGTGAGCCCCAGCTCCAGCAACAGCGTGGCGCAGGAGAGCAGGAAGATGCCCGCGTGGCGGCTGCCCGCCCGGGACACCGGTGCGGGAGCGGCGGGCGGGGCGTGCACGACGACGGCGGGTTCGGGACGGCGCTGGAGCATGGGACTCTCCCGGAAGTGCCGCGGCCCGAGCCGGCCGCGGCACGTCCCCGAGGCTGCGCGCGCAGAGCGCAGGCGGGCCATGGGACAGCGGTCGCAGGGCTCAGCCCGATGCCTGTTCGATCCTCCCCTCCCGCAGGGTCCACGTCAGGGTGGTGCAGCGGCGCGCGAAGGCCTCGTCGTGGGTGACCAGGAGCAGCGTGCCGGGAAAGCCCTGCAGCGCCTCCTCCAGCCGCTCGATGGAGGGCAGGTCCAGGTGGTTCGTCGGCTCGTCGAGCACCAGCGCCCACGCGTGCTCGCCCAGCCCGAGCGCGAGCAGCAGCTTGCGCGCCTCGCCCGGCGAGGGGCGCTCGGAGGCGAGCAGCCGCTGGGGATCCACCCCCAGCGCCGCCACCAGGGAGAGCACCCGGCCGCGCTCGGTCTCGGGCAGCGCCCGCACCCGCGCGAGCGCCTCCGCGGCCGCCTCCGGGGAGAGATCCTGCGGCAGATAGAGCACCCGCTCCCGCGGCACGCGCGCGTCTGCGAGCAGCGCCTGCAGCAGCGTGCTCTTGCCCGCGCCGTTGGGCCCGCGCAGCCACACGCGGTCCTCGCGGCCCAGCGACAGGTGCACGTCGTGCAGCAGCGGCGCACCGCCCGCCTCGAGCACCGGCGCATCCAGTGCGAAGAGCGTGGGCTTGGGCGCGCGCGCGTAGTCCACGAAGATGGAGCGGCCGAGGCTCTTCTCCACCTCCACCGACTCGAGCGCCTCGGCCGTGCGCTCCGTCTGCCGCCGCAGGATGCCCACGCGCCGGCCCAGGCCCGCCTCCGCCCAGGCCACCAGCGTCTTCGCCCCGAGCGTGCGCGAGTCGCTGTCGTGCTTGTCGAGGTGGCGCCCGCTGCGCGCGCGGTTCGCCGCCTCGCGGTCGCGACGCGCCTGTGCGAGCTGCTGCTCCGCGCGCCGGTGCGCCTCCTTCGCCTGGGCGCGCGCCTGCAGCACGCCCTGCGCCTCGGCCTCCCACTCCGCGCGCGCCTGGCTGTAGCCGCCGCTCCACAAGCGCGCGCTGCCGCCGTGCACGCGCAAGGTGTGCGAGGTGAGCGCGTCCAACAGCGTGCGATCGTGCGAGACGAGCAGCCCCACGCCGCGAAAGCGCTCCAGCGCCCCCACGAGCAGCGCCCGCCCCTCGGCATCCAGGTGGTTCGTGGGCTCGTCGAGCAGCAGCAGCTCCGGCTCGGCCGCGAGCGCCGCCCCCACCTGCCAGCGCTTGCGCTCGCCCGGGGACAGCGTGGGCCAGCGCGTGAGCTCCCAGGGGTTGAGCTGCAGCCGGCCGAGCAGCCGCCGCGAGAGGCCGTCCTGCGCCTCGGCGAAGGCCTCTACGTCCGGGGTCAGTGCGTCCACCTGCTGCGGGCACAGCCGCAGCAGGGGCGCGCGCGGCTCGAGCGCGAGCGAGCCCTCGGTGGGGCGGAGCTCGCCCGCGATGAGGCGCAGGAGGGTGCTCTTTCCCGCGCCGTTGGCCCCCACCAGCCCGGTCCACCCGGGGACCAGCTGGAAGTGCACGTCGGTGAGCAGGGGAACGGCGTCAGTATGGGCGTACGCCACGCCTTGGGCGCGAACGGAGGGCATGATGGAACTCCTGAATCCGGCCAGGCGCTCGCGCCGCGAGAGGGCGCGTGCACACCGGCACGTTGAGGGCAGAGGGGCCGTCGATTCAGGCGTTCAGCATCAAGGCAGGGTCACCTCAGGGAGCGCACCGGTTGCCAGGCGGCGCTTCGGGAACGGCGGGAGAATTATCCCCGGGGGAGCCAACGCGCAAGGGTGTGCCGCTCTTCCCTGCGCCTACCCATGGGGCTTGGCTCAGCGGCTCAGGGCGCGCTGGCCGCGCTGGAGATGAGCGGCGTGGGGGCCTCGCTCGCCGCGCCGCGGTGGATGCGCACGAGGGAGCCCGCCTGCTCCGCACTCGCGTAGGCCATGGACCAGCCCGCGGGCACCTCGGGCGCGCTCCAGGCGTAGAGCGCGCGCGCATCGCGCGGTGAGAGGTTGACGCAGCCGTGGCTCACCGGCTCGCCGAAGCGGTCGTGCCAGTAGGAGGAGTGCAGCGCGAAGTCGCCCTCGAAGAACATCACCCAGGGCACGGTGGCCACGCGGTAGGGCCCCTGCCCTGCCGCCTGGCCCTTCATGTCCACCTCGCCGAACTTGATCCAGATGCGGTAGAGCCCCTCGGGCGTCTCGTGTCCGCTCGCCCCCGAGGAGATGAGCGTCGCGTACACCGGCTGCGCGCCCTCGTAGGCGACCAGCACCTGCTCCTGCAGGTCCACGTCCAGCCAGCGCTCGGTGGGCCCGGCCTCGGCCGGAGGCGGCGAGGGCTGCACCACGTGCAGGTCCTCGCGCAGCACCCAACGGCCGTCGGCCACCAGGGCCCAGCGCCCGTCTGCCGAGGTCTGCAGCACCGAGACGATGCTGCGCGGCGGCAGCGCGCGGGCCTTGGGCGCGTCGTCCGCGGCGGCCTTGCGCACGGTGACCGGGGCGCGCGGGTGCGCGTGCGACTGCGCCCAGGCGAGCGGCATCAGCGCCACGTCGAGCTGCGTGCGATCCAGCCCGGCGAACTGGCTCGGCCGGTAGCGGCGCAGGAAGCGCGCCTCGATGTACTCGCCATCCGAGGTGCGCCAGATGCGGTGCTTGCCCACGCGCCGCTCCACCTGCAGGCGCACGGTGAGCGAGCCCTGCAGCTTGCGCCCCTTCTGGTGCAGGCGCGCCGCGGCGAGGCTGGGGTAGGCGCGCGCGCCCTTGCCCACCACGCGCGCGTAGAGCCCAGGCGTGAAGGCGCCGGGGGCGAGGCGCGGCAGCTCGCGGGCGCGCGGCTCGCGGAAGTTGCCTTCCAGGTAGCGCTCGCAGATCCACCCGCGCGGCGCGATCTGCACCCACGCGTCGCAGCCGGGGCCCTTCACTGCCTGCACCCAGCTCACCCGCACGTCCTGCGCGAGCGTGCCGATGGGCGCCGCGTCCTCGCGCGGCTCGGCGCGGATGGCGATGGAGCGGCGCGCCCGCAGCGAGCGGCTGTTGGGCTCGAGCTCGATCGTCTCGAGCGGCAGCGCCTCGGGCGCCGTGCCGCCGTCTGGCGCGGGGGCTTCGGCCAGGAGCTCGGGCGCGGCGCCGCCGTCCTGCGCGAGAGCCTCGGCCGGCTGCCCGGGCGCGGGCTCGCTCACCTCGGCGGGCTCCTCCTCGCCCTCTGCCCCCACGGCGGACGAGAGCCCGCTCGCCGCGAGCTCTCCGTCCGTGAGCGGTGCCTCCTGCTCCATGGAGACGTGGCTCTCCGCGGAGGACTCCTCCTCCAGCGCCGGATCCATCGCGAGCGTGGGCTCGCGGCGCACCACGGGTGCAGGGCGCGCGGGTGCCATAGGGGCGCGCGGCGCTGCTGGCAGCATCGCGACGGCGGCGTCCGGAGCCGGCGCAGCGGCGCTCGGCGCATCGGGTGTCGGGGCACCGCAGCCCAGCGGGAGGGCCATCAGCCCCAGCACGAACCATCGTCGCATCGCGGGGAGTCTAGAGACGGGGCCCGCGCGGGCTCAACGTCGGCGCAGGTGCGCAGGCGCCTGAGGGCGCTGCGCGCTTCTCGCGCCAGCGGCGGATGGCAGGATCAGCGGAACGCTTCTGTGCGTGAGCGCACCGCGCGGGCCTTGGCGAGCGCGGCGGGCCCGCTCACGAGAGCACGTAGCCGCGCGGCTGCAGCGGCTCGGGCATCGGCTCTCCGAGCGCCTCGAGGAGGTTGCGCTCCGCGGTGCGCGCGAGCGCGAGCAGCGGCAGATCGTTCGGGTCCGTGCCGAAGGGCTCCTCCAGCTCGTCGCCGAGGCGGTCCAGCCCGAAGAAGGTGTAGGCCACCAGCGTCGCGACCACCGGGGTGAACCAGCCCACCGAGTCCGCGAGCCCGAAGGGCAGCAGCAGGCAGAAGAGGTACGCCGTGCGGTGCAGCAGCACCGTGTACGAGAAGGGCAAGGGCGTCGAGCGCAGGCGCTCGCAGGCGGTGAGCACGGCGCACAGGGCGTTCACCCGATCATCCAGCGCGCCCCAGGCGAAGTCGGAGAGCTGGCCCGCGCGCCGCAGCCGCGCGAGCTCCAGCGCGTGCTCGCGCAGCAGCGCCTCCGGCCGGTGCGCGCTCGCCAGCACCCGCGCGCACTCGTCGCCCGGGAGCAGGCGCGCCATGTCCGCCGACTCGTCGTGGCCGCGCAGGTGTGCGGCGAGCGCGTGCCCGAAGGCGATGTTGCGGTGCACCAGCGCGCGGGCGGCGTCGCGCCCCAGCTCGGGGAGGGGCCCGCGTCCGTCGTCCAGCAGGGCGATGGCATCGCGCGAGAACGAGCGCAGCTCCACGATCATCGTCCCCCACTGCTTGCGCGCCTCCCACCAGCGGTCGTAGCAGGCGCTGTTGCGGAACCCGAGGAAGATGGAGAGCGCGATCCCCAGCAGCGACATGGCCGGAGGCGAGGCGTGGGGCATCTGCAGCCCCGTGTGCCGGAAGGCCCACACCACGCAGCAGGAGAGGGCCGCCACTCCCAGGACCTGGGGAAGGAGGCGCGGCAGGATGGTGCCGCGCCAGGCGAAGAGCAGCTTCAGGGGGCTGGGACGGGGACGGACGATCATGGGGAGGGCGCGACGGCGTGCGCGCGGCCCTCCTGCTCACGGACGTCGCGGGCTGTCCAGCGCCGCCCGAGCACCGGCCCTCAGTCGAAGAAGCCCTGCAGATAGAAGCGTCCATCGGCGGCATCGCGGAACACCCACACCGGCCCCAGCCCCTCGAGGTGCAGCCGGTAGTAGTCGCGGCTGTAGGGTGCGGGGGCCCACCACTCGCCGCTCAGGCGCTCGGGGCCGGTGAGCGCCACCACGCGCCTTCGCGCTCCCTGCAGCCGCGCCGAGCGCAGCTCTCCGTCCGGGCCCAGCTCCGCGTCCAGCGGCGTGGGGCTCGCCACCAGCCGGCTCGGGCGCTCCTGCACCCCACCCTCTCCCAGGGGGAGAGGGGACGTGGGCAGCAGGTCCGCGAGCAGCCCGCGCGCGGCGCGCGGCGGGCGGAAGGCGCACGGCGAGTAGGCCTGCTCGGGCCGGTGCACCGGCTGCACCGCGGCGGAGAACAGCGCCCCTTCGCCCAGCGTGCTCGCGAGCCGGGACAGCACCACCTCGAGCGCCGCGTCGCCCTGCGGCCCATCCCCCAGGGACAGCTGCTGTCCCGGGTCCTCGCAGTCCTCCTCCACCCGGGCCACCAGCCCGGCCACCGGGCGCTCCAGGCGCAGGTTCTCGAAGCGGTGGCGCGCCAGGTCCAGCAGCAGGCGCGCCTGGGCGCTGGGGCGCGCGAGCGTGAGCGGGAGCACCGCGCGCCCGGAAGGGTCCAGCAGCAGCTCGAAGCGCAGCCGCACCGCCGCGCGCCGGCGCCCGCCCAGCCGCGCGCACAGGCGATCCAACAGCGTCTTGAGCGCGAACTGCACCGGCTCGAAGGACTCCGCCGGGAAGTCCAGCGAGAGCCGCTCCTCCACCACCTCCTCCAGCGCCTCCGCGACGAAGGGCGTGTCGTCCGCGCCGCGGCACAGCGCGTGCGCGCGCAGGGCCTGGGCGCCGCCGCGCGCCGCCACCGCGCCCGCGGGCAGCGCCGCCACCTCGCCCAGCGTGCTGAGCCCCAGCGCCACGAAGGCGGCGCGCGCGGGGTGCTCCTCCAGCGCCGAGAGCGGCAGCGGCGCGAGTGCCCTTCCCCCCTGCCCCGCCTCCACGGTCTGCACGCGCCCGCCGTGGCGCGCGAGCGCACGCGCGGTGAAGGCCTCGGAGGCCACCGCCACCCCTCCGCGGTAGCCGCGCTCCGCGCACAGCTGCAGCACGCGCTCGGCGAGCCCCGCCTCCCCGCCCGCGAGCGGCGCCGCGCTCGCGTCCAGCCACATTCCGTCTGGCGGGCACAGCTGGAAGCCCGGGGCCAGCACCAGCAGCGCCTCGCCCAGCGCGCGCAGCGCCCGCCACTCGTCCTCCTCACACAGGGTGAAGGGCTGCAGCGTGGGCAAGAGCGCGCTCGCCGCCGTGAGCGTCATCCCCGGCTGCACCCCGGCGCGCAGCGCCGCGCTCGAGGCGCACGCGATGCGCCGCTGCCCGCGCACCTCCTCGGTGAGCGCGAAGGGCTGGCCGCCCAGGGCGGGCTGCTCCAGCACGCGGCGCTGGGCGGCGAAGCGCGGCAGGTGCAGGTAGGCGCGGCGCATGCGTCAGTGCCGCGAGGACACGCCCAGGCCTGCGTGCAGCCGGGGCATGTGCGCATCGCGTCCCGGGCGCTGCCCGAGGATGCCGTCGTGGCCGTTGCGCCGCGCGCTCGCGCGCTCGCGGCGCAGGCTGGGCACGCTCTGCGCCTGGGGCGGCAGGGCGCGCGCGCGGGCGCCCGGCAGCGGGTCCTGCACGAGCGCGGGATAGAGCGCCGCCCAGGGCACGGAGCGCTGCACCCCCATGCCGCCCTGGCGGCTGCGCAGGAGCTCCACCGCGAAGCCCTCGGCGCCGCGCGCCCGGGTGCGCACCCGCAGCATGCCCTCGCCCGGGGCCTCCGGGCTGGTGAGCAAGAGCAGCAGCCCGCCGCCGCGGAAGGCCGCGTCCGCGAGCTTCTTGCCCTCCGCGAGCGAGAGGCGCACCCCGGTGTGGGTGAGATCCAGCACCACGCACGCGAAGGCACCGCTGCGCGCCAGCTGCAGCGCCGTCCACCCGAGCTGGGCGCGCTCCCGAGGCCGCGCGATGAGCAGCCGCGAGAGGTCCACCCCCATGCTGGCGGCCGCCGGCGGGTAGAGCTCACCCGGCCCGTCCACGTACGCGCACAGCCGCCGCTCGCGGTGCGCCGCGCCCACCGCCCGCAGCGCGAGCCCCGTACGGCCGCTGGCCGCCTCGCCGCACAGCTCCACGGCCTGCCCCAGCGGCAGGCCCCCCGCGGGCAGCAGCGCATCGAAGGCGGCCACCCCCGTGCGCAGGGTGGCCAGATAGCTGCGCGGCGCCGCCTGCAGCTGCCGGATGCGCTCGCGCAGCTGCTCCACCGTCCCCGCTCCCACCGCTCCCGCTGCCTGGGCTCCCAGGCTCCGCTCCGCCACGCCGCTCATGTGTCGCGTCCCCTCCAGGACCGAGTGCTATACGCACGTTCAGTATGCAGGAGGATCTGACAAGGGCCAGAAATGCGCCGGCCCGGCGCGCGGGTCTGGGCGCGCTAGCCCGCGCAGAGCAGGCGCACGCTCACGCCCTTGTCGGTGTCGCGCCGCAGGCAGCTGCCCTGGAAGTACAGGCGTGCGGGGCGGCCCACCGCGGACGGCTCGTAGGCGAGCTGGCCGCTCGAGGTGGTGCAGATCTGCACCTGGCCGTCTGCGCGCGTGAGCCGCACCTGCGCGAGCGCGGGGTCCGGCAGGTTCATCACCTCGATGCTCTGCGAGGTCACCGCGAGGCTCGCGATGCGCGTGAGCGCCTCGCCGTAGCTGGGCTGGCCCTGCGCATCCACCCGGCAGATGGAGTCCAGGTTCACCAGCTGGCTGTCGAAGAGGCTCGCCATCTCGCGCTGGCGCAGGCCGGGGCCGTAGGAGTTGGGGCAGTCCACGTTCTTCACGCGCCCGTCCGCCACCACCGCCTGCGCCGTCTTGTCCGCGAGCCCCACCGGGCCGATCGTGGCCCAGAGCACCTCGCGCCGGGCGCCCGTCGAGTCGCGCAGCGCGTTGAAGCGCTGGAAGTAGTCCGACACGGGCGTGAGCTTCGCGGCCTGCTCCGAGCAGTCGTCGCGCGGGGCCTGGGGGTTGAGCGGCGTGACGAACACCGGGGGCTCGGCCTCGGTGGAGCTGCAGTCGTCCTCGTCCGTCACCACCACCACCAGGAGCCGGGCGCCGTCGCGCAGGAAGCCGCCGTTGCCGCCCTGCGCGAGCGGCGTGTCCGAGAGCGGCGGGGTCACCGCGCGCCGCACCGCCTCGAAGGGGGTCTCCTGGCCGCTGCCGTCGGTGCCCTGGACCACCAGGCGCCCGAACTTATCCACCAGCTGCGGGTCGCTCCCCTCCAGGAAGCGCTCGCCGGTCTGCGTGCCATCCGCCAGGCGCACGGGCTGCAGCCGGCCCGCCTGGCTGGGGTACTGGGTCGTCGGCTCGGGCACCCCGTCCCCGTTGCGGTCCGCCCGCTCGTACACGCTGGTGGTGACGACCCCCACGCGGAAGTCCTGCACCACCCCGTCCACGCCCTGCTGCAAGCGCGCGATGAAATCCGGCAGCTGCCTCGCTATACCTCCCTGTTCCTCCAGCATCGAGCCGCTGTTGTCGATGACGAAGAGGATGTCCGTCTTCTGCGGCGCCACCACCGGCGCCTCGGCCTGGCACACGCCCGGCACGGTGGAGCCCGGCTCATCCACGGGCGAGCTACAGCCAGCCCAGAGCCCTGCACCTGCGCCGCACAGGGCGGCCAGGAGGACGTAGGGGCGAACGAACGGTGAAGCCATCGGCGTGTCTCCGGCAAAGGCACCCGGCGGACGCGGCGGGAAGCGCCGCGCGGCGCCGGGGAAGAACACGCCCAGCATGCCCCAGCAACGGTCCGCACGCGAAGGAAGCGTCGGACATTCGACGGGGTCCTGGAAAAGTACAGGGCGCGTTTGCCAGGTACGTTTTGGTTGTTACGTTGGGTCAACTGCCGCAGAAGACGGACAGGTGTTCACCGACCCGGTTCCACTGTGGGACCGGGCATCCGAGGGAACGAGGCACGAACTTCATGTCTGACGAAAAGAAGAAGGGTCAGTCGGCGACGGCGCTGCCTACCGCGATGGCGCCTCCGGGCCTCATCAACAAGGACGACATCCCCGCCGTCCTGCCGATCCTGCCCCTGCGCAACTCGGTGTTCTTCCCGGGCGGCGTGCTGCCGCTCGCGGTGGGGCGCCAGAAGACCATCGCGCTCATCAAGGACGCGGTGCGCGACGACCAGGTGATCGGCGTGGTCACCCAGCGCCGCGCCGAAGAGGAGGACCCGGGCGCCAGCGACCTGTACTCCATGGGCACCGTCGCGCGCATCGTGAAGCTGCTCAAGATGGGCGAGGACAACTACTCCCTCGTCGTCCAGGGCCTCGCGCGCTTCCGCGTGATGGACCTGGTGCAGGAGGCCCCCTACCTCAAGGCCCGCGTCGAGGCCGTCGAGGACCGCACCGCCTCCGAGAACGTCGAGGTCGAGGCGCTGGGCATCAACCTCAAGAAGCTCGCGCGCGAGGTCATCGAGCTGATGCCCGAGCTGCCCGCGGCCGCCACCGAGCTGGTGGAGAGCATCACCCACCCGGGCCACCTCGCGGACCTCATCGCCGCCAACGTGGACGTGCCCATCGAGGAGAAGCAGGCGGTCCTGGAGACCGTGGACCTCAAGGCGCGCATGAAGCTCGTGCTCGAGCTGCTCAACCGCAAGCGCGAGATCCTCAAGCTCTCCAACAAGATCGACAGCGCCGTGAAGGGCGAGATGTCGAAGACCCAGCGCGAGTACTACCTGCGCCAGCAGCTCAAGGCGATCAAGGAAGAGCTCGGCGAGATGGGCGAGGAGGAGGAGGAGCTCGACGAGCTGCAGGAGCGCCTGAAGAAGGCCGCCCTGCCCCCCGAGGTGGAGAAGGTCGCGCAGAAGGAGCTCAACCGGCTCAAGACCATCCCCGCCGCGAGCAGCGAGTACACCGTCGCGCGCACCTACCTGGATTGGATCGCGGACCTGCCGTGGGCCAAGCTCAGCGAGGACAACCTCGACATCGAGAACGCCCGCACGCAGCTGGACAAGGATCACTTCGGCATCAAGAAGGTGAAGAAGCGCATCCTCGAGTACCTCGCCGTGCGCAAGCTGAAGAACGACATGCGCGGGCCCATCCTCTGCCTCGTCGGTCCCCCCGGCGTCGGCAAGACCTCGCTCGGCCAGTCCATTGCCAAGGCAGTGGGCCGCAAGTTCGTGCGCCTCAGCTTGGGCGGCGTGCGCGACGAGGCCGAGATCCGCGGCCACCGCCGCACCTACGTGGGCGCGCTGCCGGGCCGCTTCATCCAGAGCATGAAGAAGGCCGGGACGAAGAACCCGGTCATGATGCTGGACGAGATCGACAAGCTGGGTGCGGACTTCCGCGGCGACCCGTCCGCGGCGCTCCTGGAGGTGCTCGACCCCGAGCAGAACAACACCTTCAGCGACCACTACCTGGACGTGGCGTTCGACCTCTCCAAGGTGCTCTTCATCGCGACCGCGAACCAGCTGGATCCCATCCCCGGGCCGCTGCGCGACCGCATGGAGATCATCGAGCTGTCCGGCTACACCTTCGAGGAGAAGCAGAACATCGCCCGCATCCACCTGGTGCCGAAGCAGCTCAAGGAGCACGGCCTCAGCCCGGATCACATCTCCATCACCGACGACGCGCTGCTCACCCTCACCACGGCCTACACCCGTGAGGCAGGCGTGCGCAGCCTCGAGCGCCGGATCGCGGACGTGTGCCGCGCCATCGCCGTGGAGGTCGCCGGCGGCAAGACCGAGAAGCAGGAGGTCAACGCCGAGCGCGTGAAGGAGATCCTCGGGCCCGAGATCTTCTACTCCGAGGTGGCCGAGCGCACCGAGGTGCCCGGCGTGGCCACCGGCCTCGCCTGGACGGCGGCGGGCGGCGACCTGCTCTTCATCGAGGCCACCAAGATGGCCGGCAAGGGCGGCATGACGCTCACCGGCCAGCTGGGTGACGTGATGAAGGAGAGCGCGACTGCGGCCCTCAGCTACCTGCGCAGCAAGGCGGACCAGCTGGGCATCAGCCCCACCTTCCTCGAGAAGACGGACATCCACCTGCACTTCCCCGCGGGCTCCATCCCCAAGGATGGCCCCAGCGCAGGCGTCACCATCCTCACCGCGCTCACCAGCCTGATGACGGGCATCCGGGTGCGCGGCGACACGGCGATGACCGGCGAGGCCACGCTGCGCGGCCTGGTGCTGCCGGTGGGCGGCATCAAGGAGAAGGTGCTCGCGGCGCACCGCGCCGGCATCAAGCGCGTCATCCTGCCGGAGCGCTGCCGCAAGGACCTGATCGACGTGCCGGATCAGGCCAAGAACGACATCGAGTTCATCTTCGTCAGCCAGATGGACGAGGTGCTCAAGGCGGCGCTCGAGGAGAGCCCCTTCAAGGCGGGCGGCGCCACGCCGCCGGCCGGTGAGCCCAAGACCGAGGCCGGCATCCCCGCGAAGCCCGCGGAGACCCCGGCCGCCGTGCGCGCGTAAGGCGCACGGCTCAGCGCTGAAGCACCCAGGCGGGCAGGCTCCTCACCGGAGCCTGCCCGTCGTCATTTGCGGCGCGCGGCCCAGGCCTCCACCTCCACGTAGTACTCGGGGCGCACCAGCCCGGCCACGTACACCAGCGTGGTGGGCGGCGGCTCGGCGCCCCCGCGGAAGTCGTGCCAGATGGCGAGGAGCCGGTCGCGGTCCATGCGCTCGCTCAGCCAGAGGTTCACCTTCACCAGGTCCTGCGGGCCCAGCCCCTCGGAGGCGAGCAGCGCCGCCACGTTCGCGAGCGCGTTGCGCAGCTGCTCCTCCGGCTCCGTGGGCAGGCGGCCCTCGCGGTCCATTCCCACCTGCCCGGCGAACACCAGCAGCTCGCTGCCGGCGGGCACCACGGTCACGTGCGTGTAGGGCCCCAGCGGCGGAGCCACGCCCGCGGGATTCTTGCGCTCCAGGCTCATGCGGACCTCCCAGCGTGTGCTGTGGGCCCCGAGTCTAGCCCTCCTGCAGCGCGCGGGCGGACGCCACGCGCCGGCGCAGCGCGAGCAGTTCGGTACGCTGCGATTGCAGCGCGAGCGACTCCCCCGCCCCGGCGCCCACCAGCGCCTGCGCCAGGGCCTCGAGCGCCCCGTCCACGCGCCGCAGCGTGAGCTCGAGGCAGGCCGCGCGGAAGCTCTCGCCCAGGGCCTCCTCGTCCGCCGGCAGCGCCCGGCTCGCGCGCGCGAGCGCCCGCGCCACCGCGCCCGTCGCCGAGACGCTCGAGCCCGGGTCCGCAGCCACGTGCAGCGCCGCGCGCAGGCCCGCCTCGGAGAGGTGGCCCAGCGCGCCGAAGGCATCGTGCGCCCGGAGCTCGGGCGCACGCAGCACGCACGCCACCACGTGCGCCTCGAGCGCGTCCACGCTGCGCTCGGCGGTCGGGGCGGGCGGCGGTGCGCCCGGAGCAGCAGCCGCGCCCGGCGAGTCGGCGGCGGCTGAAGCGGCGGCCGCACTCGACGCAGCGGCAGTGCCGGCCGCACCGGCAGCGCGGGATGCAGCCGTCGCACTCGCCGCCTCCAGCTGCGCCGCCGGCAGCCCCACGTGCGCGGCGAGCGCCTCGAAGAAGGCCGAGCGCGTGAGCCCCTCGGGCAGCTGCGCCGCCACGCCGCGCAGGCGCCCCAGCGCGAGCATCTTCGCCTCGAAGGTGGCCTCGCGCCCCTCGGGCAGCACGGTGGAGAAGAGGTGCAGGGTGAGCGGGCGCGCCTCGGCGAGGAGGCGGCGTACACCGGCCTCGCCCTCGCGCAGCGCGAAGGTGTCCGGATCCTCCCCCGCCGGCAGCTGCGCCACCTGCGCCGAGGCGCCCGCCGCGAGCAGCGTCCCGGCGAGCCGCTCCACGGCCGCGAGCCCCGCGGCGTCACCGTCCAGCAGCAGCACCAGCTCCCGCGCCTCCGCACGCGCGAGCGCCTGCAGGTGCCCCGGCGCGAGGTGCGTGGAGCACAGCGCCACGGCGTTGCGCACGCCCACCTGGTGCAGCGCGAGGCAGTCGAAGTAGCCCTCCACGAGCACGGCGCGCCGCAGGCGGCGGACCTCCTCGCGCGCGCGGTCCATGCCGAACAGCAGGTCGCCCTTGTGGAAGAGCGCGCTCTCCTTCGAGTTGAGGTACTCGGGCCCCTCCGCGCTGCCCACGAGCCTTCCCCCGAAGCCCACCGTGCGCCCGTCCAGCGTGCGGATGGGCACCACCACGCGGCTGCGGAAGAAGTCGAAGCAGCCCCCTCCCCTCGCGCGCGGCTGCAAGAGCCCCGCGGCGACGCCTGCCTCCGTCTGCGCCGTGCGCGCGAGCCGCCCGGCGAGCCGGTCCCAGCCCGCCGGGGCCCAGCCCAGCCCGAACAGCTGCGCCGTCTCCGCCGTGATGCCGCGCCCCTCGAGGTAGGCGCGCGCCTCCGCGCCCTCCTCGCCCCAGAGCAGGGCCTGGAAGTGCTCGTGCGCAGCCTGCGTCACCTCGCGCAGCCGCTGGCGCTCCTCGAGCACGGGCCCTGCGGGCTGCTCGAGTGCGAGGCCCACCTCCGAGGCCAGCTCCTGCACGGCCTCGACGAAGGAGCGCCCCAGCACGCGCTGCACGAAGTCCACCGCGTCGCCGCGCGCGCGGCAGCCGTGGCAGAAGTAGAAGCCCTTGAGCGGCACCACGTAGAACGAGGGCGTGCGCTCCTCGTGGAAGGGGCAGAGCCCGCGGAACTCGCGGCCGCTGGGCTTCAGCTCCACGTGGCGCGCCACCAGCCCCACCAGGTCCACCCGGCGGCGCAGCTCCTCGAGGGTCTGGGGGGAGAAGGAACGCGGGGCCATGGGCTCGGACCGGCCACTCTAGCGCGGCCCGGCCCGCGGCGCCCCCTCTCCCGGGCGCACCGTGAAGTGGCCGCGCTGCTGGGTGAAGCGGCGCCCCAGCCGCAGCGCCCACGCGGCCTCCTCGAGGCAGGAGTTCGCCGGCGTCACCCGCACGTCCACGATCTCGTGAAACGTGGTCTCCAGCTCCACCGTCGCCCCGCTCGCGCCGCAGCGCCGGGCACCGGAGGCGAGCAGGGCTTCGAGCCAGGCGCCCGCCCCGGGCGTCGGCCTGTCGGGCGGGTCCACCATCGCGCCGCCCGCGACAGCCCCCTGCACCTCCCCCTCTCCGGCCAGCTCCACCCGCGGCCCCACGCTCCCCGCGTGCGCGAGCGAGTACGGCTCCGGCCCCACCACCTGCGACTCCTTCGTCGCCCAGACGCGCTCCGCATCGGTGAGGGGCGCGCCCTGCGGCGCGTTGCCCATCAGGGCGCGCAGCGCCGAGGAGACCCGCGCCTCGTATGCGAGCGGCCAGCGCACGGTGCGGGCCCACAGCCGCCCCTCCAGCACCAACGCCTCCGGCCGCTCCGGGAGCCGCAGCCAGTCACTCACGCCCGCGCCCTCGGCCAGGAAGGGCGGCGCGGTGGGCCAGGGCACCGGGACCCCGGCGGCGAGCAGGCGCGGGGCCTCGAGGCGCGTGGGACGCACCAGCTCCTCCCCGAGCGGCGCGGCACCCTCTCCCGGGGGCGAGAGCGCGAGCACCCTGCCGCCGGTGGCCTCGGCGAGGGGCGCGAGCGCGTGCGCCGGCTGCGGGCCGTCCACGTAGCCCCAGCGCACCGGGAGCACCGACCAGCTCACGCGCATCAGGCCCACGTTGAGCACGCTGCCCGTGGGCCACGCGGGCGCGGTGGTGCTGGCGCGCGAGGCGACGAGGCCATCCGTGAGGGCCACCACCCGCAGCGTGCCGGTGCGCCCCTCGAGCACGCGGGCCGCCAGCGCGAGCGCCTCGTCCAGCGCCGAGCCGTTGCCTGGAGCGAGCCGCTCGCGCTCGAGCCGCGCGAGCCGCGCCTCGACGTCTGCCGCCGGGACCCACTCGCCGAAGAGCCGCTCCGCGTGGCGGCGGAAGACGACGAGCTCCACCTGCGCATCCGGCACGCGCTGCAGGTAGCGGCGCAGCACCTGCAGCTGTCCCTCGATCCCTTCGGCGTCCTCGCTGCGCGACGCGTCGAGGACGAAGACGACGCTGGCCGCATGGGGAAGCTCGGAGAGCTGCGGGGCGACGCCCAGCCCCACGCGCAGCGCCCACCCTCCCGAGGGCAGCGCGGTCGAGGCCTCGCGTCCCTGCACGCCGACGAAAGCGGGCGCCTTCAGCCAGAGCCTGCGCCCGTCGGCGCTCACCTGCACGCCCGCCTGGGTGGATGCGAGCGTCATCCGCATGCCCGGCGTCACCGAGGTGTACGCGTACGCGCCGTCCCGCGCCCCCTCGCCGCCGCGGTAGTCCGCGCTCACGCCCCAGTGGCCGTCCTCGTAGCGCAGCGGCGCCTGGACCCGGAAGCGCACCTGCAGCGGGACGCCCACGCGCGCGGGGTGGATCCGCAGCCGCACCACGCCCGGCTCCACGTGGGTCATCATCGCGGAGGGTGAGGCCGTGGCCTTGTTGCGCTGGCGCAGCTGCGCAAAGCGCTGCTCGGCGAAGCCCTCCTCCATCATCGCGCCGTACTGCCAGGTCCGCGAGCCGGGGTGCGTGAAGTAGAACTCGCTCGCGCTGCCCTCGTTGGGCAGCTCGAGCAGGACGTCCACCTCGGTCGCCTTGCTCCCCTGGTTCTGCAGCGTGAGCGACACCGCCAGCGTCGCGAGGCCGCCGTCCACCGTCACCTCGGCGGTGTAGTGCGTCGCGCGCACCTCCGGCGAGGACTCCACCCGCGCAGGGGCGGCGGCGAGCAGCACGGCAATGCAGAGCGGGGCGAGGACCATGCATCCACCGTCTCATGCGCCGGCGGGCCGGAGCTTCACGGCATCTTCACGACGTCCGCACGAGAGCGTCCGGGCCAATCCGGGCGCGGCGCTCGCGGTCATGCCGCGGCAGGGTCCGGCGAGTGGGCACGGCGCAGGCGGTCGCGGCCTGCCTGCTCGCAGCGCTCGGCGCGGCGACACAGGAGCCTGCGCTAGAGTGGCCGCCCATGGAGCTCTCCTACGTACTCGAGGAGCAGGACCTGGCGGACGCGCAGCTGCAGCTCACCGCGCTGCGGCGAGACCGGCTGATCCGCCTCCCGCTGCTGATCCCCGTGCTGACGGTGCTCCTCGCCCTCGCGCTTGCCCCCGTGGTGCGGCTGCTGGAGCCCCGGTTCGAGTGGACGCTGCGCGGCGCGCTGGACTACGGGCTGCGCATGGCGAGCATGGGCGCGCTGGTCTACGTCCTGAGGCCGCTGTTCCTGCACGTGCGCGGCTCGCGCCGCCTGGACGCGCGCTACGCCCGCCGGATGGCCCGCGCCGCGGCGCGCCGCTCCACCTTCGGCCCCGTCTCGCTCCAGCTCTCCGAGGCGCAGCTGGTGCGGCGCAACGCGAGCGGCGAATTGCACGTCGCATGGGCCCGCGTGAAGGATCTGCTGTTCTCCCCGCAGCTGCTCACCGTGCGCATCGATGACGGCCGCCAGGTCCTGCTCCTTCCCCGCCGGGCGCTCCCGGACGCAGCTGCCTTCGCCTCCCTGCGCGAGCGCGTGGAGCAGCTGAGCGGCCAGCGCGCCCGCGAGGTGGACGTGGAGCGCGGTACGCTGGTGCCCCTGCCCGCGGCACCGCGCGCTGCGCGCCGCGTGCACCCTTCCCTGCTCGCGCTGCTCGTCGGCGCGGCGCTGCTCCTCGTTCGCGACCGCACCCTGCACGCGCTCGATGATCCCCGGCGGGGCAACCCCGCAGACCACGTCATCGTCTACGGCACGGACTGGTGTCCGGTATGCGCGCGGCTGCGCACCTGCCTGCAGCGCGCGAACGTGCCCTTCGAGGACAAGGACGTGGACCACTCGCCCCGCGCCGAGGCCGAGTGGGCCGAGCTGGACGGCCGCGGCGTGCCGGTGACCGTGGTGGGCCAGCGCGTGCTGCGCGGGTTGGACCCGGCCGAGCTGCGCACCGCGCTCGCCGAGGCCGGCTACGCGGCGGACTGTGAGCGGGCCGAGCGCACGGAGAGCGAGCGGCGCTGAGGGCTCACGCCACCCGGCGCAGCGCCTCGGCGGTGCGCTGCAGGTCCTCCACGAAGTGGGCGTGAGCCTGGGCGCGGGTGCGCGGGTCCGGCATCCGCAAGAGCGCGGACGGGTGGTACGTGGCGAGCCACCACGGCGCCCACGGCGTCTCGAACACCTGGCCCCGGCTGTGGGTGAGCTTGAAGCCCGGTCCGAGGAAGGACTGCGCCGCCGTGGCCCCGAGCGCGAGGATCATCCGGGGGCGCACCGCCGCGACCTCCGCCTCGAGCCAGCCGCGGCACGCGAGCACCTCTGCGCGCCCGGGCTTCTGGTGGAGCCTGCGGGTGGGCTCGCCGGTCCACCCGAAGTGCTTCACCGCGTTGGTGACGTACAGCTGCTCGCGGGCGATTCCCACCTGCGCGAGCACCTCGTCGAGGAGCTGGCCGGCCGGTCCCTGGAAGGGGCGCCCCACCCGGTCCTCGGTGTCTCCGGGCTGCTCGCCCACCAGCATGAGGCGCGGCTCGCCCGGCCCCTCGCCGAACACCGTCTGGGTGGCGCGCGCGTGCAGCGGGCACGCCGTGCAGCCACGCGCCGCGGCCGCGAGCGAGCCGAGGTCGCGCGCCGGTGGCAGCAGCGCCGCGGAGGCGGAGGGCGCGCTCGGGGGCCGCACCATGCGCTCGACCCGCGTGGGTGCGCTGCGCACGAGGCCCCGGATGAGGGGCGCCTCGGGCAGCGTGGCCCAGTGCCGCACGGGCAGCTGCGCGCGCATCGCGCGGGGGTTGAGGCGCGCGGGGTTGAACACCGCCGCGTAGTAGGTGCGCCACAGCGCCTCGAGCGCATCGCCCTCGGGGGCGGCCGAGCGCGGCACCCCCTCGCCGAAGCGCAGCTCGGAGAGATCCCAGTACGCGCACGCGTCCGGCGTGAGCAGGCTCCAGCGCATGGAGGGAAAGCGCCGGGCAAAGAAGGGCGCGGCGCGCTCGACGATGAGGTGGTCCGGCCGGTGCCACGCGACGTAGTGCTCCTGCCCGCCCTGCTCCACGCGCCGGAAGCGCACGAACGCATGCAGCTTGTGCACGTCGCGCTCCACCGCCTTCGCCATCAACTGCAACCTGCGCACGTCCGGATCGCTCTCCACCTCCAGCAGGTGGCGCTCGCCGTGGGTGAGCCGCCACAGCACGCGGTACAGGTGACCCCAGCGCTCGCCGTCGCGATGGCACGCCACCTGCTCGCCCAGGCGCAGGAAGGCGCTGGGCACGGCGAGCGTCGGGCGCGCCGGCTGCTCGGGCGCGTGCGGCGCCGCGAAGAGGCCCGCGAGCGGCGCCTGCCCCACGGCTGCGTCCTCGAGCACGACTGCATCGGGCGGGACGTCCTCGGCGAGCAGCGCGCGCGCCTCGCGCCGGAAGTCCGCGAAGCCGGGCCCCGCGCAGACCCGCCTCACAGCTCCCCCGTGCGCGCCGCCTCCGCGCTCGCGAAGAGCGAGAGCTGGGAGGCCGGAGCGCGCAGCCGCTCGGCCAGCCGCGCGTCATCCAGCAGCAGGGTGGGACGGTGGTCCGCGGTCACCACGAAGGGGCGCACCCGCGAGAGCGGCACCTTGAGGCGCGCGAGGTCCGCGAGCGTCACCGCGTGCCAGCGCCGGATGCGCAGGAGCCGCTGCACGGTGCGTGCGCCCAGCCCCGGCACCCGCAGGAGCAGCTCGCGCGGGGCGCGGTTCACGTCCACGGGGAACAGCGCCCGCGAGCGCAGCGCCCAGGCGAGCTTCGGGTCGAGGTCCAGCGAGAGCTGCGGCGCCTCGGCGGGGGTGAGCTCCGCGGGCGCGAAGCCGTAGAAGCGCATGAGCCAGTCCGCCTGGTAGAGCCGGTGCTCGCGCACCAGCGGCGGAGCCTTCGCGGGCAGGCGCACGTCGCCGGCGGGGATGGGGCTGTAGGCCGAGTAGTAGACGCGCTTGAGCGCGAAGCGGCGGTAGAGGCGGTTCGCCGTGTCGAGGACGGCCGCATCCGGGCTGGGGGTGGCCCCGACGATCATCTGCGTGCTCTGTCCCGCGGGGGCGAAGACGGGGGCGCGCGGGCTCTCCTCGCGCTCGGCCTTCGCCTGCGCCACGCGCGCATGGATGGCCCCCATGGTCGCGCCCGTTTCGGCGAAGCTCTTCTGCGGCGCGAGCTTCTGCAGGTCTCCATCCGTGGGCAGCTCGATGTTCGCGCTGAGCCGGTCCGCCCAGCGCCCCGCCTGGGCGAGCAGCTCCGGCGAGGCCCCGGGCACCGCCTTGAGGTGGATGTAGCCGCCGAAGCCGTGCACCTCGCGCAAGAGCTGCGCCACGCGCACCAGCTGCTCCATCGTGAAGTCGGGGCTCTTGATCACCCCGGAGCTGAGGAACAGCCCCTCGATGTAGTTGCGCCGGTAGAAGTCCAGGGTGAGCTGCACCACCTCCTCGGGCGTGAAGCGCGCACGCGGCACGTCGCTCGAGATGCGGTTGATGCAGTACTGGCAGTCGTAGATGCAGAGGTTGGTGAGGAGGATCTTCAGCAGCGAAACGCAGCGCCCGTCCGGCGTGTAGCTGTGGCAGATGCCCATCCCCTCGGCGTTGCCCACGCCGCCCTTCGGCGTGCGCCGCTTCGCCCCGCTGCTCGAGCAGGAGGCGTCGTACTTCGCCGCGTCCGCCAGGATCTCCAGCTTCGCGCGCACGTCCATCGCCACGGCCACGGCTCCCGGGCGCGCGCCGATCCCCCTCCCAGGGCCGCGCGCAGCCGCAGCACTCTACCGGTCCGCCCTGACACCTTCCGCGGCGCGCGGCGCGTGCTAGCCTCGCGCGCGCGATGACCCCTGACGTCCGGGCCGAGACCGAGTCCCGCGCCGAGCGCGCCCTGCGCCGCGGCGACCTCTCCGAGGCCGTGAGCCTCTACGAGTCCCTCGTGGCCGCCTTCCCCGCCGACGCCGCGCTCGCAGGCCGGCTCGCGCAGCTGCGCGAGAGCCTGCAGCCCATGGAGCTGCAGAGCCCCAAGGCGAGCTTCCGCGAGCCCGCGGGCCACGCCCGGCGTCCCTCCACGCCCGCCCAGGAGGGCGAGCGGCTCTTCGCGCTCGGCGACTACGCGGGCGCTGCGGCGGCCTACCGGCGCGCCCTGGCCGAGCGCCCGGACAGCGAGCTGCTCAAGGAGCGGCTGCTCGAGCTGTTCCGCCTCGCGCAGGCCGCCCCCAAGCACTCGCCCACGGACCAGGCGCTGCCGCGCGAGCCGGCGGCGAAGCTGGAGGCCCTGCTGGACCGGCTCGCCGCTCGCCGGCGGCTGCCCCGCTCCTAGCAGGCTCCGGGCGTGCCGGGCCTCCGGGTCCCGCCATCCCGGACAACTGGGAAAACGCTCGTCAGCCCGGTCGTGGTGATTGCGCCCTCTGGGTGGGGCCTCTACACTCCGGGGCCCGACGCGGCTGTCATAGCTGCGTCTCCCCCTCTGACAGTCACGCCCGACCATGCCCTCCCCCCTGCGACCTGGCGTTCCCACTGGCATCGCGCGGGGCGGGGCGTGCTCCGACGGGAGCCCGGATCCGCGGGACGCCGGGGCTGTGCACGCGCGATGAGCCACCTGGGCCAGCAGATCGGTCGCTACCGCATCCTCGAGCAGCTGGGCTCGGGGGGCATGAGCGTCGTCTACAAGGGGCTCGACACCGCACTGGACCGCGAGGTGGCGGTGAAGGTGCTGCACCCGCACCTGGCCGGCAAGGACGAGAGCCGCCGGCGGCTCGCGCGCGAGGCGAAGGCGGTCGCCAAGCTGCACCACCCCAACATCCTCGAGGTCTTCGACTTCTCGCCCGCGGGCGCCGAGGAGGCGTACATCGTCACCGAGTACATCCGCGGCCAGACGCTGCGCGTGTGCATGGAGACGCTGGGCTTCGAGCCGCCGGAGGTCGCGGCGCTGATCATCCACGAGCTCGCCGCGGCGCTCGCCCACGCGCACGAGGCCGGAGTGATCCACCGCGACCTCAAGCCGGAGAACGTCATGGTGCGCGAGGACGGCGTCCTCAAGCTCATGGACTTCGGCATCGCGAAGATCCTGGACCGCGACGAGCGGATGACCATCACCGGCTCGCTGGTGGGCTCGCCCGCCCACATGGCGCCGGAGATCATCGAGGGGCAGGAGGCGGGCGCCGCGGCGGACATCTTCTCGCTGGGCACGATGCTCTACGCCTTCGCCACCGGGAAGCTGCCCTTCAGCGCCTCGAACACCACCGCCACCCTCAAGCGCATCCTGGACGGGCACTACGAGGACCCGCGCCAGCTCGCGCCTGCGATCTCGGACGAGCTCGCGGAGATCATCACCACCTGCCTCGCGCGCCAGCCGCAGGATCGCTACCCGCACGCCGGGCGCCTGCGCGACGCGCTCGCGGACTACCTCGGGCGCCTCGGGCTCGGCCGGCCCAGCGAGGAGCTGAGCGCCTTCTTCGCCGATCCACCCACCTACCGCCGGCAGCTGCGCCAGCGCCTGGTGGCGCAGCTGCTCGAGCGCAGCGAGCGGCTGCTGCGCGAGCGGCCCGCGCGCGCGCTCGCGGACCTGAACCAGGTGCTCGCGCTCGACCCCGAGCAGCCGCGCGCGCTCGCGCTCCTCGAGGGGCTGGACCGCGCGCGCCGCCTGCGCCGCCGCCTCGCGCGCACGGGGCGGGTGGGCGCTGCGCTGCTCGCCCTGCTGCTGCTCACGGTGGGCGCCCGGGCCCTGTGGACACGGCACCCGGCCGCGCCCGCTCCCTCCGCCCACGTCGCAGCGAGGCCGCCGGCCCGGGCCGAGGCGCCTCCCTCCGCCACGCCCGCTGCAGAGGGCCCGGCCGCGTCTGCGCCCCTCGCCTCGGCGCCGCCGCCCTCCCCGCTCCCCGCGGCGCCTCCGGTGCGCGCGGAGCCGCCGCGCCCGCTCGCGCGCGTGCCCGTCTCGGTGCTGGTGCGCCCCTATGGCGTCGTGCAGCTGGACGAAGAGCCCCCCAGCGCGGAGGCGCTCGCGCAGCACAACCTGAGCGCCCTGCCCGGCCCCCACCGGGTGCGCGTGAGCTGCACCTGGTGCGAGCCGGTGGTGGAGACCATCGAGGTGCGCGCGGGCGCGGACAACATCTTCCGCCTGCGCGCGCAGCTCAAGCCGAGCACGCTCGCTTTCGACTGGAAGCCGGCGGACGCGGTGGTCAAGATTGGCGACGTGCAGCGCACCGCCCACGACAGCCTCTCCCACCCCTTCGAGCTGCGCTCGCCGCGCGGCCCCGCGAGCTTCCAGCACCGGGTGGACTACGAGATCTCCCGCCCCGGCTACGCGACCGAGCAGGGCAGCACCATGGTCGAGCCGGGCAAGGCCGAGACGCTGCGCGGAGCGCTCGAGCCCCGATGACCTCGCGCCTGCGCTCCCTGCTTCTGCTCCTGCTGCTGCTGCTCGCGCCCGCGCTCGCCCACGCGCAGGCCCCGGACGAGGGCGAGCTGGGCGGCATCCGCGCCGCCTTCGAGTTCGGCAAGTACGCCGAGGTGCTCGAGCGCGCGGCCGCCCGCATCGACCGCGGCAACCTGGACGAGCCCAGCCTCGTGGAGCTGCACAAGCTCGCGGGGCTCGCGGCCTTCAACCTCGGGCGGCGCGACGAGGCGGGGCGGCACCTGCGCGCGCTGCTGCGCCTGGAGCCGGACTACGGCCTGGACCCCTTCGTGGTGCCGCCGCCCGCCATCGCCTACTTCGAGGAGCTGCGCCGCGAGCTGCGCGCCGAGCTGGACCTGATCCGCCAGGAGAAGCGCCTGCGCGCCGAGCGCGAGCGCGCCGAGGCCGCGCAGCGCGAGCGCGAGCGCGCGGCGAACGAGGAGCGCCGCCGCCGCGTGGAGGAGCTCTCGCGCCAGGTGACCGTGCGCACGGTGGAGAAGCGCAGCTTCCTCGTGAACTTCGTCCCCTTCGGCGCGGGCCAGTTCCAGCAGGGCCGCACCTCCCTGGGGGTCATCTTCGCCGCCACCGAGGGCGCCTTCGCGGTGAGCAGCGCGCTCGCCTTCTTCGCCTACGAGGGTCTCTACGAGGAGAGCGAGGTGCCCCTGCCGGACCTGAAGGGCACCAACACCCAGCAGAAGGTGCACGTGCGCTACATCCCCACCAGCAAGGCCGCGCAGCGCGACAACTGGCGCCGCGTGAAGTACGGCGCCGCCGTGGGCTTCTACGCGATGTACGCGGCGGGCGTGGCGGACGCGCTCTACCACCACCAGGACGAGGTGGTGCGCACCGGCATCGAGACCCTCCCCGCCCCCGCGCCCGGCGTCACCGGCGGGCTGAGCATCTACCCCCTGCAGGGCGGCGCCGGGGCCGCCCTCTCGCTGCGCTTCTAACCCGAGCTTCCGAGACGTCATGGCCAGCCTCATCGTCCGCACTCCCGACGGCCAGGTCCGCACCGTGCGCCTGCTCAAGCGCCTCACCTCGGTGGGCCGCGGGGCCGACAACGACGTGCGCCTGGACGACCCCGCCGTGCCCGACAGCGCGCTGCACCTCACCTCGGACGGCAGCCGCTACGAGGTGGGCAGCCTGGGCGCCGCCTTCCAGGTGAACGGCAAGAGGCAGAAGGAGCGCCACCCGCTCTCCAGCGGGGACGTGGTGCGCGTGGGCGCCACCGAGCTCACCTTCTCGCGCGACGATGCACCCGGCGCCACGCCCGCGCCGCTGCGCCCTGCGGCGCCGGCGGCCGCCGCGTCCGACTCCGCGTCGGTGGATCCGGACTCGCACACCCGCGATCTGCCGGCGCTCGCGGCGCGCGAGATCACCATGCTCCGCCGGCTCACCGCCTTCAGCGAGCGGCTGCTGCGCAGCTACGCGGTGGACGAGGTGCTCGAGAGCCTCATGGACGAGGCCATCGAGGTCACCCGCGCGGACAAAGGCTTCCTCATCCTGCTGGAGAGCGGCGAGCTGCGGGTGAAGGTGGCGCGCAACCTGGCGCGCGAGAACCTGGAGGACGCGGTGGAGCGCCTGAGCGACTCCATCGTGGCCAAGGTGGTGAAGTCGCAGCGCCCGCTGATCCTCAGCGACGCGCTGGACGACCCCGAGTTCAGCGCGAGCCAGTCCGTGGTGAGCCTCAAGCTGCTCTCCGTGATGTGCGTGCCCCTGATGCACAAGGGCGAGCTGTTCGGGCTCATCTACGTGGGCAACGACCGGCTCGTGAACCGCTTCGAGCCCAAGAGCCTGGACATGCTCACGGTGTTCGCCGCCCAGGCCTCGCTCATCCTGCAGAACGCCATGCTGGTGAACGAGCTGCGCCTCGACAACACCGAGCTGCGCCGCAAGCTCGAGGACCAGCGCTACGGCGACATCGTGGGCGCCTGCCAGGGCATGCGCGACGTGTACAAGCGCATCGACAAGATCTCCGTCACCGACATCAGCGTGCTCATCACCGGCGAGACCGGCACGGGCAAGGAGCTGATCGCGCGCGAGCTGCACCGGCGCAGCCCGCGCGCCAAGGGGCCTTTCGTCACCATCAACTGCGGCGCCATCCCCGAGAACCTCCTCGAGAGCG
This sequence comes from Aggregicoccus sp. 17bor-14, assembly GCF_009659535.1. Classification (NCBI taxonomy): domain Bacteria; kingdom Pseudomonadati; phylum Myxococcota; class Myxococcia; order Myxococcales; family Myxococcaceae; genus Aggregicoccus; species Aggregicoccus sp. 17bor-14. The sequence continues at coordinate 283,181 of NZ_VJZZ01000001.1, forward strand.
AGCTGTTCGGCCACGTGAAGGGCGCCTTCACCGGCGCCGTCGCCACGAAGATGGGCAAGTTCCAGGCGGCCATCGGCGGCACCCTCTTCCTGGACGAGATCGGCGAGATGCCGCTGCAGCTGCAGGTGAAGCTGCTGCGGGCCCTGCAGGAGAAGATCGTCTACAAGGTCGGCGACAACCGCGGCGAGCCGGTGGACATCCGCGTGGTGGCCGCCACGAACAAGGTGCTCGAGGAGGAGGTGCGCCAGAGCCGCTTCCGCGAGGACCTCTACTACCGCCTCAACGTGGTCACCCTGAAGCTGCCCCCCTTGCGCGAGCGCGGCGAGGACCTGGTGGTGCTCGGCCGCTTCTTCCTCCAGAAGTACGCGAAGGAGTTCAACTCTCGCGCGCGCGGCTTCACCCCGTCGGCCACCGTGGCCATGCGCAAGTACGCCTGGCCCGGCAACATCCGCGAGCTGGAGAACCGCCTCAAGAAGGCCGTGGTGCTCGCGGACAAGCCGCTGCTCGGCCCGGACGACCTGGACCTGAAGCCGGAGAACCTCGAGCCGGTGCTCCCGCTCGCCCAGGCCAAGGAGGAGTTCCAGAAGCGCTACATCAACGAGGTGCTCGAGCGGAACAACGGCAACCGCACCAAGACGGCCAAGGACCTCGGCGTGGACCCGCGCACCATCTTCCGGCACCTGGAGAAGCTGGAGGCGGAGAAGAACGGCCGCGCCCTGCCTCCGGACGACGACGAGGCGCCGGACGCCCTCCCACCCCTGGACGAGGTGTAGGCCCCGTGAGCCCACGACGCCCCTGTCAGGGTCCCCCGGGACCAGCGCCCTCCGTCCCCTCGCAAGTGCGCGTCCGCACGAGGGATTTGCCCCGGCTGCCCTTGGCCGCTGCCTTGCTACGCAGTGCCTCCGCGAGCGCGGCCCTCCTGGCCCTGCTCGCGTGGGGCAGCCTCGCGCTGGGCGGCTGCGTCATCCCCCAGGATGACACGCTCTTCACGTGGCCCCGCGAGCCGAAGAATCGGCCCCCCCGGATCTTGGAGAACCAGGTGAGTCCGCAGACGCGCATCATCCGGGAGTTCGGCAACGGGACCTGCCGCCAGACCTTCGAGGTCCTGGCGACCGATCCCGACGTGCTCGACCTGCTCACCGTCTACTGGTTCGTGGACTACGTGCCCGGGCAAGCGAGCACGGACAAGCTCGACCTGCTCGCTCCCTCGGATCGACCCGAGCGCAACGACCGCGCCACCTTCGTCGCGGACCTCACCGCCGCCAACAGCAAGCTGCGCGCACCGGGGCTGCACACGGTGGAGGCGGTGCTGGCGGACCGGCAGCTCGACCTGACCACCCGCCAGCCCTCGCAGCAGCTCGGCGAAAACCCGGACGGCGGCGCCGCCATCGTCCTGGACGAGGGCTACGCGGTCACCTACGCGTGGACGGTCGAGACCGTGACGGGGGTGTGCCAGTGAGCGGCGCGAGGCCCCTGCGCTGGGTGCTCGCCTCCCTCGCCCTGGGCGGCACGCTCGCGGGCGGCTGCGCGAGCGGCTCGAGCGCCAGCGGCGCGCCGCTCGTGTGCCGCAGCGACGCGGAGTGCGAGGCGGGCGAGGTGTGCTTCGCGGACGGCTGCGGCGACCCGGGCAAGGACCTGGTGGTGGAGGTCGTCCCCAACTCGCAGGCGGGCCTCCACGCGCAGGACTTCGCCATCGACCTGAAGGAGGCGCACCCGGTGCTGCAGCTGCAGGGGCCCGCGCTGCTCGAGGGCCAGGTGCTGAGCGAGCCGGCCGCGGATGGCGGCAGCGGACCCGAGCTCTACGCGGGCTCGGTCACCGTGCGCGCCACGGGCGAGAGCCTGCTGCTTCCGGGCGTGGAGCGGCGCTACGAGGGCACCGTGGTCCCCAGCAACGGCGCCTACCGCTTCCCCGTGGGAACGGGCCAGTTCAGCGTGAGCCTCGTCCCCGGCGACACCGCCCTGCCCCCGCTCACCGAGACCCGCTCGGTGCAGGTGGGGGCGCAGGTGTCGCTCGACTTCCGGCTCCCGGACCCTGCCGCGCTCACCCCGCTCTCCGGCACCCTGGTGCGCGAGCCGCTCGCCCCCTTCGACGTGGACATGGACGTCCAGCTGCTCGACCCGGGGCTGCGCCCCCTCTCGCAGCGGGTGGCGGTGTCGCGCACCACGGGCGCCTTCACGCTCTTCGTGTCGCCTGCGGCCCGGGCCCTCGCGAAGGTCATCCTGCAGGCCACCCCGCGCAGCGCGGACAGCCTGCTGCCGCAGGTCACCTTCCCGGTGGACCTCGCGAACCCGCCCGCCACGTACTCCCTCGGTGACTTCGGAGCCCCCGTGACCCTGCAGGGGATCGTGATCGGGCAGGAGGGCCTGCCCGTGGTGGGCGGCAGCGTGCGGCTGGAGGGAAAGGTGAAGGGGGGCGGACTGTTCCTCAGCGGCTCCGTCCTCACGGATGCCGACGGCCACTTCACGCTCCAGACCCTGCCCAGCGCCCCCGGCGCGGACTTCACGCTGATCGTGGCGCCGCCCGCCCGCCCCACCCGCGGCTCGCTGGATGCGGCCGTCAGCCAGGGCCCGGTGCACGTGCAGCCCACGGGCACCACGGGGTTCGCCTTCGCCTGCCGCCAGCGCGGACGGGTCAGCGCCACGGTGCTCACCCCGAAGGGGTCGCCAGCGGCCATGGTGCGGGTGATCGCCGAGCCGCTGCGCCCGGTGCAGGGCCTGCCCGGCCCGGCCGAGCGCAGCGAGACCCTGACGGACGAGAACGGCACCTTCTCCCTGCTGCTGGACGCCGCCGAGTACCGCCTGGACTTCGTGCCCTCCGGCGACCTGCCGCGCACCAGCCGCTACCTCACCGTGGCTCCGGTGCCCAACGCCCCGGTGATGTTCCCGCTGGAGCTGGGCGCCATCACGCTCTCGCGCGGCCGGCACATCAGCGGCCCGGTGCGCCTCGCGAGCGCGGATGCCTCCGCGCCCAACCTGGCCTACGCCTCCGTGCGCTTCTTCCGCGTGGTGAGCGTGAACGGCAAGCCGACCAGCCAGCTGCTCGCGCAGTCGACCTCGGACGCGAACGGCGAGTACGAGGTCATCCTGCCCACGCGCTGAGCGCTAGGGCACGCGGCCCGCGGCGGGCGAGGCGCGCGCGGCCTCGAAGGCGTCGTGCAGGCCGTCCACGGCGTAGCCCACCTCGCCGGCGTACTGCACGGCGTGGATGGTGTAGAGGTCCAGCACCTGCTCGAGGCGGCCGTACACCACCTTCACCTGCGCGCGCTCGCGCGACTCGAGCGCGCAGTGCGACTCGCGCTCGCGCAGCTGCTTCAGCCACCCGGTGCGGAACACCATCCACTCCTGGTCCACGCTGTGCGCAGGCGACAGGTTCACCAGCGCCTCGCGCTCGCGCTCCAGGTCCCGCCACGCCTGCTGGGCGCCGTCCAGGCACTCGCGCACCGACAGGGTGGGCTCGGCCGCGGGAAGGCGCGGCGGCGTCATCGCCCGGATGGAGCGCGTGACGCTGACGATGAGCATCAGCGAGAAGGCGCTCACCACCGCGATGTACAGCCCGTACGCGGCGGCGCGGAAGTGGCGGTAGCGGGGATCCTTGGCGGGGGCAGGAACGGACACGGGGCCCCGGTCTTATGACCGTGGGCCCCGTGTGGCAACACCTGCTCGCTCCGGGCTGAGGACTACTGGCCGGGAGCCGCACCCGCCGTGGCCGGCGCCGCCGCCGGGGCAGCGCCCGGTGCCGCAGCCGCCGCGTCGGGGTTCATCGCGCGCTTGATGTTCGCCAGCCGCCCGCGCATCTGCGAGGCGAACTCGCTGTTCGGGTAGGTGCCGATCGCATCGCGCACCGTGTCCGCCGCCTTCTGCAGCTGGTTCGTCTCCTGCAGCGACTGGGCGAGCAGCAGCATCGCGTAGTCGCGGGTCTTGGACTTCTTGTCGCCCTCGACGAAGCGGGTCAGCAGCGGCACCGCCTGCTCGTGCTTCTTGAGCGAGTTGTACGCGGTGCCGAGGAAGAAGGAGGCGTCCAGCCCGTCGCTCTCGCCCGGGTTCATCGCGAGGAAGCGGCTGAGCTCGCTCACCACCGTGGGCATGTCGTTGCGGCGGAAGGCGGCCTTGCCGCGCTCGAACGCGCTGTCACCCACCTCGCGGCGCAGCGCCACCGCGCGGTCGTTGAGCGCCTGCTTCTCCAGCGAGGAGAGGCGGCTGGTGTCCAGCTTCACCAGCGCGTCGATGCCCTTGAGCCGCTCGTCGCCGGGCAGCGTGGTCATCAGCTTGTAGACCTCGGCGGCCGAGCGCTCGGCGTTCTGCGAGGCGGTGAGCTCGGCGCGCTGCTTCTCCGCCTGGGTGGTCAGCTCCGCCACGGTCTTCTCCAGCCGCTCGCGCTCGCCGGTCGCCGTGGAGGTGCGCGCGGAGCTGATGCCCACCGCGGCGCCGATGCAGAGGATCGCGAAGAGCGCGTACGCCACACCGGACGAGATCCACTGCCGCTTCTGGAAGTCCTCCTGGCGCTTGCCCACCAGCTTCAGCTCGGCGTGGAGGTTCTTGAGGAGGTTGTCCGTCTTGATCACGAGGTTGCGCGCCTCGATCACCTCCTTGCGGATCTCCCCCAGCTCCTTCTCCACCTCAGGCTTCTGCTCAGCAACCATGGACATCTTCCTGTTGGGCCCGGAAATGATCTCGGCCGATTCGCGCATCGTGGGACAACCCCCGTGGATAATTGGCTACGGCAACTGCTTTGACGGTCCCAAACCGGACCGGCCGCCACGGAATTTCCCCGAGTTTCACCTGCCCGCAGGGCGAGCGGGCAGGCAATCGCCGGCGCTACCAGTTCACCGGCCGGCTCGGCTCGGCGTCGAAGGTGTAGGTGGCGCCCAGACCCAGCCACACCCCACCCCCGTTCACGCTGCCCAGGTCCTTCACCGGTCCGCGCGCGAGCAGCCCGCGCAGCTCCATCGTCGCGGCCCAGCGGTCCGTGAGGCGCAGGGAGCCGCCCGCGGTGAGGCCCCAGGCCTGCTTCACGCCCTCGGTGCCCGGCTGCCCCTGGAAGGTGGAGAGCACCAGCGTGGGGCCGCCGAGCACCCCCACCCAGGGCAGCAGGCCCTGCGGGCCCACGCCCTCCAGCAGGGTCTGCAGCCGAAGGCCCAGCAGCGCGCCGTAGGTGAGCGTGGTGAGCTGCGGGGCGCCGCTGAGCCGGATGCGCTCGGCCGAGCCGAACAGGTCCACCCCCAGCTCCACGTGCTCGCTCACCGCGTAGCCGAAGGTGGCCACCAGCAGCGGCCCGCCGGGCGAGGGCGCGCCGCGCTGCAGGCCCTGGTTCTCGGGCCGCGCGTAGTAGCCGCTCAGGAAGGTGTCGTTGGAGGTGCGGCGCCAGCCCCCGGCGACGGTGATGCGCCCCACCCCGTCCAGGCTCGTCTGGGCAAGGGCGGCGGGGGCGGCGAGCAGCGAGAGCAGCAGGGCGAACGGCAGGGTGAAGCGGGGCATCAGGGGCCTTCGGAGGTCCTCGAGCGCAGGGCGATCTCGAGGAAGGTGGTGCGCCGGCGCAGGATCGTAGCGAGGACGCAGCGCGCGAGACAACCGGCGCCGAACTCCCGGACGACCAGGCCCGGGTGGACCAGCAGGTGCCGCAGGGTGATGACGCCCAGCATGTGCGCCCTCCTCACGTCCCCGCACCGCTACAGGGATGTGCGCACGCTAGTGGGGGCCAGGGGCGGGTCAACTTTCTGCCCCGGCTGCGCGCAAGGCCCCCCGCGCCGCTCAGCGCGCCCGCCGCTCGAGCTCGAGCAGCGGCATCTCCAGCACCACCACGCTGCCGTGCAGGCACGGCAGGTGGAAGTCCGCGTCGTCCAGCTCCTCGAGCAGCGCGCGCAGCTGCGCGTCCGTCACGCTTGCCTCGGCGGCGCGCGCCGCGTGGCAGGCCATCACCCGCAGCGGCTCAGCGAGCGCGAGCGCATCCAGCGGCACGCCGGCGGGCGGCAGCGCCCGCGAGAGCGCCTCCAGCAGCGCGGGCGCGTCCGCCCCGCTCAGCGCCGTGGGCAGGGCCTTCACCGCGAGGCTGGTGCCCCCGAAGGGCTCCACCTCGAAGCCCAGCCGCGCGAGCGCCTCCTGCCCGGAGACCAGCGCACGCGCCGCCGGCAGCGGCAGCTCCACGGTGGTGGCAAAGAGCGAGAGCGCAGGGGAGCGCCCCTGCGCGAGCGCGCGCTCGAAGGTGGCGCGCCGCGCCCGCTCGAGCGCCGCGTGCAGGTCCAGCACCACCAGCGTGCCGCCGCGTCCCTCGCACACGGGGAAGCGCCCCGCGAGCCGGCCCAGCGGCCGCAGCTGCCCGAAGTAGCCGGGGGGCGGCGCCTCGTTGAGCAGCGGCCGCGCCTGCCCGAACGCGGGCGCCACGGTGCCCGGGGCCCCCGGCTCCCCCGGCGCGTCCTGGGTGCCGGGGATGGGCAGGGGCGCGCCGCCCCCGGCCTCCTGCGCGCGGGTGAGGAAGCGCTCCACGGCGAGCGCGTAGTGGGCGGCCTCTCGCGGGGCCTCGGGCGTGGGGCCCGCGCCCAGCCAGGGCGCCGCGCGCAGCGTGCGCACGAGGGCGGCGTTAACCGCGTCCCCCACCCCGCGCGGATCCGCGAAGCGCACCTCGGTCTTCTGCGGGTGCACGTTCACGTCCACCGCGCGCGGGTCCACGTCGATGAAGATCACCACCACCGGCTGGCGCCCGGTGGGCAGGTACTCCTGGAAGGCGCGCTGGATGGCACTGTTGAGCCCGCGGTCGCGGATGTAGCGGCGGTTGACGAAGGTGTAGAGGCCGCGCGCGTTGGGGAAGGTAAACTCGGGCGAGGCGATGTGGCCCGTCACGCTCACGCCCAGCCGCCGCTCCTCCACCGGCACCAGGTGAGGGTGCACCTCGGCGCCCAGCGCCGCCGCGATGCGCTCGCGAGGGTCCTCCGGGGCCGCCGGGCTGGTGAACAGCGCCTCGCCCGCGTGGTCCACGAAGAAGGAGACCTCCGGGTGGGCGAGCGCGAGCCGGATCACCGCCTCCTCCGCGTGCTTGAGCTCGGTGTCCTCGCGCTTCATGAACTTGCGGCGCGCCGGGGTGTTGAAGAAGAGGTCCTCCACCGTCACCACCGTGCCCACCCGGGGCGCCGCCTCCTCGAGCACGGGCGCGCCACCGCCCTCCACCGTCACCGCCGTGCCCACGGCCGCGCCCACCTCGGCGGTGTGCAGCCGGAAGCGGGACACGGAGGCGATGGCCGGCACCGCCTCGCCGCGAAAGCCCTTGCTCACCAGCGAGAAGAGCCCGTCCAGGTCGCGCAGCTTGCTCGTCGCGTGGCGCAGCAGGCACAGCTCGGCGTCCTCGCGCGCCATGCCGTGGCCGTCGTCGTCCACCACGATGCGCGCGAGCCCCCCACCCGCGAGCGACACCCTCAACGTGCGCGCGCCCGCGTCCAGCGCGTTCTCGCACAGCTCCTTCACGACCGACGCCGGGCGCTCCACCACCTCGCCCGCGGCGATCTTGTTGATCAGCACCTCACTGAGCACGGCGATGCGCGGCATGGGGCCGGCATCATGGGCAAGGCCTGCTCCCTTGGCCAGCGCGGGCTTCGCCCTGCACCTGCGCTACCCACCTTCTCCGATTTGCGCTAAAGCGCGCCCACCTCATGGCCGAGACAAGCGCAGAGCGCAGGGGACTGCGCGTGGCGGTGACCGGAGCGACCGGCGACCTCGCGGGCCTGCTGCTGCCGCGGCTCGAGCAGGACCCCGCCGTGGAGAGCATCCTCGTCCTGGACGTGGCCAAGCCCGAGGGCCGCAAGGTGGACTTCCGCCGCGTGGAGCTCACCCGCCACGACGCGGACGCGGACCTCGCCGACGCGCTCGCCGAGCGCCCCGTGGACGCGCTCTACCACCTGGCGCTGCTCTCCGGCCGCGTGCACGACGGCGCCTTCGCCCACGAGCTCGAGGTCATCGGCTCCATGGCGGTGCTCGCGGCGGCCGCGCGCGCGCGCCTGCCGCGGCTCGTCATCCCCTCGCTCACGGCGCTCTACGGCGCGCGCAGCCAGAGCCCCTGCCTGCTGCGCGAGGAGGCGCCGCTCGCCGGCAGCCCCGGCAGCCGCTTCATCAGCGACAAGGTGGAAGTGGAGCAGCAGGTGCGCGCCTTCCGCGAGCGCAACCCGGACACGCGCGTGCTGGTGCTCCGGCTCGCCCCGCCCCTGGGCCCCTCGCTGGACAACCCCGCCACCCGGCTGCTCTCGCGCCGCGTGGTGCCCACGCTCCTGGGCTTCGACCCGCTCTGGCAGGCGCTGCACGAGGAGGACGCGGCGAGCGCCCTGCACCTCGCGCTCACGGCCGACGCGGACGGGGAGTTCAACATCGTGGGAGACGGGGTCATCCCCCTCTCCGCGCTCATCCGTGAGGCAGGCGGACAGCCGCTGCCCCTGCCCGGCCCCCTGGCGAGGACCGCGCTGCGCGCGCTCAACCTCGTGGGCACCGGGAGCTTGCCGCTCAACATGCTGGACTACATCCACTACAGCTGGGTCGCTGATGGCCAGCGCGCGGCGCGCGTGCTCGGCTTCGTCCCCCGCTACCACGCCCGCGACGCAGCGGCCGCGTTGAAGAGGAGCTGACGCATGGCCAAGGGCGTCCTGGGAAATGATCCCTTCCAGCGCGGCGCGGCCGAGCCGGCGGAGAAGCAGGCTGCAGCCGCGAAGGCCCCCGCGAAGAAGGCCTCTGCTCCGAAGGCGGCTGCGAAGAAGGCGGCCGCGACTCCCCCCCCGGCTGCGAAGAAGGCGCCCGCGGCAAAGAAGGCGCCCGCTGCGAAGAAGGTGAAGCCCGCCCGGCGCGCCCCCGCTGCGCCTTCGCGCGACGCGGAAACCGCACCTTCGGCGTCTGCGGAGCAGGCGGGGTCGACGACACCGCCTCCTGCGCGAGGCGTGGCGCCCACGCGCCCCGCGGCCGCGCGCAGCGAGGAGCAGGCGCCGCGCGAGACCGCCCCGGCACCGGCGGAGCTTCACGCGCGACCCGAGCCCACGGCCGAGCCGCGCGACGCCCAGGAGGCGCGGGAGCACACCGGCGCGCCGAGCGGACCGGCAGACGCGGGGAGGCCTCGCGCCGACGACTCCGGGGCCGCGCATGCATCCGCCGTCGGGCTCGCTGACGCGGCCCCCGCGGCAGAGCTCGAGGACCTGGAGCCGCCCGCTCCCGCGCAGCAGGCCTCGCTCGCGGTACCCCGGACGCCCCAGACACGGCGCGTCTCGCCGCCCGAGGGGAGCACGGGGCGCGCGGGCGCACTGCTGCAGCTCGCGCGGGACATGGCAGCCCAGGCGCTGGCCAGCGAGGGCATGGGGCGCGCCGTCGGCGTGGCCCAGGGGCTGCTGGGCGCGCTGCGCGCAGGGCTGGGCACCGGCGGCAGCACGGCGCTGGATGTGTACGGCCGGGACGCGGCGCTCGTGAGCGACCTCTCTCCGGTGCTCGACTTCCTCTACGAGCGCTACTGGCGCGTGTCGGTGCAGGGCGCGGAGCTCATCCCCCAGGGTCCGGTGGTCCTCGTCGCGAACCACTCGGGCGCCCTGCCCTTCGATGGGCCGGTGATGCAGCTGGCGCTGGGCCGCGAGCGGCCGGACCTCGCCGAGGCGCGCTGGCTCGCGGAGGACCAGGTGTTCCACGCGCCGGTGCTGGGCACGCTCTTCAACCGCCTCGGTGCGGTGCGCGCCTGCCAGGAGAACGCCGCGCGGCTGCTGGAGGAGGGCCGCCCGGTCGTCGTGTTCCCGGAGGGCATCCAGGGCCTGAGCAAGCCCTTCGCGCAGCGCTACCAGCTCAAGCGCTTCGGGCGCGGCGGCTTCGTGAAGCTCGCGCTGCGCTCGGGAGCGCCCATCGTGCCGGTGGCAATCGTGGGCGCGGAGGAGACCTCTCCGCTGCTGGCGCGCCTGCCCGGCGAGTTCCTCGGCCTGCCCTACCTCCCGCTCACCCTGCTCGGGCCCCTGCCCCTGCCGGCCAAGTGGAGCATCCGCTTCGGCGAGCCGCTGCCGCTGGGAGAGGCCGGCCCGGAGGCCGCGGACGACCTGTCCGAGGTCCAGCGCCTCACGGAGCGCACCCGCGAGTCCATCCAGGGCATGCTCCAGGCGCAGCTGCAGGAGCGCCGCTCGGTGTTCGCGGGCTAGGATCCGCCCATGTCCCGCCGCGCCCCGCAGTCCGCCGCCTCGCTCCTGCCCCGCCTCCTCGCACGCCTCGCCGAGTCCTCCGGGAAGGCGGGAGGCCTCACCCCGGTTTGGGCCGCAGCGGTGGGCGAGCACATCGCCAAGCACACCGCGCCCTACACCCTGGAAGGAGGCACGCTGGTGATCACGGTGCGCAGCGCCGAGTGGGCGAGGACGCTCGAGCGGGAGCAGGCCAGCCTCCTCGCGCGGCTCAATGCGCAGCTGGGAGAGGGCGTGGTGCGCGCCCTGGGATTCCGGCTCCAGCCGTGATGCTCGCGCTGACGATGGTGGCGCTGCTCGGCGCGGCCGAGCCCGGTCCCCGGGACATCGAGCAGCAGGCGGCCGCGCACGTGACGAGCGAGTACGAGCGCGTGGGCCGCCGCGCGCCGGCGCTGGACGCCGCGCTCTCCCAGGCCGCGCGCGCGCTCGCCCAGGAGGCCCTCACCGAGGGCTCCACGGGCGCCGCGGACCCCTACGTGCTCACGGACGCCGTGAGCGACGCGGGCGGCGCGGACCCCACGCCGCGCTCCTACGTGGTGCGCGCCTGGGTGCGCGAGCACGCCATCGGCACCTTCCGCGCGCGCAAGGATCTCGCGAGCGAGCCGGCCACCCACGTGGGCGTGGGCGCCGCGGTGAAGGGGGAGCGCGCCGCGCTCGTGGTGCTGCTCGCCGAGCGCAAGGCGACGCTCGCCTCCTTCAAGCGCACCCTGCCCCGCCCTGGCGCCACGCAGACCCTGTGCGGCCAGTTGGCCTCGCCCCTGCGCGGCGCCGAGGTGTTCGTCACCCGGCCGGATGGCAACGTGGACCGCCCCAAGCTCACCCGCGACGCCGGCGCCGACTTCTGCAGCCGCCTCAGCTTCCCGGGCGCGGGCAACTACGCGGTGGAGGTGATCGGGCGCGGGCAGCGCGGCCCCGAGGTCGCCGCGCTCTTCCTCGTGGACGTGGGCGGCACGCGCAGCCGCGAGGCGCGCCTGCGCGTGGAGGAGCCGCGCACGCTGGCCGAGGCGCGCGTGCTGCTGCTCGGGCAGATCAACGCCCTGCGGCGCGCCCACCAGCAGCCCGCGCTCCACGCGGACCCCGCGCTGGAGGCCGTGGCCCAGCGCTACGCCGAGCGCATGGCGCGCGAGGGCTTCTTCGCGCACGTCGCACCGGACGGAAGCGACCTGCGCCAGCGCATGGAGGCGGCCGGGCCGGGCTACCGCAGCTACGGCGAGAACCTCGGCCTCGCGGGAGGGCCCGTCGCCGCGCACTTCGGCATCGAGCACAGCCCCGGCCACCGCAAGAACCTCCTCGGGCCGCAGTACTCGGCCGCCGGCATCGGCGTGGCGTTCCAGACGGTCGAGGGCCGGCCCCAGGCCATCGTCGTCGAGGTCTTCGCCGCCACCGCGCAGCAGAGCGCGGACCCGCTCGGCGATGCGTACCGCGCGGTGAACGCCCACCGCGCCGACCGCCACCTGCCGCCGCTGGAGCGCAGCGAGGTGCTCCAGCAGATCGCCTTCGACCACGCCCGCCGCGCCCTGAAGCTGGACCAGCCGCGCGTGAGTCTCCCCGGCTCCGAGCTGCACGAGCGGGTGTTCGCGGCGATGAAGGACGTGAAGAGCACCTCGGTGGACATGTACGTCACCGAGGACCCCTCGCAGCTGCCCGAGTCGCGCAGCCTCACCGAGCCGCGCAACGATCGCGTGGGGCTCGCCACCGTGCGCGGCGACTCCCCCACCTACGGCAAGGGCCGCTACTGGGTGGTGGTCATCTACGCAGCGACGCACTAAGCGAGGGGCCCCATGGAAGCCAACCTGCGCGCCCTCGCCGTGGACCCCGACCCCGCGCGGGCGCGCGCGCTCGCCGCGGCCCTGGGCGCCGCCGGCCTGCAGGCCAGCCCCGTCACCTCGCTCGAGGACCTGCCCGCGCAGCTGCACGCCACCCGGGCAGCGCTCGTGCTCGTGCACGCACAGCCCTCGGCCGCAGGCCTGCAGCGGCTCCTGCGCACGCTCGCGCAGGACGTCGCCCTCAGCGCCACGCCCGTGGTGCTCCTGTGCCAGGACACCGCCTCCGAGCGCTTCGCCACGCACCTGCGCACGGGGGTGGTGGGCCTCGTCGCGCCGCCCTTCTCCGTGCCGCAGGCGCTCGCCCTGCGCTTCCTCCTGGGAGAGCTGCCCTCGCGCAGCGGGCAGCTGAGCTCCGGCATGGCCGTGGAGGAGCGCAGCGCGCTGCTCGCGCACGTGCGCACCTTCGCGCGCACCGGCGTGCTCGCGCCCGTGGGAGCGGCGCCCGGAGCGCCCCAGGCCCTCTTCGCCCACGGCGAGCTGAAGCAGGTGAGCGGCAGTGCCCTCCAGGGAGAGGCCGCGCTGGCGGCACTGGTGGCGGGCGCGGCCGGAGGCCTCGGCTTTCGCGAGCTCGCGGGCGGCGCGGGCGAGGGCGCAGGCGTGGTGCTGGAGCTGCCGCCCCGCTCGAGCCTCGACGCGCTCGTCTCCTCGCCGGATGCCGCCGACCGCGCTCCGGAGAACCCGCTGCGCCTGCTCTTCGTGGACGACGACGCCGAGCTGTGCCGCCTCTTCTCCTCGCTGTTGCGGCGCCACGGCTTCGCGGTGACGCTCGCGCGCGACGGAGTGGAGGGCTTCAAGCGCGCGCTGGAGGGAGGGCTCGACGCGGTGGTGGCGGACCTCAACATGCCCCGCCTCGACGGCTGGGGCCTCCTGCGCCTGCTGCGCGAGGACGCGCGCACGCGCGAGCTGCCGGTGGCCTTCCTCTCCTGCCACGACGACTACCGCGAGACGCTCCGGGCCCTGCAGGCGGGCGCGCAGGCCTACTTCTCCAAGACGGTGAAGCTGGATGCGCTCGCGGACCAGCTGCGCGCGCTGCTCGGCCCCCAGCAGGCCACGCGCGACGCGCTGCAGGCCCGCAGCGCGGTGCGCCTGCCGCTGGGCGCGGTGGGCACCCAGTGGCTGCTGCTGCAGCTGCAGGCGCGCCTCGCGAGCGGACGGCTGCAGTCCGAGGACGGCTGGGCCCGCTACGAGCTGCGCCTCGAGGAGGGCGAGCCCGTCGCAGCCACCGCCGTCGCCGGGCCGCACCGTGCGGACGGAGAGCGCGCCTTCGTCGCCTTCCTCGCCTCCCGGCCGCGCGGAGCGCTGTGGCAGCCCGGGGAGCGCGCCGGCGACGGCCCGCGCAACCTCTCACAGCCGCTCGCGGCGCTGCTCGCGCGCGCCCAGGCCGGGCTCAACGAGCGCGACCGCCGGGTGCGCGAGGAGCTGATGACGGGAGCGAGCCGCGTGGAGGTGAACTCGGAGCTCTACGCCCTCTACACGCAGGTGGGCCCGCAGCCGTGGCTGGAGACCGCGCGCCTGCTGTGCGCCGAGCGGCTCACCCCTCGCGAGGTGCTGGCGAGGGTGGACACGTCGCCGCTCGAGATCGAGGAGATCGTCCGCGACCTCGTGCGGCGCGGCGTGCTGACCCTGGCGAAGTAGGAGCAGGGTCCAGCCCGGGGGCGAGGCGCGCCGCCTCGCCCCGACGGGCGTACGGCCTCAGATGGCGCGGCGCTGCGTGGCGTACGCCTCGATGCCCATCTGCGGCGGCGCGGCGCTCGCGTACAGCGGGCACTTCGCGCAGGTGAAGGACTGCCACCCACGCTTCACCGCCTCGTCGAGGCAGTTGTCGTAGTGGTTGCAGTTCAGGTTGCGGTGAGTCTCGACCCCGGCGCGCTTGGGGCCAGCCTCAGGGTTGATGGTCTGAGGCAAATCGGTAGGACATGGCTTCATGGTGCTGAGCCCTCCTCAAGAGTGTTTTCTCCCCCCCGAGCGCAGATGCACGATCGTGTTGTCGCGGACTTCGCCGCCCGAGCTGCGGCGGAAAGACAGGGCACGAAGTGGCGGCGGAACCTAGGCTGCGGTCCCTCCGTGACACAACGAGCCGACCGGTGGCCGGTGCAAGCGCCACTTATTCCTTGGACGGTGTAGACGAATGCGACGACCCCGCGGTTGCCCCCAGGGTCACCGGCCGCGCGGGGATCTAGGCGTTGCCCGGCCCGCTGTCAAACCGGGGGGCGGCCGAGCAGCCGCCGGAATGTCCTTCGCCGGATTACCGTTGCCGTTGCCGTGCTGAGAGGAGCGACGCAGGTGAGAGCGCAGGTCCGACAGGTGGGAGTGGGTGTGGCGCTCGCGGCAGCGCTGCTGGGGTCGGGTGCGCACGCACAGTCCGCCGGGCTGCTCGAGTCGGTGCGCCTGCACCGCCCGGGCGCCGCCGCCCAGGCGCGCGCGGAGCTCGAGGCCTGCCGGGTGAAGAAGTGCGCCGAGCAGGGCCGGCTCGCGCTGCTCGCAGGCACCCTCACCCTCTCGGACGGCCAGGCCGCGGACGCGCTCGCGCTCCTGCGCTCGACGCCGCCCCCGGCGCCGCTCGCCCCCGTACATGCCTTCTACCTCGGCCAGGCGGCCTTCTACGCCGGCAACCCTGCGCAGGCCGCGGACGCCTTCGCGCGCGCCGTGCAGGGGGCCTCCCCCGCGCTGCTGCCGCGCGCCCGCGCCCGCTGGGGCGAGGCCCTGCTCGCTGCGGGGCAGCCCGCTGCGGCGGCCCCGGTGCTCGAGGAGGCCGCGCGCGCCCAGCCCAGCCCCGAGCTGCTCTTCCAGCGCGCTGCCGCGCGCCAGGCCGTGGGCGACATCAAGGGCGCCCAGGACGACCTGCGCCGCGTCGCGGTGGAGAGCCCCGCGCATCCGTATGCGGACGCTGCGCTCACGCAGCTCGCGGCGCTCACGCCTCCGGTGGTGCTCACTCCGGACGAGCGCCTGCGGCGCGCGCGCGGCCTGCTGGACGCGGGCGCCCCTGCGCGCGCCCTGGACGAGCTCACCCTGATGGAGCGCGCGCGCGATGGCCGCAAGCCCGCCCTGCTCGCGCAGGCCTCGCTCACCCGCGCGCTCGCCCACTACGCGCTGGGGCAGGAGCCCCAGGCGGAGGCCGCGCTTGCCCAGGCGCGCAAGGGCCCCCGCGAGTTCGCCGCCGAGGCGGCGCTCGTCCAGGCGCGCCGCGCGCTGAAGAATCCCGACAACAGCGTTCCGCGCACGCTGATGGCCGCCGTGGCCCGCAGCTATCCGCACGAGGCCGCGGCCGACGAGGCCTCGTTCTTCGTGGGCTGGCTGGAGCTGCAGGCCGGCCACCTCACCGAGGCGGTCGCCGCCTTCGCCACCTTCGAGCAGCGCTTTCCCCGCTCGCGGCGGCGCGACGAGGGGCTGTGGTTCCGCGCCCTCGCCCACCTGCAGCTCGAGCAGTACGCCGAGGCGCGCGGAGCGCTCTCCCGCCTCGTGGCGCTGATGCCGCGCAGCAGCCTCGTGCCGCAGGCGCAGTACTGGATTGCGCGCGCGGACGCGCTGGGCGGCGCCCCCACGGAGGCCGTGGCCCCGGCCTACGAGGCCCTCATCCGCGCGGCCCCCGGCTCGTACTACGCGCTGCTCGCCGCCGAGCGGCTGCGCGAGCAGAGCCGCCAGCCGCCGCCCGCCTTCCCCGAGCGCCCGCGCGTGCTCGCAGGTCAGCGTCCCGCCCAGCTCGCGCTCGCGGTGGCCCTCAGCGAGGCGGGCCTCTACCGGGACGCGGCGGACGAGGTGCGCGCCCAGGCGGCGCGCCTGCGCTCCGGTGAGGAGGCCCTGCCCTTCGTGCACGCGCTGCTGCAGTTGGGCGAGTACGGGCAGGCGCATGCCATCGCGGCGCGCCTTCTGTGGGGCCAGGCCTACACCGCGCGCGCGCCCGAGGCGCTCGCGGCCTTCTATCCGCGCGCCTTCGCCGGCGCCGTGGAGCAGGAGGCCGAGCACGCGAAGGTGGACCCCTACCTCGTCTGGGCCATCATGCGCCGCGAGAGCGCCTTCCGCCCCGAGGCGGCGAGCGCAGCGGATGCACGCGGCCTGATGCAGGTCATCCCGCGCACGGGCGCCGCCATCGCCGAGCAGCTCAAGGAGGGCTTCAGCGCCCCGGACGAGCTCTTCAGCCCGGAGCGCAACATCCGCTACGGCGCCTGGTACCTGGGGGCGCTGATGAAGCGCTTCGGCCACCCGGCGCTCGCCGCGGCCGCGTACAACGCCGGGCCCAGCGCGACGCTGCGCTGGACGCGCGAGCGCGGCGCGCTGCCCATCGATCTCTTCGTCGAGGCCATCCCGTACCGCGAGACGCGCGGCTACGTGAAGCAGGTGGTGGGCGACCTCTACCTCTACCACTCGCTCTACGGAGACCCGAAGCGCTCGCCGCACCTCGGGCTCACCCTGCCCCAGCCGCTCGCCGAGGGCGTGAACTTCTAGCGCCTAGCCGCGCGCGTACGCGGCGGCGAGCGCCCCCGCGAAGCGCGCGTTGTTCGCGAGCAGCGCGAGGTTCGCCTGCAGGCTCTTGCCTGCGGTGCGGCGTGCGAGCTCGCCGAGCAGGAAGGGCGTCACCGCCTTGCCGCGCACGCCCTGCCGCTCCGCCTCCGCCAGCGCGTGGGCGATGTGCAGCTCCACCTCGGCGCGCGGCAGCGCCGCGGCCTCCGGTGGCGGCACGGTGAAGAGCAGGCCGCCCTGCCCCAGCGCCTCGAAGCGCGCGCGGGCGATGCGCGCCGCCGTCGCCGCGTCCTCCACCCGGTGCTCGAGCGCGAGGCCCGAGGAGCGGCTGTAGAAGGACGGCAGCTCCGAGGTGCCCACGCCCACCACGGGCACGCCCACCGTCTCCAGCGCCTCCAGCGTCTGGGGCAGGTCCAGCACCGACTTCGCCCCCGCGCACACCACCGCCACGGGGAAGCGCGCGAGCGCCCACAGGTCCTGCGAGACGTCCAGGTGCTCGGCCACCCCGCGGTGCACCCCGCCGATGCCGCCCGTGGAGAAGACGCGGATGCCCGCGGCCGCCGCGAGCTCGCAGGTGGCGCTCACGGTGGTGCCGCCCGTCGCGCGCGTCCCCATCGCCACGGCGAGGTCTCGCGAGCCCAGCTTCAGGAGCCGCTCGCGCCCCTCGGCGAGCCGGCGCATCTGCGCCTCCTCCAGCCCGATGCACACCTCGCCGTCCACCACGGCGATCGCCGCGGGCACCGCGCCCGCGCGCCGCACCGCCTCCTCGCAGGCGCGCGCCGCCGCGAGGTTCTCCGGGTAGGGCAGCCCCTGCGCCACCACGCTGGTCTCCAGCGCCACCAGCGGTGCGGAGGCCTCCCGCGCGCGCCGCACCTCGTCCGAGTACCGGAAGTTCATGGGCACATTTACGCCACGCCCGCCGCGGCCCCACAAGCGCGGCGTCACGCCGGTTGCACGCGCGGGTGCAACCGCCCTAAACGCTCGGGGCCGTGACCTCCTCCGCCCCGCCGCGTGCGTTCACCGCCTCCGACCTCGCCATGCTCGGGGTCGTCCTCGTCTGGGGGTCCAACTACGTGATCGTGAAGGCGTCGCTCGATGCCTTCGCGCCCCTGGCCTTCATGGCGCTGCGCTTCAGCCTCGCCGCGTTCGCGATGCTCGCGCTCCTGCTGTGGCGCGAGGGCTGGCCGCGCCTGAGCGCCGCGCTGTGGGGCCGGCTCCTGCTGCTGGGCCTCGTGGGCAACACGCTGTACCAGCTGTGCTTCATCCTCGGCCTCTCGCGCACCACCGCGGCCAACAGCGGCATGCTCTCGGCGCTCACGCCGGTGCTGGTGATGGTGCTCGGCGGCGTGCTCGGGCTGGAGCGCTTCACGCGGCCGCTGGTCTTCGGGCTCTTGCTCGCGGTGTCCGGGGTGCTGCTGGTGGTCTCGGCCCGCGGCCCCTCCCTCAGCGCCGAGACGCGCAGCGGAGACCTGCTCATCGTGGGCGGCTGCGTGTGCTGGGCGCTGTACACCGTGGGGGTGCGCGCGCTGGGCCAGGGGCTCTCGCCGCTCGCGGTCACCGCCCTCACCATGCTCACCGGCGCTCCGGCGCTGGCCGTGGTGGGCGCACCGGCGGTCGCCGCCATGCACCTCACCGACGTCAGCGCGCTCGCGTGGACGGGCGTCGTCTACTCCGCGCTCGTCCCGCTGGTGCTCGGCTACGTGGTGTGGAACCGCAGCGTGCACGCGGTGGGCAGCAGCCGCACCGGCCTCTACAACGCGGGCATCCCCATCGCGGCGAGCCTCACCGCGTGGCTCGCGCGCGGCGAGCGCCCCACGGCGGTGCAGGGAGTGGGGGCGCTGCTCATCCTCGCGGGCGTGGCGCTCAGCCGCCGACGTTGAAGCCGCCCGGGCCGCGGCGCACCCGCTCGACGTTGAGCGCGTAGTCCGAGATCTTCTTGTCCAGGGTGGGCCGGCTGATGCCCAGCTCCTCGGCCGCGCGCGTCTTGCGCCCGCCCGAGGCGTGGAGCGCTTCTGCGATGGCGTCGCGCTCGAGCTGGGCGATGCGGTTGTGCAGCGGGCCGAGGCTCGCCGCTCCCACCTCCTTCACGTCCGGGGGCAGGTGCAGCGCGGTGACGCGTCCCCCCGGGTGCACCAGCGCGAGCCGCTCCGCCGTCAGCTCCAGCTCGCGCACGTTGCCCGGCCAGGCGTACTCGGAGAGCAGCCGCCGCGCCTCGGGGGTGAGCACGGGCGGGGCGCCACGCGCGCGCTGGGCGGCGCGCTGCGCGAAGAGCTCGAAGAGCGGCACCACGTCCGCGCGCCGCTCGGCCAGCGGCGGCACCTCCAGCTCCTGGGTGCCCAGCGCCCGCGCGAGCGTGCCGTCCAGCTCACCGCGCGCCGCGAGCAGCTGGGGCGAGCGCGGGGCCGTCGCGACGAGGCGCAGGTCCACCGGCTCCTCGCCGCCCTGGGGCGCAGGCGCGCTGCGGCGCTCGAGCAGCCGGCCCACCCGCTCGGCCAGTGCCCGCGGGAGCGCCTCGACGTGCAGCAGCAGCAGCGTGCCACCGTCTGCGCGCAGCAGCGCGGAGGCCGCAGGCGGCTGGCCCGGCGCAGAAGCCCGGCCCAGCAGCGCCTCCTCCACCAGGGCCGCGCTCTGGCGGCAGTCCACCGTCACCAGCGGGCCCAGCGCGCGCGCCGAGCGGCTGTGGATGTAGCGGGCGAAGAGCCGCTTGCCGCTGCCGCCCGGGCCGAGGATGACCGCGGGCTCTGCGCCCGCGGCGAGGCGCCGCGCCTGCTCCACCGCCTTGCGCAGCGGCCGCGTGCTCCCGGCGAGCACCACCGCCGGCTGCTCCGTCTCCGCGCGCGCGCGCGCCGCCGCGCACGCCTCGCCCACCAGCCGCCCCAGCGCCGAGAGCACCCGGAGGTCCGCCGCCTCGAAGGGGCGCTCGTCGCGCTCGGTGTAGAGCACCCCGAAGGGGGCGCCTCCCGAGGCCACCAGCGGCGCGCACAGCCGCGCCGCGCTCTGCACCACCTCGCGCTTCGCGAGCGCCGCCTCGGCCATGGAGCGCGGCACGCTCATCGCGTCGGCGCCCACCACGGCCGCCGTGAGCAGCCCCTCCGTGCCGCCCAGCAGCGCCGCGGTGCGGTCGGCCTGCAGCGCGCGCGTCACCTCCTCGGCCGCCCTGCGCAGCACCATCGCCTCGCTCGTCGCCGAGAGCAGCGCCACGCCCACGGCCCAGAGCGCGGCCTCCGGCCCCACGTGCGGCAGCACCTCGGCGAGCGGCAGGTGCTGCACGCCATCCGGCACGTGGTCGCCGAGCGCCGCGGGAGCCGGCGGCTCGTAGAGCGCGGTGGTGGCGCCCACCTGCACCCGGTCCCCGGGCAGCAGCACCGCCTCTCCCTCGATGCGCTCGCCGTTCACCGCGGTGCCGTTGCGCGAGCCGAGGTCGCAGATGCGCGTCTGGCCCTCCAGCCGGAAGATGCGCGCGTGCCGGCGCGACACCTTGTCGTCCTCCAGCGACACCTCGCAGGAGGGGCTGCGCCCCAGCGTCAGCTGCTCGGTGAGCTCGATGCGCAGGCCGGCAGAGGGACCGGTGAGGAGCAGGAGGGAAGGCATTCGGACGGGCGAGCCTAGCGCTCCTCGCCCTTGCGGGTCATCCCCACCCCACCCGCGGGGCTAGGCGGGGCGTTCGCTGCCGAGCAGCGCGCGCACCTCGTCGTCGTCCAGCTGCCGGCCCTCGCGGCTGAGCGAGAGCGCGTTGATCTGCTCGTAGGGCACCGCCACCTGCGCGCCCTTGCGCCACTCGGTGGTGTAAGCAGCGCCGTCCAGCAGGCGGCCCAGCACCTTGTCCTCCTCGAGGCTCTGCACCTCGAGCCAGAGGTTCTCCGTCACCGGCTCGCCCTCGGGGTGCGTCTCGAAGGGGGCGCGGGCCACGAAGTTGAGCGGCTCCATCAGGCCGCGGCGGTGGAAGCGCGCCACGAAGGCGGGCAGCAGCGCCTGGGCGCTCTCGCGCAGCGCCCGGGTGCGCTCCTCCGGCTCCTTCTCGAAGCGCTCGCGGAAGGGGCGCAGCAGCTCGCCGGTGTTGTGCCGCCCCAGCGGCGACACGGCCGTGAGGAAGAGCCCCTCGTGCCCCTCGAAGGCGTCCAGCGGCACGCCGAGCAGGTTCGCGCGCGCCTCCTCCGAGGGCACCAGCATGAAGCTCTGCCCCTCGCTCGTCTCCACCTGGGTGCGCAGCGCCGGCCCCTGGCCGAAGGCGAGGTCCGCACACAGCTCGTGCAGGAAGCTCTCGGCCGGCAGGAGGTCCTCCTCGGCGAGGTGGAAGATCTCGAGGTCGCGCACGCCGAACTTCTCCATCCCGTGGGTGTGCACCCACAGGGGCGTGTCCCCCTCGGTGGCCTCCACGGCGTGCAGGTTGAGGTGGTCGCGGATGTCGAACTCCAGCTCCGTGATCTCCTCCACGTCCGCCGCCTCGTGCAGCTTGTAGGCGGTGACGTCCACCAGCACGCCGCCCACCTTCTCGATCAGCGCGCGCGCGCACCACAGCGCCTCGAACACGGCGGTGGTGGCCTGGGGCTGCCCGGGCTCGAAGGCGATGCGGTAGAAGCCGTGGGCGCGCCGCAGCTGCGCGTGCGCCTCGTCGCTGCCGGTGAGCAGCTCCGGGGTCCAGGACATGGGCGCCTCGCGCGAGTCGAAGCGCACGTCCACCTCGGTCCCGTCCGCCTGCAGCAGGAAGGAGCGGCCGTCCTCCGAGGGGAGGAAGCGCACCTCGTCCGACTCGAACTCGGCGCGCAGCTGCTCGAGCGAGAGGGGCTGCGCGGCCTCGGTGGCGACGAGGTAGACCTCCTTCACAGGTGCTTCTCGATCTGGCGGAAGAGGTCCACGCGATCCACGAGGTCGGTCAGGTAGTCGAGCTTGTCCGTCGGCAAGACGAGCACGGGCGACAGGGTGTAGCCCTTAAACCACTCCTCGTACAGGGCATTGAGCCGCCGCAGGTAGCTGCTCGGGATGGCCTGCTCCATCTCGCGCCCGCGCGTCTTGATGCGCGCCTGCAGCGTGGGCACGGGGCAGCGCAGGTAGATCATCAGGTCCGGCGGCGCGAGGCTGCGCGCGATGGTCTCGTACAGCTCGCGGTAGGTGCGCCAGTCGCGCGCGTCGATGAGGCGCTGGCGGTGCAGGTTGCGCGCGAAGATCTCCGCGTCCTCGTAGAGCGTCCGGTCCTGCAGCGCGGTGCCAGGCGTGCGCTCGAGCTCCTGCTGGAGCTTGAACTTGTGCGTGAGGAAGAAGAGCTGGGAGCGGAAGGCCCAGGTCTTCATGTCCTTGTAGAAGTCCTCGAGGTACGGGTTCTGCTCGTTCGGCTCGAAGAAGGGCGTGAGGCCGTACTTGCGGCAGAGGAAGGAGGTGAGCTCCGTCTTCCCCGCGCCGATGTTGCCAGCGATCGCGATGAACTTTTTGCGGGCCACGAGGGTGCGGCTTGTAACCCCGGCCGAGCAGGCGCGCCAGACCCAAGGGGACCGTGCTAGAACCGCGCCGTCCCTGCCCCCGCGAGCCCTGCCCCGCTGCCCCCCGTCCGGAGCTCCCGGCCGGTGCGCGCCGGCGGGTCCCGCCGGGGGCCCAGCCCCGAGGACCCCAGCGCGTGCTGCGTAAACTCTTCTGTGTCTTCGTCGCGGTCGTGGCCTCCGCGGTCTGCTTCGTGCTCGCGATCCTCGCGATGGTCGTGACGTTGAACCCGAGCAACTCGGTGTGGGTGGCGCGCCATCTCTGGGGCCCCATTCTCCTGTGGGCCGGCGGCGCGAAGCTCGTGGTGCATGGCGCGGAGAACGTGGATCCGAAGCGGCCCACCATCTACGTGGCCAACCACCAGTCCACCATCGACATCCCGGCGCACTTCGTCTCGGTGCCGGTGAACTTCCGCTACGTGGCCAAGAGCCAGCTGCGCTGGGTGCCCTTCATCGGCTGGTACCTCTGGCTCGCGGGGCACGTCCTCATCGACCGCTCCAACCGCCGCTCCGCCATCGCCTCGCTGGACGCGGCCGCCGAGCGCATCCGCGGCGGCGTCAGCATCTTCCTCTACCCGGAGGGGACCCGCGGGGACGACGGGCGCGTGCTGCCCTTCAAGAAGGGCCCCTTCGCGCTCGCCCTCAAGGCACGCGTGCCCATCTGCCCCGTCACCATCGAGGGCAGCGGGAAGGTCATGCCCAAGAACAGCTGGAACATCACCCCGGGCACCATCCACGTGAAGATCGGCGCCCCCATCGACACCACGCGCTTCGCCGCCGAGGATCGCGAGGGGCTCGCGCGCTACGTGCGCAACATCATCATCGACCAGAGCCTCGAGCTGGGCGGCGCGGGCGGAGACCGGGACGCAGCGGTCGCCGGCGCGGGTCAGGAGGGCGCTGCGCGCGCCCCCGCGGAGGCCTGATCATGGCGCCTGCCTCCTCGCGCCGGCTCCTCTGCGCCCTGCTCTGCCTCGGCCTCGCGGCCTCGGGCTGCAGCGCGCACCGCACCGCCGCTCCCACCGCTCCGCGCGAGCGGGCGCGGGCCCTGGTGGAGGCCGGAAAGCCCGCCGAGGCCATCGCGCTGCTGGAGGGCCTGCACGCCGCCGCGCCGGACGACCTGGAGCTCGCGCGCGCGCTCACCGAGGCACAGGTGAAGGCGGGCCGCACGGACGCGTGGATCGCCGAGCTCGAGCGCCGCAACCGCGCCCACGAGCGCGCCTCGCAGCACTACATGCTGGGCCTCGCCCACTTCTCGCGCTCCGCCGGCGCCGGGGAGCCGGCCATCCGCGCCTTCGAGCGGGCCATCGCGCTCGCGCCCGGGGAGGCCGAGCTGCACCACCGCCTGGGCATCGCCCTGCTCGAATCCGAGCAGTACGCCCAGGCCGTGGGCCCGCTGCGGCGCGCGGTGGAGCTGGCACCCGGGCGCGCGGGCCTGCAGCTGCCGCTCGCAAAGGCGCTGCACCGCACGGGGGACACGCAGGGCGCCGTCGCGGCGCTCTCGGCGCTGGTGCAGCAGTCCCCCTCGCGCGCCGAGGTCGCGACGGCGCGGGCCCTGATGGAGCAGATCTCGGACCCCTTCGCGCGCCTGCCCAAGGGCGCCGGGCCCCGCTTCGAGGAGGGCCTCCGGGCGCTGCACGAGCAGGACGTGCCCCAGCAGGCCATCCTCGCGTTCGAGGAGGTGCTGCACGACTTCCCGGACCTGGCCGTGGTGCACGCGCTGCTGGGCCTCGCCTACCAGCGCCTGGACGACGCGGGCCGCGCGGTGGAGGAGTACCGGCGCGCGCTCGAACTCGCCCCTTCGGACGGCAAGACGCACCAGTACCTCGGCGAGCTGTACCTCGCCCGCCAGCGCCCCGAGTCCGCGCGCCCCGAGTTCCAGCAGGCCGTGGCGCTGCACCCCCTGCTGGATGTGGCCTGGTACCAGCTGGGAGACCTCGAGCTGCAGCGCCACGACCTCGGTGCGGCCCGCCGCTGCTTCCAGGTGCTGAGCGCCCTGCAGCCGGACTCGCCCGCCCCGCACGGCAAGCTCGCGCTGGTGCTGCAGCTGGAGGGCGACTGGAAGGGCGCGGACCGCGAGCTGCACGCCGTGCTGGACGGGGACCCGGAGAACGTGGAGTTCGCCCTGCGCCTGGGCCTCCTGCACGCCGAGCGCGCAGGCAAGACCCCGGAGCCCGCGGCGCGGCGCGCGGCCCAGGCGGAGGCCGAGAAGTGGCTGCGCCAGGTGCTCGAGGCCCAGCCGGAGAACGCCGTCGCCTCGCGCGCCCTCGCCTCCTTGCGAGGGCAGTGACGAGCGCAGTAGCCAGCACGCGCGCCGGCTCCTAGACTTGCCGGCCCCGGGAGACCCCATGAGCGACGCCCGCCAGCCGCCAGACCGCAAAGCGCCGCCGCCGCCCTCGGCAGGGACCAGCCGCCCCGCGATGCGGGCGGTGAGCGCCGCGCGCGCCACCCCCCTGGCCCCCGCCGGCCCTCCGCCCCCCCTGGGCAAGCGCGTGAGCGCGGCGCTCACCAACGCGGGCCTCAACGCGCTCGCCTACGCGCGGGAGGCCGTGGAGGACTTCCGCCGCCGCGACCGCTTCTTCAAGTTCAAGGCGATGGTGGTGGCCGCGTGGGTGCTGCTCTCGGTGTCGGGCGTGGTGGTGGCGTGCCCCAGCGGGGCCCTCAGCGCGGGCGAGATGGGCGCGCGCCTGGTGGTGAACGCGGAGCGGGTGCCCCCGATCATCCTCATCTACAACGAGAGCAAGGAGCCCTGGCAGGACGTCACGGTGGTGGTGAACCGCCAGTACCGCGCCTCGTCGGGCAGTGTGGCCGCGGGCGGCAACCTCACGCTCACGCCCAAGCTGCTGCTGGGCCCGGGCAACGTGCTCGCGCCGCTGGGGCTGCACGTCACGGACGTGGAGCTGCGCACCTCCGAGGGGCGCGCCACCCTGATGCGCGAGGGCGAGCTGCGCTGAGCGCACGGCAGCGCCCGCGGGCGCTGGAAACACGAACGCCCTCTCCGCCGGGAGGGCGAAGAGGGCGTCGCTGGAAGCAGCCGGAAGCGGGAACTACTCCGCCTTGGCCGTCTCCTCGGTGCTCTCGGCCTCGGAGGCCTCGGTGCCCTTGGCAGGCTTCGCCGGGCGGTCCACCAGCTCGAGCAGCGCCATCTCGGCCGCATCGCCGCGACGGAAGCCGAGCTTCACGATGCGGGTGTAGCCGCCGGGACGGGTCGCATAGCGGTCCTTGTACTCGCTGAAGACCTTCTGCAGCACGTCTTTGTCCTTCACGATCTTGGCCGCGAGGCGCACGTTCGACAGCCCGCCGCGCTTGCCGAGCGTGATGATCCGCTCGGCCATCTTCCGGGCCTCCTTGGCCTTGGGAAGCGTGGTCTTGATCGCCTGGTGCTCGAGCAGCGAGGTCACCATGTTGTTGAGCATCGCGAGACGGTGGCTCGTGGTGCGGTGCAGCTTCCTCTGTCCAACCTTGTGACGCATGGGCGTTGCACTCCGGAGCCTCTCGGCTCCACCACTCCGGCCGTATCAGGTACCGGGTGGGAAGGGCGCCCCGACACCGGAGGGCACCACTGCGTGGGTTCGGTGGCCGCGTACGGGCGCCACCCCCTCCCCGGCCCGCGCCCCTGCTTGAGGGCGTGTCGCGCGCACCGGGAAGGGTCCTGCGGGAACGCTAGACCTTCGCGGCGGCCGGAGCGGCAGGGGCCGCGGCCGGAGCCTTCGGAGGCCAGTTCTCGAGCTTCATGCCGAGCGACAGGCCCATCTCCGCGAGGATCTCCTTGATCTCCTTGAGCGACTTGCGGCCGAAGTTCTTCGTCTTGAGCATCTCGGCCTCGCTGCGCTGCACGAGGTCACCGATGCTCTTGATGTTCGCCTGCTGCAGGCAGTTGGCCGAGCGCACCGAGAGCTCCAGCTCGTCCACCGAGCGGAAGAGGTTCTCGTTGAGCTTCGCCTCCTCCTTCGGGGCCTCGGCGACCACCGGCTCCTCGGTCTCGTCGAAGTTCACGAAGACCGTGAGCTGCTCCTTGATGATCTTCGCCGCGTACGCCACCGCGTCCTGCGGGGTGACGGAGCCGTCCGTCCACACCTCGAGGCTCAGCTTGTCGTAGTCGGTGACCTGACCGACGCGGGCGTTGGTGACCTGGTAGTTCACCTTGCGCACCGGGCTGAACAGCGAGTCGATGGGGATGGTGCCGATGGGGCTGCCGGCGACCTTGTTGGAGTTGGCCGGCACGTAGCCACGGCCGCGGCGGCAGGTGAGCTCCACGCGCAGCTTGCCACCCTCGGACACCGTGCAGATGTGGTGACCAGGGTTGAGCACCTCGACCTGGTCGTCGGTGATGATGTCCCCGGCCTTCACCTCCTTGGGACCCTCCACCTCGATGCGCAGCGTCTTGGTCTCGTTGGTGTGCATCCGAAGGAGGACCTCCTTCAGGTTGAGCACGATGTCCGTCACGTCCTCGGCCACCTCGGGGATCGTGGTGAACTCGTGGTCCACGCCCTCGATCTTCACGGAGGTGATGGCGGCGCCCTGCAGGCTGCTGAGCAGCACGCGGCGCAGCGAGTTGCCGAGCGTGGTCCCGAAGCCGCGCTCGAGCGGCTCCGCCACGAACTTGCCGTAGGTCTGGCTGAGGGAGTCCTGGTCGACGTCCATGCGGCGCGGCTTGATGAGGTCGCGCCAGTTCTTCGCCACGTACGTATCTGCCATGTGTGCTGCTCCTCGTGCGTGCGCCACCACCGACGTACCCGCCGCAATGGCGGGAGGATGGGCACGGGATGAACCGCTCTTCTAACCGCCCGAGCGGGGTACCGCAAAAGCACGCACGCCCCGGCGGATGAGGCCGGGGCGCGCAAGACGCTCCATTGGGAGCTCTGGGAGAGCTCCAGGGAGCGCGGTGCGACTACTTGGAGTAGAGCTCCACGATCAGCTGCTCCTGGATCGGCATCGTGAGGTCCTCGCGGTTCGGCGCGGTCCGCACGGTGGCCTTGAAGTTCTTCTTGTCCAGGTCGATCCACTGCGGCACGCCGCGGCGGTCCACGGTCTCGAGCGCCTCCGCGATGCGCAGCATCTTGCGGCTCTTCTCGGCGACCTCGATGGTCGAGCCCGGGCGCACGGCGAAGGACGGGATGTTGACCCGCTTGCCGTTCACCGTGAAGTGGCCGTGGCGCACCAGCTGGCGGCTCTCGGCGCGGGTGTCCGCGAAGCCCATGCGGAACACCACGTTGTCCAGGCGCAGCTCGAGCTGCTGCAGCAGGTTCTCACCCGTCTTGCCCTTGGCCGCGGACGCGCGGTGGTAGTAGCCGCGGAACTGGCTCTCGAGCAGGCCGTACATGCGCTTGACCTTCTGCTTCTCGCGCAGCTGCACGCCGTAGCCGGAGAACTTCACCCGGCCCTGGCCATGCTGACCGGGGGGATAGGGACGCCGCTCGATCGCACACTTGTCGGTGTAGCAGCGGTCACCCTTGAGGTACATCTTCAGGTTCTCGCGCCGGCAGATGCGGCAGGCGCTGGCGGTATAACGGGCCATGGCTTTTTCCTTGAGGTGGTCTAGGAGCCGGCGCCCCCGCGGGGGCTCTCCGGCTCCACGAAGAGGGAATTAGACGCGACGGCGCTTGGCCTGACGGCAGCCGTTGTGCGGGATGGGGGTCACGTCGCGGATGAGCGAGATCTTCAGGCCCGCGGCGGCCAGCGCGCGCAGCGCCGACTCGCGGCCCGAGCCCGGACCCTTCACCAGCACCGTCACGTTCTTCAGACCGTGCTCCATCGCCTTGGCGGCGGCGTCGCCCGCGGCAACCTGCGCGGCGAACGGGGTGCTCTTGCGGCTGCCCTTGAAGCCACGGGCGCCAGCGGAAGACCAGGAGATCACGTTCCCGGACACGTCCGTGATCGTGATGATGGTGTTGTTGAACGTGGACTGGATGTGGACCACGCCGTTGAGGATGTTCTTCTTCCCCTTGCGGGCCTTGACCTTCTTGGGGGCCTCGGCGCCCTCCGGGGCGGCGGGCGCTGCAGCGCTGGTGTTCGCCTCTTCAGCCATGTGAGTCGGAGCTCCTGAAAGTAGATGATCGACGCGGGGCGCCGTCTAAGCGGCCTCCCCGCGCAGGGGTGGGAAACTAGCGGCCGGCCGGCGCAGTGGCCTTGGCGCGCACGATGCCGCGCTTGGGCCCCTTGCGGGTGCGGGCGTTGGTGTGGGTGCGCTGGCCGCGCACGGGCAGGCCCTTGCGGTGACGCAGGCCACGGTAGCAGCCGAGGTCCATGAGGCGCTTGATGTTCATGGTCACCTCGCGACGCAGGTCACCCTCGACCTTGTAGTCGGCCTCGATGATCTCGCGGAGCTTGCGCGCCTGATCGTCGGTGAGGTCCTTGGTGCGCGTGGTCGGATCGATCCCGGCCTTCTCGATGATCTTCTGCGCGGAGGTGCTGCCGATCCCGTAGATGTACTGCAGCGAGATCACGGCGCGCTTGTTGGGCGGGAGGTCGATGCCTGCGATACGAGCCATCTGAGTCGTTCCTTCTGGGTGGAGTTGGTCTGAAGCTGGCGACCGGAGTCGCTAGCCCTGGCGCTGCTTGTGCCGAGGGTTGGAGGCGCAGATGACGCGCACGATGCCCT
This sequence comes from Aggregicoccus sp. 17bor-14, assembly GCF_009659535.1. Classification (NCBI taxonomy): domain Bacteria; kingdom Pseudomonadati; phylum Myxococcota; class Myxococcia; order Myxococcales; family Myxococcaceae; genus Aggregicoccus; species Aggregicoccus sp. 17bor-14. The sequence continues at coordinate 311,703 of NZ_VJZZ01000001.1, forward strand.
TGCGGCGGACAACCTTGCACTTGTCGCAGATCTTCTTGACGGACGCCCGAACCTTCATGGCGGTGCTTCTCCTTCGAGTAATGAAAAATCAAGCAGCCGGGTGCCTCCCCTCTCGGGAGGCCCGGCTGGGCTACTTCGCGCGGTAGGTGATGCGGCCGCGGCTCAAATCGTAGGGCGACAGCTCGACCTTCACCTTGTCGCCGGGGAGGATGCGGATGAAGTGCATGCGCATCTTGCCCGAGATGTGCGCGAGCACCTTGTGGCCGTTGTCGAGCACCACGCGGAACATCGCGTTCGGGAGGGGCTCCATCACGGTGCCCTCGACTTCGATGGAATCATCCTTCGGCAATCAACACCCGTCCTTCGAACAGCAAACGCTCTTGGAAGCGCGGCGGGATAGCACTTCGCCTCTTTAGAGGCAAGCCTCCTCGCGCATGGGAACCACAAATCCCTACGAACCCCGCCCGACGGTCGCTTATTTCGCCCCTCTGCCTACATCAGGAAGCGCGCCGCGTCAGGATCTCCGGACCCGCCTCGGTCACCAGGATGGTGTGCTCGAAGTGAGCTGACAGCTTTCCGTCCCGGGTGACGGCCGTCCAGTCGTCCTCCAGCACCTCGACCTGGGGGGTGCCGGCATTGATCATCGGCTCCACCGCCAGCACCATCCCCGGCCGCAGCCGCAGCCCGCTGCCCGGCTGGCCGTAGTTGGGGACCTGGGGGGCCTCGTGCAGCGCCCGCCCGATGCCGTGGCCCACGAAGTCGCGCACCACGGAGAAGCCGCGCGGCTCCACGTAGCTCTGGATCGCGTGCCCGATGTCCCCCACCCGGTTGCCCGGCACCATCGCCTCGATCGCCTTCGCCAGCGCCTCGCGGGTCGCGTCCACCAGCGCCTGGGCCTGCGCGCTCACCTTCCCCACCGGCACCGTGCGCGCCGAGTCGCCGTAGAAGCCCTGGTAGACGACCCCGAAGTCCAGCTTCATCAGGTCGCCCTCCGCGAGCTTGCGCTTGCGCGATGGGATCCCGTGCACCACCTCGTGGTTCACCGAGGCGCACAGGCAGCTCGGGAAGCCGTGGTAGCCCTTGAACGCCGGCTTGGCCCCCTTGGCGCGGATCAGCTTCTCGGCGAGCGCGTCCAGGTCCCAGGTGCTCACGCCCGGCGCGACCGCGCGCTCGAGTTCGTCGAGGATCTCGCACACGATGCGGCCGGCCTCGCGCATCCGCGCAATCTCGTCCGCGCTCTTGATCTCGACCTGACCCATGCGTTGTTCGATGCGCGAGCGGCCCCGGCGTCTCCGCCGCGGGCGCGCCCTCAGCGCTTGCCGGCCGCGGCCTTGATCTCCGCGAAGATGCCCTCGGGGCTCCCGATCCCATCCACCACCGTGAGCAGCCCCTTCTTCGCGTAGTAGTCCTTCAGGGGCGCGGTCTGGCGGTCGTACACGTCCAGGCGCTCGAGGATCTTCTCCGGCGCGTCGTCCGGGCGCTGGATGAGGCCCGTGCCGCACTTGTCGCAGAAGCCGGCCCGCTTCGGGGGGTTCTGGTAGACGTGGTAGACGGAGCCGTCCACCGGGCAGCTGCGCCGCCCACTGCCGCGCTCCACGAGCTTCTCGCGCGGCACCTCGAGCGAGACCACCGCGTCGATCTTGCGGCCCAGCTGGGCGAGCGCCTGCTCGAGCGCATCCGCCTGCGGAATCGTGCGCGGGAAGCCGTCCAGCACGAAGCCGTTCGCGCAGTCGAGCGCCTTGAGGCGCTCCTGCACGATCGCGATCACCAGATCGTCGGGCACCAGGTGGCCTGCGTCCATGAGAGGCCCCGCCTTCTTGCCCAGCGGGGTGCCCTCGCGAACGGCCTGCCGGAGAATGTCACCCGTGGAGATCTGAGGGATCTGGAACTCCGCGTACAGCTTCTTCGCCTGGGTGCCCTTCCCCGCGTTCGGCGGGCCCAACAGGATGAGATTCATACGCTCCTCTCGCCTCCGAGTACCAATGCACGCCCGGCGGCTCGGGCCAAGCCCGAGTTGACACGCCCGCTGCAAAAACGCCCAACCCTCAACGACACAGCGCCCCTCCCCGGAGGCCGGGGAGAGGCGCCGGGAGACCTCTTGCGGCTCGCGGCCCTGCTACGCCGCCACGCGCACGCGGCCGCGGATGCGCGGACCGCGCGGCCCGGCGAAGCCCTCGTAGTTGCGGCTGATGAGGTGGCCCTCGATCTGCTGCACGGTGTCCAGCGCCACGCCCACCACGATGAGCAGCGCGGTGCCGCCGAAGGTGAAGTGCACCCCGAGCAGGCTGCTGATGACCGAGGGGATCACGCAGATGGCCGCGAGGTAGATGGCGCCGCCGAAGGTGATGCGGTTGAGCACGCGCTCGATGTAGTCGGCCGTCTGGCGGCCCGGGCGGATGCCGGGGATGTAGCCGCCCTGCTTCTTGATGTTGTCCGCCACGTCGTCCGGCTTGAAGGTGAGCGCCGTGTAGAAGTAGCTGAAGAAGATGACGAGCAGCACGAAGATGCCGTTGTAGATCCAGAGGTTGCCGGTGATGGCGCGCTCGAAGCTCTGGAGGAACGGGAACCAGGTGCCCAGGGTCGCGGGGAAGCTGAGCAGCGCGCCGGCGAAGATGGGCGGGATCACGCCCGAGGTGTTCACCTTCATCGGGAAGTAGGTGGCCTGGCCCGCGAACATGCGCCGGCCCGCCATGCGCTTCGCGTACTGCACCGGGATGCGGCGGTTGCCGCGCTCCACGTAGACCACCACGCCCACCACGAGGACCATGAAGGCGAGCAGCGCGATGACCGCGCCCGCGTTGATCACGTCCTGGCTGGTGAGGTCGAAGAGGTTCTTCGCGCCGGGCACGAGCCGCGCCACGATGCCCGCGAAGATGATGAGCGAGATGCCGTTGCCGATGCCGCGCTCGGTGATGCGCTCGCCCAGCCACATGATGAAGGCCGTGCCGGCGGTGAGCGAGATCACCGTCATGAAGGTGAACCAGAGGTTGTCGTTGGGGACCACCACCTGGTTGATGCCCGTCTGCCCCACGTCACCGCGGCCGAGGCTCGCGAGCCAGCGCGAGATGCCGATGCCCTGCACGATGGAGAGCACGATGGAGCCGTAGCGGGTGTACTGGTTGATCTTCTGCCGCCCCGCCGCGCCCTCCTTCTGGAGGCGCTCGAAGGTGGGCACGACCACCGCCAGCAGCTGCATGATGATGGAGGCGGAGACGTACGGCATGATGCCCAGGCCGAAGATCGACATCTGCTCGAGCGCGCCGCCCGAGAAGAGGTTGAACAGGCTCACGAGGCCGCCCGACTGCTTCTGGGCGTCCATGAAGGCGTTCATCGCCGCGCGGTCAACGCCCGGCGTGTTGATGAAGATGCCGATGCGGTACACCGCGAGCAGCATCAGCGTGTACGCGAGCCGGTTGCGCAGCTCCGCGATGCGGAAGACGTTGGCGAAGGCGTTCAGAGCCACGTGGGAGCCATCCCCTGGTGAAGGTTCTTCCAGAACAACAGCGCCCCTGTCCGGAACGGAGAGGGGCGCGAAAGCCTACACAAGCAGCCGGGCGCGCGTCACCTGGAAGTGATGCGCGCCCGACAAATGTCAGCCCTGGGCCTTGCGCGGGGCCTTCACGCCCTTGCCGGAGTGCGCCTTGCTGGCAGCCTCGGGCTTGTGCGCCATCAGGGGGAGCTCGTTCACCGAGCCGCCCGCCTTCTCGATCGCCTCACGGGCGGCCGCGGAGAACTTGTGCGCGGTGACCGCGATCTTCTTGGAGAGCGTGCCCTGGGCCAGCACCTTGATGCCGTCCGGGCGACCCTTGACCAGGCCCGCGCTGCGCAGCGCCGCCTCGTCCACCGTGGCGCCCGCGTCGAAGCCCTCGAGGTCCGCGAGGTTCACCACCGCGTACTCGAGGCGGTTGGGCGAGTTGAAGCCGATCTTCGGCATGCGGCGCTGCAGGGGGCTCTGACCGCCCTCGAAGCCCTCGAAGCGCATGTTGCCGGAGCGGGCCTTCTGGCCCTTGCCACCACGGCCGGCGGTCTTGCCGAGGCCGGAGCCCTGGCCGCGGCCGACGCGCTTCTTCTTGTGCCAGCTGTTGCGGGGGCGCGACAGGTTGTTGAGAGTAGCCATCTGTGAATCCTCGTCTCGCGGGCGGCCTCCTCCCGGAGGCCCCGCATCCAGACTGTTAGGGCCTACTGCGCGGCCTTCGCGCGGGCCTGGTCACGGCGAACGATCTTCCGGGGCTTGCGGCGCTTCGGCGCCGGAGCCTCCTCGCTCACCACTTCCTGCGTCACCAGGTGCTTCACCTTGAACACCATGCCGCGGTTGGCGGGCGTGTCCTTGAGCAGGCGCTCCTGACCGAACTTCTTCAGGCCCAGCCCCTCGATGGTGGCGAGCTGCGACGCGCTCGCGCCGGCGAAGCTCTTCACGAGCTTGATCTTCAGCGCCATGACTTAACCCCTCGCTCCGCCGGCCTTGGCCAGCTCGATGTCCTTGCCGCGCAGGCGGCTCACCAGCTCCGGCGAGCGCAGGCCCTTGAGGCCCGCCACGGTCGCCTTGAGCACGTTGTGCGGGTTACGCGAACCCTGGCTCTTGGTCAGGATGTTGCGGATGCCCGCGGCCTCGAGGACCGCGCGCACGGCGCCGCCCGCGATGACGCCGGTACCCTCACCGGCCGGCTTGAGCAGCACCCAGCCGGCGCCGAAGTGCCCGAGCACCTCGTGCGGGATGGTGTGGCCCTGCAGCGGGACGCGGAACAGGTTCTTCTTCGCGTTCTCGCCGCCCTTGCGGATGGCCTCGGGGACCTCGTTGGCCTTGCCCAGGCCCACGCCCACGTGCCCGGCGCCATCACCCACCACGACGAGCGCGGCGAAGCTGAAGCGGCGGCCACCCTTCACCACCTTGGCCACGCGGTTGATGTTCACCACGCGGTCGGTGAGGTCGAGATCGTTCGGATTGATCGGAGTTGCCACTTGGGATGCCTTTCGAAAGTTTTAGAACTTCAGCCCGGCCTCGCGCGCGGCGTCAGCCACGGCGGCGATGCGCCCGTGATAGGGGAAGCCGTTGCGGTCGAACACCACCGCGTCCACGTTGGCGGCCTTGCACTTCTGCGCGATGAGGGCGCCCACGCGCTTCGCGTCGGCCTTCTTGTCCCCCTCGTCCTGGCCCTTGAGCTCCTTGGACAGGGTGGAGGCGAAGGCGAGCGTCTTGCCGGTGGAGTCGTCCACCACCTGCGCGTAGATGTGCTTGAGGCTCTTGTAGACGGTGAGCCGCGGACGCTCGGTGGTGCCCGAGAGCTTCCGGCGGATGCGGTTCTTCCTCTTGATGCGCGCTTCGACCATGGCCATGGCTGCTTCCTTTTCCGTCCGGCGGCGATAGGGCCTTCCACCGCCGGATGAGGGCCGGAGCGCCACAGGCGCACCGGCCGGGTTGTGAGTTCAAAAAGACTAGGCGGTACCGGTCTTGCCTTCCTTGCGGCGCACGCGCTCGTCCGAGTACTTCACGCCCTTGCCCTTGTACGGCTCGGGCGGGCGCAGCGCGCGGATCTTCACGGCGGTGGTCCCGAGGACCTCCTTGTCCGCGCAGCGGAGCGTGAGGCCGAGGGTGGGCAGGCCGTCCTCGGTGCGGCTGGTCTTGTCCATCTCCGCCGTGACGCCCTCGGGGAGCGGGAACACGATGGGGTGGCTGAAGCCCAGGGCGAAGTGAATGGCCTTGCCCTTCACCTCGGCGCGGAAACCGACGCCGCGGATGTCGAGCTTGCGCTCGAAGCCGGTGCCCACGCCCTTCGCCGCATTGGCGAGGATGGTGCGGGACAGGCCGTGCAGGCTCTTGGCCTGGCGCGACTCGTCCTTGCGGCTGACCGTGATCTCGCCGTCCTTGATCTGGACCGCGATGAGCTCGGGCACGTCCACCGACAGCTTGCCCTTGGGGCCGTCGAAGTTCACCTTCTGGCCCGCGACGGTCGCCTTCACCTTGTCGCCGAGCTTGATCGCCAACTTTCCAATCCGACTCATAGTTGCCTCGTGCAGTCTGCCCAGCGCGCGCAGGGCCTCTCGGCCCCGCTCGCACCCGGGCTGCTGGCTAGTAGACGGTGCAGATCAGCTCGCCACCGACATTGGCCTTGCGCGCCTCGGAGTCCGTCATCACGCCGCGCGACGTGGAGAGGATCGCGATGCCCAGGCCACCCAGAACGCTCGGAATCTCGCGGGCGTTCACGTAGCGGCGCAGACCCGGCTTGCTCACCCGCTTGATGCCGGCGATGACCGCGCTGCGGTCCGGGCCGTACTTCAGCTGCACGGTGATCTCGCTCTGGGGCGCCTTCTCGTGGATGGTGTAGTCGCCGATGAAGCCCTCGCTCTTGAGGGCCTTGGCGATCTCCACCTTCAGCTTGCTGTGAGGGATGACGCACTTGTCGTGCCGCGCGCGGGAAGCGTTGCGCAGGCGGGTCAGCATGTCGCCGACGGGGTCATTGACCGGCATGGTGAGGCTACCTTCTCGGGGCGGCTGGCGCGTCCCCTGGGGGAGGCGCGCGCCCTGCTCGTGACCGCCGCGCCTGCCGGGCCCATCCCGGGGGTTCGCTGCGATCGTCCAACTGCGGTGCTACCTGGAACGGCTGCTGCCTGCTGCGCGCCGGCTCCCCTGCCCTGCTGGAGCCGGCCACCTGCCGCCTGGGGCTACCAGGAGGACTTGGTCAGACCGGTGATCTCACCGGCCAGCGCGCGCTTGCGCAGGCAGATGCGGCACATCTTGAACTTGCGCAGGAAGGCGCGGGGGCGACCGCAGAGCGGGCAGCGGTTGTACGCGCGAGCGGAGAACTTCGGCTTGCGCTTCGCCTGGGCAATCTTGGAGAGCTTGGCCATGTGAAGAGGTGTCCTTGGGAAGGCTTAGGTGCGGAACGGCATGCCGAAGTGACGCATCAGCGCCAGCCCCTGCTCGTCGTTCTGAGCGGTGGTGACGAAGCTGATGTTGAGCCCCTTCACCTTCTCGATCTGGTCGTAGTTGATCTCGGGGAAGATGATCTGCTCGCGCACGCCGAGCGTGTAGTTACCGTTCCCGTCGAAGGCCTTGGGGGACACGCCCTTGAAGTCGCGCACGCGCGGCAGCGCGACGGCGATGAGGCGGTCCATGAACTCGTACATGCGGTCGGCGCGCAGCGTGACGGCGCAGCCGATGGCCTGGCCCTGGCGCAGCTTGAAGTTCGCGATCGACTTGCGGGCGCGGGTGATGACCGGCTTCTGACCGGTGATCGCCGCCAGCTGCTCCACCGCCGACTCGAGAATCTTGTTGTTGGCGAGCGCCTCGCCGAGGCCCATGTTCACCACGATCTTCTCGAGGCGCGGGACCTGGTTCGGGTTCTTGAACCCGAACTCCTTCATGAGGGCGGGCACGCCCTCCTTGCGGAAGCGCAGCTTGAGGCGCGCGGGGCCGACCTTCAGGCCCTCCTCGATGTTGGCCGCGAAGCCAACCTTCTTCGCCTCTTCCTTCTTGCGGCCCTTCTTCTCCTTCGGGGCCTTCGCTGCCTTCTCAGTCTTCTCGTCAGCCATCGTGCTTTCCTCTGCTTCGGAGCGCCGTCGTTGAACCCAGCCGCGCCGATCAGTTACCGCTATGGAGAACTCTCAAAACACCAGAGGGTCCGAGGAAACTTCGGACCCTCGCGCACGCCTGCCCGCCCACCCCTCCAGCCCGGGTAGGCGGAAGGGAGCGCGTACATGCCCTAGTGACGACCGCTAGTCAATCAGCGCGTCGCAGTTCTTGCAGAACCGCTTCTTCTTGTCCCCGTCAGCGCGGATGCCCACGCGGGTCGGCTTGTCGCACTTGGCGCAGACGACCTGGACGTTGGAGAGGGCCACGGTGCCGGCCTTCTCGATGACGCCGCCCTCGGGGTTCCGGGCGCTCTTGGGGGTGTGGCGCTTGACCATCCGCACGCCCTCGACGGTGACGCGCTCGGCCTCGCGGTCGATCTTGAGGACCTTGCCCCGCTTGCTGGCCGGGCTCTTCTCCGAGCGCTCGGCGCCCGAGATGACCTGAACCGTGTCTCCAACCTTGAGCTTCTGCATGGCTTTTTCTCTCTTGTGAGCGACTCGCTCGAGCGCCGCTCAGGGGGATCCCGGGACTACAGGACCTCGGGGGCGAGCGAGATGATCTTCATGAACTTGCGGGCGCGCAGCTCGCGGGCGACCGGCCCGAAGATGCGGGTCCCGATGGGCTCCAGGTCCTTGTTGATGAGGACCGCGGAGTTGCCGTCGAACTTGATGTAGCTGCCGTCCGGACGGCCGAGCTCGCGCTTGGTGCGGACGATGACGGCCTTGGCCACGTCACCCTTCTTCACCTTCGAGTTCGGCAGCGCCTCGCGGATGGAGACGACGATCACGTCGCCGATGGAGGCGTACTTGCGCTTCGAGCCGCCCAGCACCTTGATGCAGAACACCTTCTTGGCGCCCGAGTTGTCGGCAACGTCGAGCACGCTTTGCATCTGAATCATCTGAGAATCTCCCTCTTCGGAACCTACGAACGCGCCGACCACCTCCCGGCGGGCGGCGGCGTGCGGCAGCAGACGGGGCCCTCCCCTACCGGCCGGTCTACCGGCCTGGGCGGAGGGCCCGTGCGCGCAACTAAATGCCCTTGCTCTTCTCGATCACCTCGACCACGCGCCAGCGCTTGTCCTTGCTGGCCGGCTTGGTCTCGGCGATGCGCACCCGGTCACCCTCGTTGATGGTGACCTTGGCGGGGTAGTCGTGGTCCTCGACGTGCGCCTTGTACTTCTCGCGCACGTTCATGATCTTCCCGTACTGGGGGTGCGCGGTGCGGCGGGAGACGGTGACGACGACCGTCTTCTGCATCTTGTTCGAGGTGACGATCCCCACGCGCGTCTTGGGACGGCCGCGGGTGGTGGTCTTCTCAGCGGGGGTCTGGGTCGCTTCAGCCATCGTGAATCTCGCCTGTCAGTCTGGGCACCCGGCTCCTCGCCGAAAGCGCCCCGTGCCGTGGGCCCCCGTCACCGGGGGCGGCACCGTTGAGCCTACTTGCTGGCCTTCGCCGCGCGGGCCTGCTCGGCCTGGACGGTGAGGATGCGGGCCAGGTCGCGCCGGTGCGCGGTGCGCTCCGCCGGGCTGTCCAGCGAGCCCGTGCGGCGCTTGAGCTGGTCCTGGAACAGCGTCTCGCGCATCTCGGACGCGCGCTTCGCCAGCTCCTCGCCCGACAGTTCCTTCAGTTCCTTGGCAGTCGCCATGTTCTTCTTCTCCGGTGGAGCTCCGGGGGGCCCCTTATCAGGCCCCCCCGCGGCTCGGCTACAGCGAGAGCTCGCTGCGGTGGACGATCTTGGTGAGCACGGGCAGCTTCGCTTGGGCGAGCTTGAGGGCGCCGGTGGCGACGTCCTTGGTCATGCCCTCCATCTCGTAGAGGATGCGGCCGGGCTTGATCACCGCCACGTAGTACTCCACGCCGCCCTTGCCGGTGCCCATACGGGTCTCGGCGGGCTTCTTGGTGATGGGCTTGTCCGGGAACACGCGGATCCAGATCTTGCCGCCGCGCTTCACGTGGCGGGTCATGGCGATACGGGCCGCCTCGATCTGCCGGCTGGTCAGCCAACCCGGCTGCAGGGTCATCAGGCCAAACTCACCGTAGGTGAGGTTGCTGCCGCGGTATGCCTTCCCAGGCATGCGGCCCTTCTGCATCTTGCGGTACTTGGTACGAGCAGGCTGAAGCATCGTGGTCGTCCTTCGAGCGCCGGGGCGCTCCCCTTCCGGAGAGCGACCCTCGAGCGGAAATTAGCGGTTGGTGGGCAGCGCGGCCTGGCCACCCTTGCCCGGGAGGACCTCGCCCTTGCAGATCCACACCTTGCAGCCGATCTTGCCGTAGGTGGTCTTCGCCTCGGCGAAGCCGTAGTCGATGTCCGCGCGCAGGGTGTGCAGGGGCACGCGGCCCTCGCGGTACCACTCGTAGCGCGCCATCTCGGCGCCGCCCAGGCGCCCGGAGCAGGCCACGCGGATGCCCTTGGCGCCGAACTTCATGGCGGTCTGCAGGGCCTTCTTCATGGCGCGGCGGAAGGCGATGCGGCGCTCGAGCTGGGTGGCGATGTTCTCGGCCACCAGCTGCGCGTCGGTCTCGGCCTTGCGGACCTCGACGATGTTGAGGAAGACCTCGTTCTTCGTGAACTGCTGGAGGTCCTTCTTCACGGTCTCGATGCCCGCGCCGCGCTTGCCGATCACGATGCCCGGCCGAGCGGTGTGCACGTTGACCTTCACCTTGTTGGCCGCGCGCTCGATCTCCACCTTGGAGACGCCCGCGTGGTTGAGCGACTTCTTCACGAACTCGCGGATCCGGATGTCCTCATGGAGCCACTGCGCGTAGTTCTTGTGCTCGAACCACTTGGAGTCCCAGGTCTTGATGACCCCGAGGCGGAACCCGATCGGATGAACTTTCTGGCCCAACGTGCTTCTCCTTCAGAAGTTGTGACGTGATCGGCGCTTCGGGGGCTACTTCTTCTTCGCCTCGGCGAGCACCACGTGAATGTGGCTGGACTTCTTGTTGATGCGGCTGGCCCGGCCCATGGCGCGCGGCATGAAGCGGCGCTGGGTGGGGCCCTGGTCGACCGAGATGGTCTTCACGTAGAGCGTGTCCACGTCGACCTGGCCCTTGGACAGGTCGGTGGCGTTCGCCACGGCGCTCTTGATGAGCTTCTCCACCGGACGCGCAGCGGCGCGCGGGGTGAAGCGCAGGATGTTGAGGGCAGCCTCCACAGGCTTGCCCCGGACAAGCGCGACCACCATCGAGACCTTCCGGGGGGCCATGCGCAGGTTACGCAGGTGTGCAGTCGACTCCATCGTCATCTCCTCAGTGGGCGAAGCTCGCCCTGCGAGCTCTACTTACCCGGAGCCTTGGCGACCTTCTTCTCCGCCGAGTGCCCGCCGAACGTACGCGTCGGCGAGAACTCACCGAGCTTGTGACCCACCATGTTCTCCGTGACGAACACCGGGACGAACTTCTTCCCGTTGTGCACCGCGAAGGTGTGACCGACGAACTCAGGCAGGATCGTGGAGCGACGCGACCACGTCTTCACGACCGCCTTCTTGTTGGCCGCCAGCATCGCCTCGACCTTCTTGGCGAGGTGCTGGTCGACGAACGGACCCTTCTTGATCGAACGAGCCATTGATCAAATCCTTTACTGGCTGCGGGGGCCCTGACGGCGCCCGCTGACGATGAACTTGTCGGTGCGCTTGTTGGTGCGCGTGGTGAGGCCCTTGGTCTTCTTGCCCCAGGGCGAGACCGGGTGCGGGTTACCCTGACCGGACTTGCCCTCGCCACCGCCGTGCGGGTGGTCGACGGGGTTCATGGCCAGACCGCGGACGGTGGGACGGATGCCGAGCCAGCGGCTCTTACCGGCCTTACCGACGCGGATGATCTCGTGCTCGATGTTGCCGAGCTGGCCCACGGTGGCGCGGCACTCGAGCAGCACCTTGCGCACGGCGCCGGAGGGCAGGCGCACCTGAACGTAGCGCTCCTCCTTCGCCATCAGCTGGCCCCAGCTGCCGGCCGAGCGGATCATCTGCGCACCGTGCCCCGGGTGGAGCTCGATGTTGTGGATGACCGTGCCCACCGGGATGTTCTGCAGCGGGAGGCTGTTGCCGGGACGGATGTCCGCGGTGGGACCCGCGAACAGCGTGTCACCGACGGCCAGGCCCACGGGGGCGAGGATGTAGCGCTTCTCGCCGTCCGCGTAGTGCAGCAGCGCGATGTTGGCGGTGCGGTTCGGGTCGTACTCCACGCCCACGACCTTGGCCGGCACGCCGTCCTTGTCCAGGCGCTTGAAGTCGATCTCGCGGTAGCGACGCTTGTGACCACCACCCTGGTGACGACGGGTGATGTGGCCGTGCACGTTGCGGCCGCCGCTCTTGGAGAGCGAGCTGGTGAGCTTCTTCTCCGGCGTGCTCTTGGTGATGTCCGCGAAGTCGGACGCCGTCATGAAGCGGCGGGCGGCGGAGGTCGGCTTGAACTTCTTGATGCCCATGGTGGTCTCCTGGCGGTTCCTCGGTGCGCTTGCGCGCGCCTTAGACCGCCCCTCCCTCGAAGAGCTCGATCTTGTCACCCTCCTTGAGGGTCACGACGGCCTTCTTGTAGTTGGGGCGCTTGCCAATGCTCTTGCCGACGCGCTTGATCTTGCCGCGCACGACGTTGGTGCGGACCGCCTCGACGTTGACCTTGAAGAGGGTCTCGACGGCGCGGGCCACGTCCAGCTTGGTGGCCTTGCGATCCACGATGAAGGAGTACTGACGGAACTTCTCGCGGGCCTGATCGAGCTTCTCGGTGATCAGCGGACCCTTGACGACGTCGTTGATGTTCATGAGAGCGACCCCTCGAGGGCCTTCGCGGCCGCGGACGTGATGACGAGGTGCTTGTGACGCAGCACGCTCTCGAGGTTCAGGCCCTCGGGAGGCAGCACGTCGAACTTGGCGAGGTTCCGCACGCTGCGGTGCAGGTTCTCGTTGCCCTTCTCCTCGATGACCAGGGCATCCGCCAGCTTCAGGCGCTTGGTCAGCGTCTCGAAGGCCTGCTTCGCCTTCGGCGCGTCCAGCTTGAAGCCGTCCAGGATGATCAGGGTCTTCTCGGAGGCGCGCAGGCTGAGCGCGGCCCGGAGGGCGCCGCGGCGCACCTTCTTGGGCGGACGGTAGAAGTAGTCGCGGCTCTTGGGAGCCATCGCCTTACCGCCACCGACCCAGTGGGAAGCGCGGATCGAGCCCTGGCGAGCGCGGCCAGTGCCCTTCTGCTTCCAGGGCTTCTTGCCGCCACCGCTCACGAGCGAGGTGTTCTTCACCCCGACCGTGCCGCGACGACGGTTGATCTGCTGCATCTTCGCAACCTCGTAAAAGAGGTTCTTGTTCGGGGCAGCGCCGAACACGTCGTCGGAGAGCTCGATCTCCGAGACCTTCTTCATATCCAGATCGACTACGTCAAACTTCGCCATGGCTCTTTCCTCAGGCGGGTCGGCGGGAGTTGCGCCGCGCCGGCCCTGCTCTCTAGGACTTGATCTCGACGTCAACGCCCGCGGACAGATCCAGCTTCATCAGCGCGTCCAGCGTCTGCTGGGTCGGCTCGAGGATATCGAGCAGGCGCTTGTGCGTGCGGATCTCGAACTGCTCGCGGCTCTTCTTGTCCACGTGCGGCGAACGAAGGACCGTGAACTTGTTGATGCGGGTCGGCAGGGGGATCGGACCGGCCACCTTGGCGCCCGTGCGCTTGGCCGTCTCGACGATCTCACCCGCGCTCTGGTCCAGGAGCTTGGAGTCGTACGCCTTCAGCCGGATGCGAATCTTCTGTGTCGCCATTCGGAAAAACCTCTTTGACGGCCCCTACAAACGGAGGCGCTCGAAACCACGTCCCCTGGATGTCACAGAGCCGTTGGTGCAGACGAAGGGGCGCGGCAAATACCACCGCGCCCCGGTGGATGCAAGGACGAATCTTCAACTTCTGACATCCGCCTACGCTGCGGATGCCAGAAGGGCCGGGATAACCCCGAATTACGCGATGATGTCCGCCACGACGCCGGCGCCCACGGTGCGGCCGCCCTCGCGCACGGCGAAGCGCAGCTCCTTCTCCATGGCGATGGGGGTGATGAGCTCCACCTCGATGGCGATGTTGT